>JBKPOB010000193.1:0-11118 GCA_046732875.1 Verrucomicrobiota bacterium | reverse complement strand
CAAACGACTAAATAGCGTTGTCAGATTCCGGTCTGGCCTTTCGAATGCCTGATCTGCTGTGTCTTCTTTCGGCATTTTGCTACAATTAAGCTGTGTTAGATCTATCGTTCACCTATTGCTAACCATATCGGCAAGCGATTCCCTATTACTCGAATAATTACGCAGCTTACCGTTTCACTGATGCTTCGCTGACCGTGCTGACATCCTCAGCGCCCGCATCTTCGAAGATGTGCTTTGCCCTATCAACGTCTTCGTTTTCCTCAGCGTGTACTGCGATTAGATAATTGCCGTTTTTTAGCTTCTCCTCGTACCGCTTCGCCTCGATTTCGGGGATACCAAGCCCAATTAAACCGCCGACGACACCGCCGGTCGCCGCCCCCACAGCGGCGCCGCTAAGTGCCGCCATGATTGGACCGGCGGCAATAAACGGCCCGACGCCGGGAATCGCTAGGGCGCCAACTCCCGCCAGCAATCCGATCACCCCGCCAGTGACGCCACCTGTAGTTGCACCTGTTGTTGCGCCTTCCGGGGCCTTTGTAGCTTTAACGTGTCCAATGTCACGTGTACCTCCTGTATCAGGCATTAACACCGAAATTTCTGAGTTTGCGAAGCCTTGACTTTGAAGCTGTTGGACAATTTCTTCAGCTTGTCCCTGTGTAGTTGCAATACCGAATACTGATTTAGACATGATGATTTTCTTTCGTTTTGTTGAGTTAACTGTTATTTGGATTGTTTAACGTCGAGTTGATCGACAACCTGGGCACCCCTAGCCGCTGATCGCGCAAGCTGACTGATTTTTGCTTTTTCTTGCGCGGTCTTAACTGGCCCGCGGAGTGTGACTTGGCCGTTAGCGGTAATGACTTTGATGTTCTTTGCAGTGGCTGATAGTTCGCCGTCTTTCATTAATGCACGCCTGATCTCCTGCGTGATTTTTAAGTCCGCAGACGTATTTGACTGGTCGCCAGATGTTTTGGCTTCGGCGGAGCGATCGCGCTCATTTATCGCAGTATTATCGGCTTTTGACTTATCGTCCGCAGCCGTTGCAGCTAAGCTGATTGCACTGAGACAAGCTAAGGTGATTAAAGTTCGTTTCATTGGTCGTTTAGTGTTATCGATTTGCACTGGCATGTGCTAACTGCGTTTCAATGAGCGCTTCTGGATTGACGACACTTTCAGCTAATCGATTTAGAACCTCGTTTGCTTCAGATTCTTCATTAAGGGTGGATTGTAGAAGTTCTGCTACGTCGTCTTTGCCTAACAGGTTGGCAAAAGTGCGAACACTCCCATAGCTCGCGATTTCGTAATGTTCTACTTTCTGCGCGGCGACGATGATCCCAGCATCAACGACCGAGTCTTCACCGTCTTCTTTCAAGATTTCCGATCCCTCTTCAATAAGTCCTTTCATCCCATGGCAGGTCTTGCCTTTAGGACTTTCATTAAGCTGCTGAAAAATTTGTTCGAGTCTTTCAACATGCCCTTTGGTTTGTTCCAAATGCTTTTCAAAAGCGTCTTTCAACTCCTTCGACGAAGCCCCTTTTGCCATTTTGGGCAACGCTTTGAGCAATTGATTTTCCGCGCTGTAAAGGTCGCGAAGTTCGCTGATGTAAAGTTTTTCTATTGTGTCTAATTTCATCTTTCCTTTTTCTCTATGTTTGTTGTTCTTGTTTGTTGCGGCCTGCATTTTAGTAGCAGCGCGTATAGAGGCTTCGCAAGATAGGCATAGTTCTGGTCGCAAAGAATTGCCCAACGGGTAGCAACCCTACAAAATCGGACGACGGAAGTAGGAATATCCCTAGGAATGATTTCGGCCGCTAGGCGCTGCTTTTTGCTTAGAGCGACGCAGTTTCCCTCTCGGAGTCCTTTGGCCTTAGCTTACGTAAAAACTTCATCCCTCACAGCAATCGCACGGCAGTGCGCGATTAGCTCTAGGATTAGCACGATCAAAGAAGCCTGCCGCTTACTGCGGTGGCTTCTATCCTTCGATAGAAGACAGTCACGTGAGCCGCCATTGTGTTTGGCTCTTTGCCGGACCCGCGCAAACTGCTGTTCGAGTTTCTTCAAATCCTCTTCAGAGCAATTTTCGAGGTCGACCAGCTCGTTTCGTGCGTGGCCGACGGCGCGGATAATCTCATCCAGTTTCAACTGGATTGCTTTGGCATCGCGATTTTGCGTGTTCTGAATAAGGAAAACCATCAGAAAAGTCACGATCGTTGTCCCGGTATTGATAATCAGCTGCCAAGTATCTGAATAGTGAAAAGTCGGCCCAGTCCCAATCCAAATGAGAATGATCAGCACCGCGACAGCGAAAGCCCATGCGCTGCCGAGCACGACTGATGTTTGGCGCGCCGCGAGCCGGAAGCCGTCGCTTACAGTACAGAAAAAATCTTTTGATTCTTCATGTTTCTTGATTTTTTGCCTCCGAGTTTTCATGTTTCCAACCTTTCATCAATGTTCCACTGCCATGATCCCAAACATCCGATCAACAATCGCCTCCGACGTTATGCTTGGTTGTCGCGAAAGGGCTATACTAACTCATTAGGTCGCTCAGACAGGCAGCTGTCCCGATTGTGTGTAAAGCGGCGGACCTTCCCTAAACGCAGTTACAAGGCCAGGTGCGAATCCTCTCTAGACAGAAAGGATGATTTCAAATGCGTTTAACACATAGAATAAAAGAAGTAGCCGCGACCGGCTACATTTTGCTCTGGCTCCTTGGAATCCCAATTCCGATTTTATTGATAATCTTTCTCCTGCGCGGTTGTACTTGAAACGATTTTGGCGAACGAGAGCACGTCACTCGCGGTGCCTCCGAGAGAATCGCACAAATCATCGGCCATAGGGATGAATTTCGAAGTAATGGCGTTGGTGCTAGGCTGCATAGGAACGCTCTGCTGGGGCATATGCTTCTGGTGGATGCATCGCATCTCAGCCCGTCAGGATGCGATGTTGGAAGAGCTCCATGAAGTGACAACGCGCATTGAAAAGCTTTCGGAGGCGGAGCACGATTTAATCACTGACGTGCATCCGCAAGTTAGCGAGATCAAGGAGCACGTCGAAAACGTTAGAGAAGTTGTTTCGCCCGAAAAGGGCTGACCGCGCGATTGTCGCGGCTGCTCCGAGCTTTAGGACCTTTGTAAACACATTCGCTGGGTTGGATCCGAATCAGGATGTGAGAGAATCGGGCCTAATGAAAGTGGATTGCGGTGCTTCCTAAAACGTCGAGATGAAATTACCTGATGCGGTTATTGAAAACAGCGGGATAAAGAGTCGCCTGTGACGCATGCTGCAGTTCTTGAAAGCGGCGGGATGACAATCCGTTACACCTGCGAGGGGAACGTAATTGGACAAACAATCTTCGCCTACACGCCGGAAGCATGGTTCGATCAGTTCCGTTCAATGATGGAGGAAATGAGTCCTAGAACAGTTACGAATACGAAAAAGAATAAAGTTAAGGCTCGCGGAAAGCGACCGCCTATCCGCCCCTCTCGATCGCGTCGAGTGCATTCTCGAAAACGCGTCCTCACGACGTTCCTGAAAAGGTAGTCGGAAATCATCGCTGACGATCTCACAGAGCCCGATGGAGTTGGGGCTGCGCAGATGAAAAATTGACCGCGTTTCTGGGGTCGGAATCTCGGTCCGGAATGAAAAGAGCAAAGCGGACCCAGCCGGGACAGCCACTTCTACCGTTACGCAAAATGCGGTCAGCTAGCGGATATGCGCGAACTGCGGGACGCGATATTACGAGACAGAGCACTAGCCTAATCTACTTATCCCCAGAATCAGAGGACGGCGCACCCGAACGCGGCGCAGGCAAATTCACGGCTCCTTGAACGCCCCATGTGCTCGTGCGTTGCGATTACGTTGCCGGTTTCAGCCGCTTGCGACATCGATTCACAAAGTCATCCAATCGCTTTAATATCCTGATAAATTTCAGTGCTCCTCATGCTGCGCCTGCGTCTGGAGTAGGCCATTCGAGATACGAACTAGGCGTGCCTGCGATATCCTCGCGACAGGCAGACCGCCGCTACAGCATCGCGAGCCTGTTGTCGTTGGTCTTGTCTTTTCGCGGGAACGAGCGATTGAGAAGGCATGCCGGGAAAAATGCGTGCAGTCCAAGTCCCGCGCGCCGGCGGAGCGTTTGAGTTGGTCGAACGGGAAATTCCCGAGCCGAAGGCTGGCTGTGTGCGGGTTAAGGTTGAAGCGTGTGGCATTTGTCACAGCGATTCGTTAGTCAAAGAAGGGCTTTGGCCCGGGATCCAGTATCCGAGAATTCCCGGCCATGAGGTGATCGGTGTGATCGATTCCGTCGGGCGCGACGTTGCAGATTGGAAATCCGGCCAGCGTGTCGGTGTTGGGTGGCACGCGTCGAATTGCGGACATTGCAATCCGTGCCGGCGCGGCGATTTCTTTGCCTGCCAGGTGGAATTGCTCACCACCGGTATCTCGTTCGATGGCGGCTATGCCGAATACATGGTCGCACCGGCGAAAGCGCTCGCGTCCGTGCCGGACGATTTGAACTCAGTCGATAGCGCGCCTCTGATGTGCGCCGGAATCACAACGTTCAATGCTTTGCGTAACAGCAGCGCGCGACCCGGCGATCTAGTCGGCGTACTTGGGATCGGTGGACTTGGTCATCTAGGTGTCCAATTCGCGAGCAAGATGGGTTTTAACACGGTGGCAATCGCGCGCGGCAAAGACAAGGAGCCGTTAGCGAAAAAGCTCGGTGCGCAGCATTACATTGACAGTCAATCGTCAGATCCAGCTGCGGAATTAAATAAGCTCGGCGGGGCGAAAGTTGTGATTGCCACCGTGACGAATGCCGATGCAATGGCGGCGGTGCTCGGCGGTCTTGGACCTAACGGAACCCTCATTGTGATCGGGGCGGCCGGGCCGCTCTCGGTCGATCCGATTCTGCTCATTACCGGACAGCGTTCTGTGAAAGGCTGGTACTCGGGAACGTCGATCGACTCACAGGATGCGCTCAAATTCAGCGCGTCGAATGCTGTGCAATCAATGAACGAAATTTTTCCATTGGAAAAAGCGACAGAAGCCTATGACCGAATGATGAGCGGCAAAGCGCGGTTTCGCGTTGTTCTTGATATTGGAGCGAAGATCTGATTGCGAACGCGAAGTATTCTGACGCTTGCGAGTTCCGCCGCAGCCGGGAAGAGAACCATCTGCGTCTTTACTCGCCATTAAGAATAATCGCTACGGGTGTTCCTTTGCGGATGAGCAACTCGATCTCGTCAATGTCATCTTTCAACATGGCAATTCCTTGAGGGAGGTAACCTGCACTGGGAGAATTCGATGTGCCGTCCTTATCGTTGGCTTCGACAGCAATTTGGAACGTACTTGTATCGCTCTCTTCTTCGACGCCATAAAGGACATAGCCGGCGCGCCCCAGTTCAATTCGCGGAGTACCTTCTTTCTGGAGTCCATGACTGGCCGGTACGAGCCTGCCACTTTCCCAAAACGATTTCGCCGTCACTTTCGTCTGAATTGTGGGCTGTCGCGCAGACGGCAGCTCAGTGGAGACTATCGGGTATTGAGTAAAAAAACCACGACTATCATGCACAACCACGCGGTTGCGCGGAAGGTCAATCGTGATGGTAAAATCGAGGTGTGGCACGAGGAGGTTTTCTCCCGCCCGGATCAGAGTGGAATCAAGGTCGTTCACGCGAATTATCGCTTCGGCACTAGACCTAAGCTTGCGAGCAATTGACGAAAGCGCGTCGCCGCGCTTCACGGTATATTCTGTTTTGCGAGGCGAAGGTTTTTTTGAGAAAAAAATCTGGGTGTTGATTTCACCAAGAAGATCGCGCAACTCGCGGGTGACCGGTGATTTCGGCGCGGTGATGAGTGCTTTTACCACAATTTCGCGCGCTTCGCTCAATTTCCCTCCACGAACCAAAACTTGAGCTCGTTTCAGCTTCTTTATGTTAGGATGCACATAGGTCACCCATGGAATCGACTTGTACCTTTCCAGTCCTACTGGGCGAAAGACGATGCGCGCGAAATACGTTGCACCTCCGAAGATCGCGATGCCGAGCAGGACAACGACATATTTTTGCCAAAGTGAAATTCTCATCGAGCTCGAACAAGCGCTTTTCTTAATATAAGGACATCGCCTTTCGAGGTGCAGTTCATTCACGTATGTGTTACTGTGCGCTCTGCGAACGGCAGTCGAGCCTGAATAACGTCGGACTGCCCGGGTGGCTTCGCTCACACGAGCGTCTGGAAAATGAGGAAGCTGATAACGATCGTTTGAATGAGAAAGAAGATCGCGTAGAACTCATGATAACGCTCGTTACGTGTGATCGCAGCAGTGATCAGACCTGCGAAATACAGCAGGGCACTGGCGAAGTAGGGCAGCCCTAGCGCAAGAAAGTGCGGGACGCCTTTCAGAAGCGAATCAACGACATCGACCGGCGTAAACAGCCCGAAAAGGATGAAGAACGCGCGGTGATTTGCGTAGTAGTGCGTCTTGTAATCGATGGCACGATCGACGTCGCTTTCCCGCGGAAACAGTAAGAGTGACGCCAGATACAAGATGGTGGGCGAGATAAGGACAAAAACAAACAGCAAAAACGTCCACGGTTGCTGATTGCGCCATCGGTAGAAGATCCACCAGGCAATCACGAGGTACAGGAACAGATTAATGATCCAGATGACATGCACCCAATAGATCCGCCGATGAGAGCGAGCTTGAAGCATTTCACCTACACCGCCCAAAACCCGTGTCATGCCCAGGGCGAGAATGATTGAGATAAGGACGGAAAGGTACTCAAATGCGGCCATCGGCTACGAACTTTGCCTTGCGATTTTGGAAGTAAGCATGAGTTCAGAACTAAATTCCAAATGATATCCCGCCATGAAATTGCATTGCGAGTGACTCTTCTGTCACCCTTTCGACCCGGACATTTCTTATCACTCGACGTTCGGTCGACGTTTCACGTGGCGGAAGTAGCGTCGATACTGCCCGGGGGCAATCTTTAGCGCGCGCTGAAAAACATTGCGCATTGAATTCACGTTTCCGAAGCCGCACTCGCTCGCGATCGACTCCATGCTGTTCTGGCTTTCTTCCAGTCGTCGACGAGCAGTCTCGACGCGAAGACGTTCGACGAACTTCGCGGGCGTGGTTTTCATTTCTTTGGTGAAGATCCGCGCGAAATTTCGCGGACCCATTGCCACGCGTCGCGCCAGCACCGGAACAGTCAGCGGTTTGTTTAGATTATCGAGGACCCATGACTCGAGCTCGCGCAATGGTTTTCGATCGGTCAGTTGCAGTGACAAAGCGGCGCTGAATTGCGATTGTCCGCCTGGCCGGCGTAGATAGAGCACGAGATTGCGCGCGACCTGCAACGCCAGACGCGAACCGTGGTCTTCTTCCACCAACGCGAGGGCGAGATCCATTCCGGCCGTGACGCCGGCCGATGTATACACATTTTTGTCGCGAACAAATATTGGGTCAGGATCGACATATGTGCGGGGCGCGCGCTTGATCAAGATCTCGCACCAGCTCCAATGCGTTGTGGCGCGGCGGCCATCGAGCAAGCCGGCTCGCGCCAACAACATGGCACCGGTGCAGACGGAGCCGATTCGCCGAATTCGTCCAGCGATGGTTTTCAACCACCGGATGACTTCTGCATTTACTTCATCATTCTCAATCGCGCTGCCGCCGGCCACGAGCAGGGTGTCGATATTTCCGCGCAGCTCGCGAAACGTTTTGTGCGCTGTGATTCGCAAACCACAATTCGCGACAAGTGAGCGGTGACGAGAAGTCGCTACGACTTCAATGGAATAGATTGGTGGCGCGCCCGGATTTTGCCTGATGAAGATGTCCGACGCCCGGGCAAAGACTTGCAGCGGCCCAACCAGGTCGAGGATCTCGGTGCCCGGCGCGGCTACGAAAACGATTCGGCGTGTTGTGGGCGATGGGTCTTGATTTATCGACTTGTTACGCATCACAAGCTCTTCTTGTGAGCGCTCACGAATTCATCGGGCGCAGCATCGAATGTTTTTTTGTCGTTATCTGAGCAGAAGTAGTAGGTCGTGCCTTTGAAAACGGACTTTGGCGCTGTGGCAGGATCGACATCCATCCCACACACCGGACAAACTGGATGTTCTGCGCTGGAAACTGGCGCGGCCGCGTAAACCGAATTTGAATCGGGATCCATCCAACCTTCTCCCTGATACTCCATGTCATAGGCTGTCTGGCGAGCGACCTCGCGACCGAAGTAGCGCTCAACTACGCGAAGCGCGAGGTCAATTCCGGAGGAAAGTCCGCCAGCTGTGGCAAGATTTCCGTCTTCGACGAACCGGGCACCACGCTTCAGCTGGATGTCCGGAAACTGATTTGAAAAGGGAACAAACGCTCCATGGTATGTGGTCGCGGCTTTGCCTGAGAGCAGACCGGTTTTCGCCAGCACAAATGCGCCAGTGCAAACCGACATGGTGACGTCAGTGGACTTTGTAGACCTACGAATCCATTCCAGCGTTGTCTCACTCGGCCGACTTTGGGCGGGGATGACAATTACTTTGGGCGCTGGAGCATTTTCAAAGGTGTAATCGGGTACAATTTTCATTCCACCGCTTGTATGAATAGGCGAAGTCGATTCAGACACGGTATAAAGACGGAAAGGATGGTCCGTCCGTCCGGGAACCATGGCATCTTGAAAAACTTCCCAAGGCCCAGTGAAATCGATCACTTGTGCGCCGTCCGAAATAAGAAAAGCCACTGGTATGCTGCCGTCCGCCGGCGGCTTGAGTGGACTTGTTTTGACCGCGGATTGATTACCTTCGGAGCCGCCAGGTTCTTTGGCCGCGCTTGAACCAGCTGAAACTTGACCAAGAGTCACAAGCGTAATTGCAGCCAGTAAACCGAACTCCGCCGCTGTTGTGACTAATCTTCTCCAATTCCTCGTGTTTGTTAGTGCATTCATGACATCCATGTTGTCGCATGACGAGCTGGCAACAATGACAATTATCATCATATTTCTGCCAACGACCACAAGAGGTATCTCGCAACGTTGTTTTGAAATCGAAAAAAGAGTTGCTGTTGTTCGATTTTTACAGTGATCGTCAACTTCCCTGTCGGCAGTTCAGTCTTGGACGTTCCAGCTTTTTAAGCTCGCGCAGAGCAGTGTACACGCTGTATTTAAGCTAAGTCGCGAAATGAAACGGATCTTTCTTCACGCAGGTGAGCCCAAGACCGGCACATCTGCTATCCAGTTTTTCCTGCTCGAAAATCGCGCGGCCTTTGAGCAGTTCGGCTATCTCGTTCCAAAAGCGGGCATGAGTCGCAGAGGTAATTACGGACAACTAATTGAGGCGATCCTGGGACAGGCTGTACCACCGAGGTACGCACATTGCGTCGAGGGGTTCCGGCAGGAGGTCAATACCCACGCGGCCGCTACTATAATCCTCTCGGCGGAATCGCTCGACTATCGGTTCAGGAGCGACGAAAAACGCGAGCGGATTTTGAGCTTCCTGCGGGATCTCGGGCTCGCAACGACAGTCGTCATTTTTATCCGACCTGACGCAGAGATGTTAAGCTCTGCCTACGCCGAGCAAGTCAAATCGTTTCTTTACGACGTTCCATTGCGCGACTTTGCGCTCCAGCGCCGAAGATATGTCCACCTGCTCAAACTCGCGCAGCTACCGGAAATTCAGACGATCTTTCGCCCCTACAACGCCGAGGTCCGCCGCGCCGGTGCAGCCAGCGAGTTCCTGCGCGTGATTGGACTTCCTGAAGACGCGCTTGAGTGTCTCGGTCCCGAGCGTCGCGTCAACGAATCGGTTGGGCCGATCGCGGTTGCCGCGGCCAGGGAAATTCGCAGACGCATCGAGCAAACCGGTCGACAACCAACGGACCGGCAGCGCGAGGCGCTAAAAACAGAGTTTTTGCGACTGATCGAGGAGGAGGAACCGGAATCCCCCTTCCATGGGGTGGATGCGAATCTACTCCAGGAGATCAACCGTCGCGTGGCCGAGGATCGAGAAAAATTCGCTCAGGCAGCGTGGGGTAAAAGCTGGGAAGCTGTGTTCGGCTCAAATGAGATCTCACCGAAGCAATATAATGTGTTTGACGCAGCCACTGCGGCACCGGAAGCCGGGCAGCAATATCAAAGAATGACTGCGGCGCTGTGGTGTGCCGCGCAACGGATCATGAATGACGCGAACCTCTCAAGAGCGGGTGCCTGGGACCGGCTCCACCGAGATGCATATCACGTTCTCTCACGCGCCAAACGCATTTTCCAATGGCTTGTCCACGTCGGCATCGGCCTCTCCGGCGCGTGTATCGATCTCGCCGACGTCTGCATCGATCTCGGTTAGTGCACGAAAGCTCAACGAGGGAAAGTCGTTAGGCCAAGATGGCAGGCTTAGTCGCTAAGCCGCTTTTCCAGCGCTGCATAGAGTTTGTCAGCTAGCGCCCCGTGTCACGCGAACCAGCCGTCGGACCACGACGCAGAGCCACAACAAAAACAGGAAAATGAAAGCTCGCTGCTGCAATCCTGGCATCCCTACGTCGGCGACCATTGAGAAAAACAAGGCAAGCATTCCAAGACCAATGAGGAGCGTTACCCGATAAATCGTTTGCCACTCCGGAGCTCGCCGAAACGTCCATGACAAAAGCAATACCGCCATGACAGTGGTTGGGAAGAAGACCACGCCAGCTAAAAGGTGAGGTATGGAATCCCTAAATACACCAGCCAGACATACGAACACTGCCCCGACCGTTAATAGGCCGAATCCGATCAGCGCACTCCGTGATGAGTGGTACACTTGTCGTAGTGCGGCGGCAACCAGGAAAGCGGCCAATCCCAGCACGAAAAATGTGGTGGTCATGAGCCATCCGTAATGTCCCAACGCATACGCGCTCATGAGCGTGAATCGCGGATCGAATTCAGGTTCAATGATGTGAAGGAGTGAGAGGACAATCACGTAGTACGCTGCGCAGAGAAACACGACCCGCTCAGTGATTCTGGCAATTCTTACCCCACCGTTTCCGGTCGCGACGCTTTCCGAGCCGATAACATGAGGCACTCGGTGTCGTCCAAACCACTGCGCAATCAACAGACTCAAGACGAGTCCCACTCCTGCGCCGGCCAGATTCAAGAT
>JBKPOB010000192.1:0-4800 GCA_046732875.1 Verrucomicrobiota bacterium | reverse complement strand
ATCCCGCACTGCGTCTCGATTTCTGCTCAAACGTGACCGGCGTGGATTGGCTCGATCACGTGGTGAAGAAAACGGTGAAGGTGAAAAAAGTCGTCGAGGGAGAGGAAAAGGAAGTCGATGAAACGACCGAGGAAAAAATTCCCGGCTACCTCGAAGCCGTTTATCACCTTTACTCGATGACCCACAAACACGGACCGGTCATCATTCGAATGCGGACGAGAGATCGCGCAGCCGGCGCAAAGTTACCGTCACTCACCCAGGACTGGCGGAGTGCAGAATTTCAAGAGCGTGAGATTTTTGATCTCTACGGAGTCCGGTTCGACGGCCATCCCGATTTGCGCCGAATCTTGATGTGGGACGAGTTCGAAGATCATCCTATGCGCAAAGATTATCGGGAGCCGGACGATTACGAATACGAACCGACACCGCACGATGACGTGCTGGAGAAAGCCAAGCGACATTATGCGTCGCGACCATCGAGCGATGGAGCAGAAGATATCGTGGAAGGGTTGAAGCAGACATGACTACGACCGTTCAGACAATCGAAGCAATGGAGAGACCGCCGGTCAGCATGGGCTCACGACTTGAGGGCGAGCTACTCGAAGTTTCGATGGGACCGCAGCATCCGTCCACGCACGGCGTATTCCGGATGAACGTTTCGCTCGAGGGCGAGATCGTACGCAAGCTCAAGCCGGTCTTCGGATATCTGCATCGCAATCATGAAAAGATTGGCGAGAACGCGAGCTATCTAGGGTCGATGCCGTACACCGATCGACTCGATTATTTTTGCTCGATGACCAATAACTGGGCCTACGCGCTCAGTGTAGAAAAACTGGCAGGCATCGAAGTTCCTGAGCGCGCTGAATACCTTCGCATTATTCTTGCAGAGCTGACGCGGCTCCAGAATCACGTCTCACTGCTGGGGTTTTTGCTGAATGACATGGGCGCCTGGGGGACGCCGCTCATGTACGCGTTCCGCGAGCGCGAAAAAATTCTCGACTTATTTGAGTCGCTTTCGGGTTCGCGCATGATGTGCGATTACATGCGCTTCGGCGGCTGTCGGGTCGATGCCAGTCCGGAATGGCTCGCGCATGCTAAGAAAACTGTCGATGTTTTTCCGCGCTTCGTCGACGAGCTGGAACAATTGATCGTCGGCAATGAAGTGGTGATCGCCCGGACCCAGAATGTCGGCAAACTCTCCCCGGATCTCGCGATTAGTGCCGGTATCACCGGCCCGATGCTTCGCGCGTGTGGCGTGAACTACGATATCCGCAAAGTGGACGGCTACGGATTCTACCCGCGCTTCAAGTTCCGAATTCCGTTAGGCGAACACGGTGACACTTATGATCGCTTGATGATGCGCGTGCTGGAAATGCGCGAGAGCGTTGGAATTTTGAAGCAGGCGTTCGAACAAATTCCTGCTGGCCCGTTCATCAACCCGAAGGTAAAAATCCGGGCGTTTCGTCCGCCAGTTGGCGAGGCGTATGGGCGCATTGAAGCGCCCAAAGGCGAGCTCGGTTTCTATTTGATCAGTGACGGCGGACCGAACCCGTATCGCTATCGGGTGCGTCCCCCGAGTTTCATCAATCTCACGATTCTTGAAGATATGTGTCTCGGCCACACCGTTGCCGATGTGATGGTAATTCTCGGGAGTGTCGATATTGTGATGGGAGAAGTGGATCGATGATCGGCACCGGCATACTCAAAGGAATGGCCGTTACGGCGCGAAACTTTGTCGGAAGTTATTTCGACAAGGAGCGCCTGATCACTGTGCAATATCCGGAGGAGCGGAATCCGTTGCCGGAGAATTATCGCAATTTCCCGTTCCTCATTTACGACGGGGACGACTCGCACGCAGGCTTGCGCTGCGTAGCGTGCAAGATTTGCGAGAAGGAGTGTCCACCACAATGCATTTACATCGTCAAGAGCGAAGACAAAAAGCCCGATTACATGGGCAAACCACAGTTTTACCCGAAGGTCTTCGATATTGATATTTCAGTCTGCATGAGCTGCCAGATCTGCGTCGAAGTTTGCCCGTTTGAGGCGATCAAGATGGACAAAGATTTCGAGCTTAGCCGTCGCGAACGCTTCGATGCACTGCTCATGCGCAAGGATGATCTGGCGAAGTCTAACCAGTATTATCACAAGATTCATCCGATCGAAGCCGCAGCAGTAGACAAGAATCTCGCAGACGCCGCAGCGGCGGCTGAGGCTAAGAAGAAAGCTGCGGCTGAGGCAGCGGCCAAAGCCGCAGCAGCGAAAGAGGCGGCCGCAAAGGCAACTCAACCACCAGCGCCTCGACACAACGAGGCGGCTACAGAAACAATCGAATCGCCGTCTGCGCCAAGCGAGACGCAGGTAACAAAGCCTTCTGCGAACGCCTCATCATAGCTTCCGCTTCGCCGAAAGCCGCGTGACGATTTTGTTTTGACATGGAATCAATAAGACGGCAAAAGCGCACAAACAGAGGAATCAGAAAGATGAAAAGGACACTTCTATTTACGAATATCTTTGTCGCGCTCTTGTCACTGGGCTTGATGTGGGGATGTCAGAGCACTGCCGTCGGTCCAAGTACGGACTCGCAGAAGGAAAACCTGCTGGTGCGAGCCGGATTCAAGGCAAAGACTGTGACGACGCCCAAACAGCAGCAACGAGTGAGCACGCTGCCGCCCGGCAAGGTTTCCACCGTCGGATACGGAGGAAAATTGTATTACGTATATCCGACTTCGACGAAGGATCGGATCCTGGTTGGCGATCAAGCCCAGTACAATACCTACAAACAGTCTCTTGTGGCATATGGATTGACGACAAGTCCCGATTTTGTAGAGGAAACGCACGGGCCCCATCGCATTCTCGTTCAGCAATTCGATGGGTTCGGCCCCCTCGGAGAGTGACCCGGAAATTCGGAGAAGCAACAGGGTCGCCAGTAGCCCGCCGACCATTTCGGGAGCGCGCACCCAGCGGCAGTTGCAATCGCTAATCGAAAATTTACAACCCGAAAATCGGATTGCCAGGGTGGCGAAATTGGCAGACGCGCCAGACTTAGGATTCCGAAATCGTCGATTTCAAAGCGTTCCTTTTCGTTTCAAAAAACAAGCGATTTACGAATGGAAAGACGCGATTTTTGATGACTGGCTTCGAGTTCACGATGGGCGAGTAAAAACATCGTCATTCTAGTACAATTTCTAGCACACGACTTGGCCTGACCTTGTGTGAGAACCCGAGTTAGCTAGCAATCTTGTAGAACGGGCATTGCGCCGGAGCCTCAGCCCCCGCGCAATTTGCTTACTTCAGCTTGAGCATCGCTGTCACGCATTCTCCGTTTGCGCATCGGTCCAAACCCAGTCCCGACTTTCGGTCAAAATGTTAACGAACGAAGCTAGGCGAATCGCAGGCACGGCAAGCGAAGTTCGCGCGTTAGTTTTCGTCAATTGGGTTAGGCGGCTACTCGCAAATGCCGCTGCCGTCGGCGACTTCGCAGCGCGTCGATCGACAAAGGACCCGCGCCGCCAAGGATCAGCGCAATCAGGCCGGCGATGTACAGCAGGTTGATTTCGTAACCCGGCGGTCCGAATTGGGGTCCCTCAGGAGCGAGGCCAATTGTCTTCACGGCGCTAAAGCCGTACTTGATGTTCACCGTAAACGTCGCGCCCAGCATCGAAAGGATCAGTGGAATGCTTACAATGGTGACAAATGCCCCTAGCAGAAGAGCCAAGCCGCCAAAAATCTCTAGCAAAGTGACCACCCAGGCGTTAGCGAGAGGCAACGGCACGTGAGCCTGTTTTAGCAGCTCCGCGAAAGCCGCTGGCCCGCGACTGAATTTGGCCAATCCATGAACCATGAAGCCCACACCAAGGACCATCCGAATTGGTATGGAAACCCATCGCTGCCACTGCTCGCTGTTCAGCAATTCAAGCATGTGGATCCCTTTAAAAGATTGTACCGAAGTCGCCTAACGAATAAGGAGGTTAGCCACGGCTCGGTGTCATGGCAAGCACGCTAAACGTATTGCGTGATGGGGGCCGTTAGCTGGTTAGATGGTTTGGCTGTGCCACGAGAAATAAATCGGGTGCGCAAAGACTAAATAGAGTGTGACGATGCATCGTGATCGGCATAAAAAACGCAGGAATGGTTCCCAATAAGTTCATACTTGCGATGCCTGTTGGTCAGCCTTATTGCAGGAAAAATAGAGAGGAAGAACAGTGGGACTCTCCTGGCAACAAGGTCCGCTTTCACCGGGAGCAATCGGCCGGTTTCTTGTGGCCGAACCGATGCCCAAGAGACTGTTGTACTCCGAGCCGTTGCGTCGACGCATGCGCGTGCGCTTCGGCGGAACTTGGATCGCTGATAGCGAGCATGTCCTTCTGCTCTTTGAGCCCGGCCGTTATCCAGTGGCCTACTTTCCAGAGACCGACGTTTCTCCAGACACGCTACAGCGCACCGAATATACTACAAAGCATCACGATCTCGGGCTCACCTCCTGGTACACAGTCAGGGCGGGCGAGCATAGCGTCCCGCGTGGGGCGTGGCAGCACATTGATCTGCCTAGCTATGCTAGCGAGTTTCAAGGGCGGGTGGCATTCGTCTGGCCGGCTATGGACGCTTTCTTCGAAGAAGACGAACGGATCGTGGGACATGCCGCCGATAATTACCACCGCATCGACATCCGCCAGGCCTCCCGTAGCTTCGTAATCCGCCACGGTGACCGCATCATCGCCGATACGAAGCGACCGCTAGTCCTCTTCGAGTCCGGCTTCGCGCCACGCTGGTATGTTCCACGCGCTGACGTCGATGCGTCCG
>JBKPOB010000191.1:0-39291 GCA_046732875.1 Verrucomicrobiota bacterium | reverse complement strand
CCACCATCCCTCTCAAGGCTGGTACACGGGTTCGACTCCCGTACGCGCTGCCAATGGAGCAGCCGAACACTATCGGTCGTTTGTGGGAACTGTTCCGGGACCACACAAGAAATTCCTTGGGGTATAGCGTTGAATCTCAATCGAGACAATTCCCGAGGACAGACTGCTCTCATCGCGACTTTAAAGAACATGGATTTCTTTTTTAAGGGCTGAGTGTGTTTGGATGATGTGTTCTTTGTTGAAAGGTCGGCAGCGTTTGAATGCCTTTTTTGTTATTTCTTAGTTTCCTGACCGCTCTCGCGTCCTGCGCCTTTCGAACCTTGGCCGAGTAGCCCGCGCCCGGCCGATCCACTGTGGCTGGCCTCCGGGCTCCGTGATCACCGCGATATCGCCCGTTGAGCTGCGGACGACAGTCGCCTGAGGATCAAATGTCGTAACAGTTCGGCCCTCGACATCGATCCGGACCCAGTACTGCGTTCGACCCGTGCTCCTAGCCAGCAGCGCCGACCCGTCCTCTAGCTCGACCCGCGGGGTGCCGACAGGGCTCACCCTCTTGTACTCAGCGTTCGGCGGCGGTTGCGGCGGCATAGGCGGGCGGGTCTGAGGAGGTGGTCGAACCACCGTTCCTCCCCAGTGAGCGCGATGCGGCGAGGTATCTGGTTTGAACGAGACCGTCACCGATGGCGGCGGCTCGGTCCCGATCCACAGGGTGACCGTTTCTCCCGGCGGGGAGATGCTGTACAGCCCGAACTTGCTCGGGGTCCCATCGCTGTAGCGCAGGATCCGCGGCCCAATCTGCGTGTCAAAGAGATCCTGATTACCCGGGCTGTTGTATCCCGGTGCCGCTGGATCGAGCGCCGCACCATTTGTGGGGTTAATGCCTTTGCCGTCCGGGTCCTGATCGGGAGCACTCGCCGGTACCAGCCTGACGTCGTCCGACCCGTCAGTGAGCGCGCGTGCCCGCACCCACCAAACGGCGAGCCCCTCAGTGGAAAGGCCGCTCTCGACGAACCAGACAGGAGTGGGCAAAAGCTTTTGAACTGTACCGCCAGGGCCAATAACCGTGTCACAAGGTAAAGAGACCGAGCCTGACTTGTTTCGGTTCTCCAGCAGCCAATATTCATCGGGGCGCGCCGGGTCCAGGAGAATGAGTGCTGACTGGGTGGCTGCGGCGGTGGGCGCCTCAAGCCAAAGATTGCCATGGTCTGGCGTGAGAATGCGTGGCCGGATCCAGCCGAGTTTCATCCGGTCGTGCGGGTTCAGCAGGATCCAATGGTTGTTATCGCTGAGAATGCAGTAGGAGCCGAGGCCTGGGTAGTTGTAGCGATCAGGCAAGTCGAAAAACGCGTGCAGGAGCTCGTGCACGATCGTGCTAAGAATTTGGTCGTAGAGGAAATTGTAGCCAGTGCTGGCTTGCTGCGATGCTTTCGTCACGCTCAGATAAATCACTTGCAGGGTCCCGAAGTCGAAGGTTCCAGCAGACGTCGTCACCTGGCCAATCCACTGCGGGGTGTTCGTGGCCCACCCGAACCCCGTGGGAGGGTTATCACGATTTGGGATCAGGAGCAGGATCGCCGCCTCGCTACGGGAGATCTTACCATCGTTGTTAGCATCCAGTTCCTTCCAGTTTACACTCCCCGCCTCCAACACAGCCTTCATGAACTCCTCGGAATGTTCACTCGGGTAGTATGGCAACCCTACCGCTTCCCCAAATGCGCCGGTCGACTTGTAGTCCGCGAGCTTGGTGCCGATCGTGGTCCAGTCGGTCACATGGCCCTTCAGGGTGATGTGACATCCGGAGGCTACTCTGTAATATGTGCTGGGGCCGCCCACGAACGCACTGTTAAACACATTGGCCGGCGTTACGTAAGTGTTGCGAGGGAAATCCGGAGTCTCCACAGGGATCACGACGACGCGGCCCGATGGGTAGTCTGGCTTCCCATGCCCAATGATCGCAGGCGAAAAGTCGTACAAAGCACTCTTGATGTCGGAGGTGACGTGTTTGTCGTCGACGTTGCGAATGTCTGTGATCGTGACCGCTTGCGCCATCGGCTCAAGCCACAAACCGGTAATCAGAAAAACGAGACAAATTAACTGTAGTTTTTGAGAGCTCGTTTTGCCTTTTCTCCCGAGTTGGTCGTGCTTCCTCGCAGTGGGAGTGTTGATCGGCTGGTCGTGCTGTTCGGATGCGCATCGCCACCAGTTGTCGCTTTATACTGAATGAACGAATTCACCTGGTTTTTCCTTCTATTTCCCCGCTGAGCACTTTGGAATTTGCGGGGTCCGGAAGAGGCGAAGAACCCAGCGGGGAAGAGCCCTCCGCCTGATTCAGATCCGTTAGCGACACCGAGTTTGGAAAAATTCTCGCCTGCTCGTCAAGACAAAATGCGTGGGCAAAAATTTGCTGAGGGGGACATCTTTTACAGAAATTGCGAATCACAATTTAGTGACAACTTGTCGACAACAAAAACACCTTGCGCTCGCGGAATTCGGCGCAAAAATGCCGCGGGGGCATGAAAAAGGTAAAGATTAAAACTGCAGTTCCACTTAGCGCCGGCGAACGTTATGTCGAATTCACCGATTCTAGTAAACAACTCTCTCGCGCTCGAAAAGCACTCAACCTAAAGGAAAACGAAGCGCTGCTCGTGTTCACCGACGGAGAACGAGAATTCGCGGTGGCGACTGGCGTCCATTAAGGGCTTACTTGATCAAAAATCGACAGTCGATTTCAGCGGTTCGAGTTCGCTAAGATTCCATAGCAGTGGGTTCCTTCGACCTTTGACGACAAAAGGGAGAGCTTCCGTCCAGGAACAGTGCAACACACTGCGAGGGGAGGGACTAGGGAATTAAACGGGGACTTAACCTAGCGAGGTGTTTATGAATCAGCACGGCCTCCAACAACCGCCTCTCCGCACCCTCGTGCATGCTCGCAGTGGCCGCTCAATTATTTCGTATGCAACGAGGGACGCGGCCGCACTAGGTGCGGCAAAAAGAGACCAGTGATTTTCAACCAAAAAGGTCTGGCTGCGTCGTCAGTCTTTGAAATGACGCGCACGACAGTTTTGGACGCGCGCACATTCGGTTGCGCCGACAGGAAATAGCAAATATCGAAGCGATTTGCTCGGCAAAGACGCCTTCCCCACTCATACGCGTGTGCCATTGAGAGTTATTCAGCCGGTTTCCTCGCAAATGGCGAATGCGCCCCAGCACCTTGTCCTTGCGGTCCGGAAAGTGTTCCTCTAGCCAGTGTTCAAACAGTGGCGCTACCGCCCATGGCAGGCGGACAATCGTGTATGCTGCAAATTGTGCACCAGCGTTTGCGCAAGCGTCGACGATCTTCGGAACTTCATGATCGGTGAGCCCGGGAATAATTGGTGCAACCATCACGCCCGTTGGAATTCCTGCGCTGCGAAGTTGGCGGACCGCATTAAGGCGCGCTTGAGGCGACGACGTCCGCGGCTCGAGCACTCGTTGCAAATTTGAGTCGAGTGAAGTTACAGAAACGTTGACCGCGACCGCATTGTGCTTCGCCAAATCGCACAATAGATCGATGTCGCGTGTAACCAGACGGTTCTTTGTGATGATCGCCACGGGGTTGTGAAATTTGGCAAGCACTTCGAGGCAGCCGCGCGTGATGCATAGTCTTCGCTCGATCGGCTGATACGGATCGGTCACGCCGCTCAGCACCAGCGTCTGTGGCTGCCATCGCGGTGATTCCAGTTCCGCGCGCAATAACTCTGGCGCGTTTATTTTGACCATGATTTTGCTTTCGAAATCGAGGCCGGCCGAGAAGCCAAGATATTCGTGTGTTGGCCGGGCATAACAATAGATGCAGCCATGCTCGCAGCCTCGATAGGGATTAAGGCTTGTCTCAAAGCCGACATCTGGACTGCTGTTGCGCGTAATGACCGATTTGGTGCCATCGCGGAAATATTGCGTTCCGCGGCGCGGCCGCTCTTCCGCTTCGGGATCACTATCGACGACATCGAAATCGTTTTGATCGACATGCAGCTTTTCGAAACGGTTAGCCGGACTCCAGGACGCGCCGCGTCCGTGAATCACTGCGCGGCTTTGGGGCGTCTCGCTTACTAGAGGGCGGAATTTCTTCGCCATGTGATAAGTTCACATGAACATAGCACGATGTCGAGCGAATCTTGTAATTACCGACACTTCTTCACTCCATCACCGGGTTAGCCGACGCTGCGTGATTTCACTTGGAGTAGTGGAGTAATGGAGTAATGAATTCGCGACCGCAAATACGCGCCCGGTCTGGAGGGGTGGCAGAGCGGTTGATTGCGCCGGTCTTGAAAACCGGAAGGCCGAAAGGTCTCGTGAGTTCGAATCTCACCCCCTCCGCTTTTTGAAATCCTGCTCTTACTCTTGCTCCTGCTCATACTCTTCAAATTTTGAGCTGCGTCGTGTTGGGGGAGCCAGTGACTGGTAATCAGTTAATTCGCGTAACAGAAGTCGCCAAACAATTGCGGCGCACAGAATCCCCAGAACCGCCGCGCAAACAACGTCCGAAAGGTAATGCGCACCGAGATACATTCGCGAAAGCCCGATTAGAATTGGGATGGGGAGACAGGCGAAGCCGACGCGGCGGCGCGCGAAAATTAAGACACCAAAAAAAGCGGTCGAGGCTACAACATGGCCTGAAGGAAACGCGTGATATTTCGTACTAAAACGCGGGCCGCCCCAGCGAAGCTCCGATTTCACAGATGGGCGGGCTCTTGGAACCGTGCGCTTGATAACGGTGCCGGCGACGCCTGCGATCGCCATAGCCACCAGCATCGACAAAAAAATGCGCATCCACCTTTTGCTATGACGGCGCCATGCGATTCCCAAAAGGAGCAATCCAAGCACAACATGCGAGGGCCAGTCGCCAAACAGACTGACGTTGCGCATGAATTTGTGCATCCCAGGGCTTTGGTTTTGCGCCATGAAATCCCTGACGGCACCGTCGAAATGGAACGCAACCGCAATCGCTATTACCGCGATGACGATGCCGATCAGCCAATAAAAGACGGCGGCGCTCTTCACAAATAAGTTCCCGTCATTCTCGCTTTGTCATGTCGAGCGAAGTCGAGACATCTTGTGATGTTAGCTCTGAGCTAGGCCACGGGATTCCTCGACTTCGCTCGGAATGACGTTTATGAGATGCAGGCAGCACATTGAAATCTGCACCAGCAAAATACGCCACACTATTTTTCGCCTGCGTAATTTTTCACGTGATCGGCACGTGGAGTCTGCCGTTGATCGATCGAGACGAGCCTCGTTTCGCGGAGGCATCACGAGAAATGATCCAGCGCGCAGATTACGTCGTTCCCTACTTCAACAACCAGCTACGATTGGATAAGCCTCCCCTCGCCTATTGGGCGCAGGTAGCGAGTTACCGAATCTTTGGAGAGAACGATTTCAGCGCGCGTTTTCCATCCGCGATCGCGGCCGCACTGACCGCCTTGGTGATTTTTGCCTGGGGCCGTCGCAACGATAATGCGCAAGTTGGCTGGTGGGCTGCGATTGTTTTCACGCTTTCATTACAGACTTTTGTTCATGCGAAAGCCGCAGTCGCCGACATGTGGCTGGTGCTGTTTATGACGACAGCTCACTGGGCGGGATATGAGTTGCTCCAACGCCCAAGGATCAATTCCGAGAAAACAAATCAAACATCAAACATCAAACATCAAACGTCTTTGTGGTGGTGGCTCACGTTTTACCTCTCGCTCGCATTCGGTTTTCTGGCCAAGGGACCAATTGCATGGGTGCCGCTGCTAACTGTCGTGACAACAATCTGTTTGGCGCGAGACTGGCAGTTGGCTCGCCATTTCAAATTCCTGCGCGGAATCTTGTTAATACTCCTAGTTGTCGCGCTCTGGGGATTCCCAGCGTTGCTCCAAACTCACGGCGAATTCTTTGCGATTGGAATCGGACGGCATGTCGTCCGTCGGTCGCTCGCCACGATGGAAGGTCACGGCGCGAACTCGTTGGGAATGTATCTGCTGCTCCTACCGTTTTACTTTGTGACAGTGTTCGTCAGTTTTTTTCCTTGGTCGATCAAATTGCCATGGTTGATCCGCAGATTGTGGCGAAATAAAAAAGCCGGGGTCGGCGCCCCCGGCTATAGCGGGAAGCTGATCGACAAATATCTTCTTACAGGCATCGGGATTATTTTTGTTATCTTCACGCTGGTTAGCACGAAACTGCCACATTACACCCTGCCGGCTTTTCCACTGCTCGCGCTCCTGCTTGCGCGGCATTGGCGTTGGTACGAAGCCGCAGCAATTAGAAACGATAGATCCTTGTTTCGAATCATCGCCATCGCTACCGCGTGCGTATGGATTGCAGTCGCGCTGGTGGTGCCTCCATTCGTGGCAAGATTTTTTCCCGCGTATCAGCTTTTCCGGGAATCACGCGCGCATTTGCAGCCGAACATGCAATTTGCCTCGGTCGAATTCGAGGAACCAAGCGTGGTCTGGTATTTTCGCTCACGCGTGCAGAGCTTTCTCACGGGGCTGAACAAAAAGAACGTGGTCGATTTCATGTCCAAGCCCGGCCCTCGCTTTGTGATTGTGCCAACTTTACTTGTGCCGACGCTTTTTCCGGATCATCCCCCAGCCTGGCGATCTTTTTCCACGCAGGGCTTCAACATTGCGAAAGGTAAACAGGTTGATCTCACGCTCATGCTGAAATCGGAGTGAAGCAGATTGACGATTCAACGATTTAACGATTTAACGATTTAACGTGATTACTTTTCTCGATGGTAAACTGGTGAGCGGTTTGCCTACGCATGCAATTGTCGATGTCGGCGGCGTGGGTTACGAAGTTCTTATCCCGCTTTCAAGCTACGACCGGCTGCCGGAGCCGGGGCAATCCATTCGCATTCTAACGCACCTGGCCGTCCGCGAAGACGCGCATGTGCTTTACGGGTTCATGACCCCCGCGGAGCGAGATCTTTTTCGATTGCTGGTGAACAACGTCAGCGGGATCGGGCCGAAGCTCGCGCTCGCAGTGCTCAGCGGAATGAGCGTCAATAATTTCAAGGCTGCGGTCGTAAACTCCGATGTCGCCGCAATTTCAAAAATCAGTGGGCTGGGGAAAAAAACGGCCGAGCGGATCGTTTTGGAATTAAAGGACAAGCTGGGAGTAGCCGCAGCTTGGGAAGCAGCCAGTGCAGCGCATGCGCCGACTCCGGAGGAAGAGCAAGCGAACGAGGCTGTGCTCGCGCTGATCGCGCTTGGCTACAAACAGGTCGATGCTCACAAAACAGTGCGCGACCTCCAGGAGAAAGGCGAAGCGAAATCAGCGGAAGACCTAGTCAAGCTCGCGTTGAAGAAAATCGCGGCTGGAAGATAATTGTAGGGCGTTTGTGTCAAACGCCTTTTCAACGACAGCGTGTCGCAGAGACGCCCTACAATAACTGAGCGTTGGACGTTGAGCGTTGGACGTTGGACGTTTGCCTCATGAGCCAGGTGCAAACTCAGGACGACAGGCTTGCCACCATTCGCGCTGCTTTCCCAAAAGAAGGTCTTTTCGCGGAAAAGGCCTGGCTGCTCTCGCCTGACGCATTTCCCATCGAGAAAAAATTTGTCACTGAACTGGAACAGCTAGGACATCGGCTGTTCGTCTTTCAGCGGGCGTGCAATCAGCTTTATCAGCTGAGCATTAAGGGCAAACAGCCTGCTTGGGTAGCTCGTTATCTCGATGCTGGTAAACCCAAAGAGCTGATTGAGTTTTCGAGGTGCAAAGAAATTCGGGAGGATTTGCCGCGGGTCATTCGCCCCGATCTTATTCTGACCGAAAAGGGCTATGTGATCGCCGAAATCGATTCCGTGCCTGGCGGAATCGGTCTCACTGGATGGCTCAACCAAACCTATTCCGCATTTGACAGCGAGATCATGGGCGGTGCCAGTGGGATGCTGGACGGATTTCGAACTGTGCTGCCAAGCGGCGGCGACATCGTTATTTCCCAAGAGGCGGCAACCTATCGACCGGAGATGGAATGGGTCGGAGCGCGCTTAAATCAAAAATCAAACATCAAAGATCAAACATCGTCGTGGCGTGTTGCACCTGCCGAGAATTATGACTCGCAGGACGGACGCTCCGTCTATCGTTTCTTCGAGTTATTCGATCTGCCAAATATTCCGGGGATTGAAAATGTGCTTCGTGCGAATGCTGAAGGTCGCATCAGCATCACGCCGCCGATCAAGCCGTATCTGGAAGAGAAGATGTGGTTCGCGCTTTTTTGGATGCAGCCGCTGCGCGAATTTTGGCGGCGCGAACTCGGCGAAAAATATTTCATCAAGCTACAGGAAGTGATTCCCTACTCGTGGCTGCTTGATCCGACGCCCTTGCCACAACATGCGGTAATACCGCGTCTGGAGATTCATGACTGGCGCGAGGCAGCGAAGTTCAGTCAAAAAGATCGCGATCTTCTTTTGAAAGTGAGCGGATTTTCACCGCTCGGCTGGGGCAGCCGGGGTGTCGCACTCGGTGGCGACCTGCCGCATGCGGAATGGGAAAAGCGAATCAACCATGCACTTGAGACGTTCGAATCGTCGCCCACCATCATGCAACGCTTTCACAAAGGCAGTCTTTTCGATCATAGGTATTGGGACCCGGATTCTAACGAGTTAAAGACAATGAAGGGTCGCGTACGCCTCTGTCCTTACTACTTCGTCGAACCGGATCGCGTAAAACTACGTGGGGCGCTCGCAACGATCGCGCCAGCAGATAAGAAGTTTCTACACGGAATGAGCGACGCCATTCTTGTCCCATCGAAAGTGGGCTCCCCCAACCGACTTGAATCGAACTAGTAGCACGCGTTCAGTGTGTCGGTGACGATGTCCGGCGATCGCATAATTTTCCGGCATGCGAGATTTTGACCTGGACAACCTGCCTCCAGCTTTCAAGAATCCGAGCTTATGAAAACTAGCGTTCGATCAATTACCTCCATAGTCATCATCACAGTCGCTTTCCTCTATATCGGACTTTTGCCAAAAGCAGGAGCTGTCAATCCACCACCAGACGGAGGTTATCCCCTCTTGAACACCGCGGAGGGGCAGAACGCCCTCGCCAGCCTCACCACGGGTGCGGCGAACACGGCGATCGGTTACTCTTCGCTCTCGGCGGTCAAGACTGGCAGCTTCAACACCGCAGTTGGCGCGGGATCACTTTTCGCCAACCTTGGAAATCAAAACACAGCGACCGGCGCGGGGGCACTTTTAAACAACTCCACCGGCAGCTTCAACACGGCGAATGGCGAAGCCGCACTTTTTTTCAACACCACCGGTACCAGCAACACAGCCGTTGGTTCGTCAGCGCTGCTTCACAACACGATCGCAATCGGCAGCACGGCCATTGGTGATAATGCGCTCATGAATAACACAACGGGTGGTAACAATACAGCCACTGGTTCCAATGCGCTTATCAATAACACAATGGGTGATAACAATACAGCCACTGGTTCCAATGCGCTCCAAAGCAACACAGAAGGCGCGCGTAACACAGCCATGGGTGTTGGCGCGCTCTTAAATAGTACCGGCAACGACAACATCGCCGTGGGCGCTGGAGCTGGCACATTTCCTACTGCCGGCGGTAACAACATCTATGTCGGTAACAAAGGTGTTGCCACCGAGGACAACACCATCCGCATCGGCGACGACAAAATTCACACGACTGCCTTTATCGCCGGTATTACCGGGGTGGACCAGGGCAGTCCGACGGCGGTCTTTATAAACACAACCACAGGTCAGCTCGGCACGACACCACCGGCTTCTTCACGGCGATTTAAAACGGACATTAAACCGATGGCTCAAACCAGTGAAGCCATTCTGGCACTTAAACCGGTCACATTTCAGTACAAGAGCGATACAAATGGCAGACCGCAATTTGGCTTGATTGCTGAGGAAGTGGCGGAGGTAAACCCGGATTTGGTCGTCCGTGACAAGAAGGGCGAGGTTTACACCGTGCGCTATGATACGATAAACGCGATGTTGCTCAACGAATTCCTGAAAGAGCACCGGAAAGTGGAGCAGCTAACGCAGGACTTTGAATTGAAGTTTGCCCAGCAGCAGAAGCAAATTGAAGCGCTCTCTGCGGATTTGCAAAAGGTGAACGCGCAGCTCGAAGCGAGCAAGCCAACAAAGCAACTGGTCGCCAACGGTCATTAAGAATTGGAGCATCGAGAATCCCAAATGCTGTTGAATGCGTTTCGAGTCGACCGGTGTAATCCCCTTTACTGCCAGCGCCTGCGCTGCGTAACGCATAGCAGAATCAAAATCACCAATCTCGGCATAAGCGGCGGCAAGTGTATCGATCATATCCTCGTCCTTCCCACCGTATAATGCTGCAAGCAGCCTTTGCATCCTTGACTGCCTGTTGCCCATTGCGAAATGACGGGTCCGGGGCAAGTCGCCTGAAACCACGCGCGATCGCTCAGTGCTCTGGCCAATGTAACAGCCCGAGAATGGAGGGCGATCAGATAATTAAACTTCTTTCAACGCTTCCGCATGTAGCCTCCGGCGCACCTTGACACGAGCGCGCAACAGCGACGCCTCGACGCAGCCCGGATATTATCGGAGCACTTCATTGCAGTCCTAAATAGCGAGCTCGTATTTGCCTTCATCCTTAAAAATTTGCGCGCGAATGTAGAGCGCTGGCCATAATTTGGGATCGATTCGAAGCGCCGCGTCGACATCGCGTTTTGCGCCGGCAATATCACCATTTGTTAGCTTTTTACCCGCATCGCTACATAGGTTGATTGCGGCCCGCTGGTGAACAGGCGTGTTAACGATGATGGGTACGCTTCCGTGAACAGCCGCCGTGCTGGCAATAATCACAATGAGGAGTGCAATCACCCTTATGGACATAGTTTCATCTGCTTAGTGGACGCGATTTGTAATCGAAAACAGAGCCATATGGGAAGCAGAGATCGTGCTCTTTCATTGCGGGATCAGTGATCTAAGCTTTGCAAGGTGTGAAAAACTCCAGCGACCCGTCTAAATCAATCCCGAATGTTTTCCGCACAGCGCGTACCAACGAGTTGTCGGCAGTTACACTGCGCAAGGTGACGTTGCGGCTAGTCCCATTTCTCTTTGTGCTTTACGTTATCGCCTGGCTGGACCGGGTGAATGTCGGTTTCGCAGGCTTGGAAATGAACGCCGATCTCGGGTTCAGCTCGACAGTGTTTGGTTTTGGCTCGGGTATTTTCTTTCTTGGTTATTGTCTCTTTGAGATACCGAGCAATATCATCCTGGAACGAGTTGGAGCGCGGATTTGGATCGCGCGAATCATGGTAACGTGGGGCCTGATTTCGGCGGGCTTGATGCTGGTTCGCACTCCCCCGCTCTTCTACCTGTTACGATTTCTTCTTGGGGTTGCTGAAGCAGGCTTCTTTCCAGGAGTGATTTACTATTTGAGCCTATGGTACCCTGCAGAGCAGCGGGCGCGAGCGATCGCCGCCTTCATGACGGCGGTGCCTGTTACCGGGCTGATAGGAGGACCAATATCCGGAGCGCTGCTGGAGTTAGACGGCATTTATGGACTAAAGGGCTGGCAGTGGTTGTTTCTGGTCGAAGGCTTGCCTGCGGTGGTTCTCGGTAGCAGCGTCATATTTTACCTGACCGACCGGCCGGAAACGGCGCGATGGCTCGCTCCAGCAGAACGCGATTGGCTGATAGACAAACTTAAAGCCGAGCGAAACACCTGTGTCCTCAGTCCGAATATCCGCGTAGCTTTGACCGATAGTGCAGTTTGGAAGCTCGGCATCGTCTTCCTTTTGGTCGCAGCGGGATTTTATGGTTACTCCTTTTGGGCACCGCTTGTTATCAAGTCGCTTACCGGACTCAGCAACTTCAAGGTAGGCCTCGTGCTTGGGGCTATTAGTGCGATAACAATCCTCGGCATGCTTTTGAACAGCTATCATTCAGATCGCACCGGTGACCGGGCCATACACATAGCTGTGCCACTGTTAGTGATGGCTGTAGGTCTTATAGGATGTGCCTTGCTGCACCAGCCTGTTTTGGCAATTATTGCACTCGCACTTGTTCCCCTTGGACACTGCGCGAGCTACGGCCCGTTTTGGGCGACACCGACTCAGTTCCTTACGGGACCTGCAGCGGCTGCCGGAATAGCTCTTGTGACCATGATCGCGAATATTGGTAGCTTCCTCGGACCGACGCTGATTGGAATATTGAAGACTCAAACCGGTACTCACAACGACGCGTTCCTGCTGCTGGGCGGGGCGGCGGTGGTCGCGGCGATTCTTTCACTAAGAACAAGGCCACTCGAAACGCCAAGTGGAGAACGCTCGGCTATTCTGAAAAGTTAGGGTCGCCAGGCGGCGAGTTTGTCATCCAGTTCCGACGCGAGCAACGAATTTTTTTGTGCGGGCAAGCATCCGCTCCAACTCGATCGTTACGCGCGATCTCGAATTGCCAAACGATTCAGTTTAGAAGCCAATCGGCCTAAAAGTGTGAGCGTAGCTATTTGCGGCAGGAGTGCATCTCGCCGCCAGGCAAGATCACTAAGGGAATGAGAAATGAAACAATCTTCCACGATTCTCGCCGTCGGTGCCGCCGGTAATTACGCCGGGCTTGTCGTTCCCGAGCTTGCCAAGCGCGGTGCGCGAGTGCGTGGCATGGTGCGTAAGAAGGATCAAGTTGAACAAGCACGAAACAACGGTGCGGCGGAAGTGACCGTGAGTGATCTCCATGACCGGGGCAGCCTGGATGAAGCTCTCAATGGAATTGATGCTGTGTTTTATATCGCTCCGGCGTTTCTTCCCGAGGAAGCTGAGGCCGGAAAACGCATGGTGGACGCTGCGATCCGGGCAGGCGTGAAGCGGTTTGTGTTCTCGGCAGTGATTCACCCGGTCCTTGGGATTATCGGTCATACCTCAAAGGCTGATGTTGAGAATGCGGTGCTCAATTCAGATTTGGAGTACACGTTTCTTCATCCAACTGTTTTCTTTCAGAACTACGAAATGTTTTGGCCCAAGGTGATCGAGACCGGCGTGCTCGCCGAGCCGTGGTCACCAGACACCCGCTTCGCGCGAGTTGATTATCGCGATGTCGCCGAGGTTGCTGCGATCGCGCTGACCGAAGAGAGGTTGCTTTACGGCACTTTCGAGCTTTGCGCGCCGGGAATCCTGAACCGATGGGAGGTCGCGAAGTTGATCGGCGACGTACTGGGCCGCGAGATCAAGGCCGAGCGACTCGATCCCAGCGCACTCGGCGATATTCCGCAAGGATTACAGGAAATGTTCGATCACTACGAGCATCATGGCCTGCTTGGAAATCCGCTGACACTTCGCACGATCCTGGGACGCGAACCGCGCACGCTGCGCGCCTATTTCGAGGACCTCGCCGCGCAACCGAAGGTCTCTCTTAAAGCGACCTGAGCTAACTGTCCGTGCCGTCGCCTCGCTGCTCTTGATGGATGCCGGGCGCCATGGGGCCGCGCTCGTGTTCCCTACCCTGCACGATAGACGCGGATTTTGCTTTTGGCCGATCATGAATCTCTTCGTCCAAAGGCTCGCTAACGCTGCGTTGTCGCGGAAGACTTTCCGGATGATTGCGACAAAGAAATTCAATGAGCCCCTCACGTACCTCGCAACGAAGATCAGAAAGTTTTCCAGGGCCGGTGGCGCTGACGAGCGCGCGCACTTCGATTGTGCTTTGCTTGGTATCCGTGACCTGCAACCCGCACACCTTTCGATCCCACTTCGGGTTATTTTCGACGAGCCGTTTCAGTTCCTTGCGCAATTCGCCAATGGGCGCCTGATAATCAAGGTAAAGAACAACGGCACCGAGTAAGTCGGTAGAAACGCGACTCCAGTTTTGAAACGGCTTTTCCACAAAGTAAGTGATGGGCAGAATCATCCGGCGCAGGTCCCACGTCCTCACCGTTACATACGTGAGGGTGATTTCTTCGATCTGGCCAAACTCACCTTCGACCACCACGATGTCATCAATGAGCAGAGGTTGAGTTAAGGCGATCTGAATTCCGGCGAGCACATTACCCAGGGTCCGTTGCGCAGCGAAACCGATCACGATCCCTGCAATTCCCGCGGAAGCCAGGATGCTTGTGCCGAACTGCCGCACAGGATCAAAAAGCATCAGCACGGAACCAGTCGCAATGATTACGACAGCACTAATGATAATTTTGCGAATCACCGATACCTGGGTGTAAATCCGTCGCGCGGAAAGATTATCCGGCATGTCTAATCGCTGCTGACTTAGCAGTGCAGCCTGCATTGCATTGATGCCGTGAACGATCAGAAATGACAGCGCGACAATAAACAGAATGCCGACGCCTTTCTGCGTCACCCACGCCCAGTTTTCAGGAAGCTTGAGTAGCGGTAACAACAGAATGACCCCAAGCAAAGGCACTGAGAACCTTAACGAGTGTCCAACGATTGGAACAACGATCTTGCCTAACAAGCTGCGCGTTCTCTCCGCCCAGAGACGCATCCGTTTTTCTACTGCGCGAATCGCGCGGAAAACCAGCCACAGCACCGCGATAATCCATCCGGCGTAGAGAATCGCGGTGAGCCCGCGCCCCCAAAAAATGCGCGTGGGCCGGGAATTGATCCCCGCAACTATCGGTAGGAGCGCGAACGCGCCACCGCACATCCAAAGGAAAAGCGCAACGGGTTTGCGAATCGCGGCTGCGCTTAGTGCCAACCAGGACTGATATCGGGTCGATTCAATGTCCCCGGCGCGCCGCCTGACGATCCAGACAAACCAGCCAGAGAGCAGCGACAACAACGCGAGTGCGACGGCACAACTGAGCAATCGCATCCAGGTAACTCGATCAAAAACCGCCCGTTGAAGAAAAGCATTGCCCGAGTCTCTTGCTATCTCGTCGAGCCAGCGGCCGTAAGCCGCCCCGGACCGGTATATCTTCGACCGCTCAGTGGCGGCACGTTGTGCAGATAATTCGGAAACCGACTGCGTGATCGTCGCAGCCGGAGATGCGGCGGCCGTCGGCAATGGTGACGGCGAAGGTGTAGCGATCTCTGCAACAACAGATTGGCAAAAGAATATGATAAGCAGACAAAAAATTTTCATAACTCACAAATCTCAACATTTGCGCGGTTGATCTTCCATGTAAACCGCCTGCGAGGCGAAGCTCTCTTTGTTGGGTCAGCGTGACCTTTTACTTTAGTTGCTCGATACTCTCAAATAAGACTAGAGATCTGGCAACCTCGATTCGGTGCGATTCGCACCTTTGATTGGTTTGCTTCTGAACATCAAAAATGGCTCCCGACGCAGTTGTCGTTTTCGGCCGGCAATGCGAACGCCGAACGCATCACCCAATTACTCGATCGGTAAACCAAAACGCAAGGGCGTAACAAACAAAGATCGAAAATCCGCCGCCGATTCCAGCGATAACGGCTTGGCGCCACGAGCCGCCTCGCAGGGTTCGCGCGAGCATTGTCAAGACGAGCGCAATCCCGAACTCGCCGAGAATGATGTACCACGGCGTAAATGAAATTATGCGGCAACCCATGTATTGCCACCAATGAATTCTCCGCGCCATCTCTTCGTAGAATGGAATATTGATGGCGCCGAGCAGTCCGATGATGAGCAAACCAATCTTGCCGAAGCGTTCCCACAATCGCAGGCCAATATATCCAAACTGTACCGCCAAAACTTCCCATGCCAGCGGCATCCAGAGCGGTGATCGCCAGATCATTGGGCCGCCGCCAATCGAGTAGTCCAGTGTGCGCGTGCAATCGACGAGCCACGCATCAGCCGGGAGCTCTGCGAAGCCGACCAGGAGCCCGAAAAGGAGAAACCGACCGAGCAAAGCGTCCCGCCTAACGAGTGCAAAGCCAACGAGAAGACAATTATCGACAATATTGAGCGCTGCGCCTGTACGCCAGTCCGACCACGGCGCCAACGTCAATAGCGAAACCGTGACGACATTTATGACGACTGTCGCGATCACAACAAGCAGGCGCTCATGTTCAAGCGCCGCTTCGGACTTAGCCTCTGGAATCATGCCGCCGATGTAAGCAGTCGAAGTCTGGCGCCGTCAATGCTCGGCGCCAAGCGCATTTGGTGAAGCGGCGACTGCTCCTGACACAGAAGAGCTTGTCTGCGGAGGAATCCTCGCAGGGTCCGATCTTGCGGCGTCGCAGCTAGCTAGTCCCTCAGAAAGTCGTGAACGATGCGGGGATCTCCTGGCGTGCCCCGGCTGATCCATAATTCGCGACCGCTGATCCCCTGGTCCGCCGACAAGAACGCGGCGCCGTTAACGCCGGTTAGGAACAACGGCGTCACGAACGGATCGCTTTGGTTCGGATAGAAGTCACGCACAAGCCTCGTGCCCGCAGGGGTCCCATCGGTGGCGTACAGTTCGGTGCCGGTCGCTGGATCAAACGCGTCAAAGAAGACGAGATTACCGGTCGTGAGCGATACAAGCGGAACTTCGATGAAGGCCTGGTCATTTGGGATGAGTGAGCGCAGGAAGCGAGTGCCGGAAACGGTCCCATCGGTAACCCAAAGCTCAAACGCATTTGGCGTCATTGCTGTAAAGACCGCGCGCGATCCGAGCACAGAGAAATCGGCGGAAGTGAAATTGTTTTCACTAACGCCCGGTGCAAAATCCGTCGCTCGCGTTGTCCCCTGCGCCGTTCCGTCGCTTTTCCAGAACTCTGCGTTCACATTGAAATACAATCGTCCTCGGTACGGCCGAATGGGGCCGAATGAGGAGCTGACAAATCCCGGGGTAATGTCCTTCACGAGCACGGTCCCGGCAGCGGTGCCGTCGGTTCGCCACAGTTCATTGCCTAAGGCGGACGTGCTCGCGGTGAAGAAAACAACGTTGTTTAAGGCTACGAGCTTGCTCGGGGCTGAACTACCGAAACCGGACCAGATGTCTTTGACAAGTAACGTGCTCGCGGCCGTGCCGTTAGTTTTCCAAAGTTCACGGCCGATGTTGATGCTCCTGCGGCCGTGCCTGGCTAGAGGCGCCGCGGCGCTGAAGAAGACCATGTTGCCGACAGCTGTAAGTTCCAGCGGTTCAGAGCTCGCGCTGCCGCGGAATAAATCGACAATCAACGTGGTGTTCACCTGACTGCCATCGCTTCTCCATAGCTCGCGCCCAGTCGCTGGCTGCGTCGCGGCAAAGAACAGCACGTTATTCATGACGGCAAAATCGGTCGGCATTGAGCTGTCGGCACCGGGCGCGATGTCTTTCACAAGCACAGTGCCTTGCGGAGTACCGTTCGTTCGCCACAGCTCGAATCCGTGTGTCCCATCGTTTGCGCTGAAAAACAGCTGAGTTCCGGCAACCGTGAGGTTGTGGATGCTGCTACCGGCCGATCCCGGATTGATATCGCGTACCAGAAATGTGCCATCGTCGGTGCCGTCGCTGGACCACAGTTCCTCGCCATGAATACCGTCGTTCACGACAATGTAGGCGCGATTGTTGAATGTCACCGCACGGCCGGCGGTAATGTTCGGACTAGATGCGATCAGGCTGCTGTCTTCTGGCGAATCGACGCGCGCAATCAGTGATGCTGCTGAAAGCGCGAGAAGAGTAATGCACGTCAATAAACGAATCATAGCGCGCTCCTTTCTTCTGTTGCTTACATGCGTGCAGCATCGCAGCGATTCGCACTGAGCGCTGCACGGGAAAAGTTACGCGTTTGTTACCGGCGCCGACTGTTCCTGTCGCCATTACCACTGGTGAACCTTACTATGGCGGCGTCTTGACCGATCTGTGCCATTCCTGTTAAGCCCATACGGTGAAACGCCTCCTTTGGATTGATATCTCCAAGGGGCTGGCAATTCTATTCGTCGCATACTTTCATTTTTTCCGGACCTATTTCCAGTACGGCGTTCTGCCGCCAGCCGACTGGAGCAATCTCGCAGCAGGCGCGCTGACGATTCTGAGTTTGGTTTGGTTCAAAGTTTCAGGACTTGGGTTCCACGCCGTGGGCGTTTTCATCATCCTTAGCGGTTGGACTCTGATGCAATCGACCGTGCGGCGCGCCGAATCTGGCGCGATTGGATGGGGCACATGGTATCGCGCACGGTTCCTGCGCCTCTATCCAATGTACTGGCTCGCACATTTGGTCTACCTGGTCTCTCCGTTCGTAGCGCGTCTCGAACCAGTAGACGATCGCATCATCCTGAGCCTGCTCGGTCTGCGCTTCATCGATATCCAGATGAATTTCATGTACCTCAACGCAGCGTGGTGGTACTTCTCCATGCTAATCCAATTCTATTTGATTTTTCCCCTGCTCTTCCTAGCAGCGCGCCGATTTGGACCCTGGTGGTTCCTGTCAATCGCGTGTGTCGCCGGATTTTTCGCGCGCTATGTGTTGCTTGTAGCCTGGCCACAAAATGGATTGTGGGTCTTAGGTGGTTTCGCGATTTGTCGCTTGCCCGAGTTCGCGCTTGGAATGTCGCTCGCGATGTGGCACAGCCAGTCGACTGCACGTGTTGAATGGTTTTTACTTCGCGGTGCGGGTTTAGTTCTCGGATTAATTCTCTATCCTGTGGCGCTGCAGCTCTACAACGGTCTCTTCGAGTATATCTTCGTGGATTTTGCTACAGGCACATGTTGCATGCTTGAAATCGTGGGTATCGCCGGAATCATTTCGTTATTCAAAGGACCCGCCAAACTATTCGGCCTTGTTGGACTGTATTCTTATGGCCTGTATCTCATTCACCAACCCTACGTCATCTGGCTTGGGCTCCGCATTCGTGAGGTGCCGATCTGGGCATTCCTACTGATCTGCGTGCCAACTCTGGCTGCGCTCAGTGCATGGGGAATGTTCTTGGAAAAGGCCACAAACACTCTCGTCAACAAACTCGTTTCGCTGAGAAAACCAACATACGAGTACAACAAACTGTAGGGACGCTGTTAGTGTCCCGTTTCCGTGATTGGGAAGCAAATTGCTTCTCCTACAGTTATTGCCCCCACGCTAAGACCGAACACATCGCGGAGAACGATACGGATTAGTTATGGCTCGAGTTTCTGGTTTGGAGAAAAAACAGGCTCCGTGGCATCTGCGCTGGTTCTACGGCGTAATGCACAAAATGTTCGGAAAAGATCTCACACCAGCGAAAATCCAGATGCGTTTACCCGGTCTCGTTTGGGGCGGGATCGCGATGGAAGCCGGTCTCGGCCGCAAACGATTAGTCTCGTTGGGTTACATGCAATTGGGAAGAATCCGCGCCGCAGCACGGATCGGCTGCCCTTTCTGAGTAGACGTCAATTCTGCCGTGGGCAGAAAAGCAGGCCTTAGCGATGAAAAGCTGCGCGCCGTTCCCGGTAACGATTTGACGCCCTTCAATGATACCGAACGTCTGGTCATTGAACTGGCTGACGCCCTTACGGACACGCCGTCGAATGTTTCCGATGAGTTGTATGCGCGTTTACGCAATCAATTTTCTGAAGAACAACTGATGCAGTTGGGAGCGCAGATCGCATTCGAAAATTATCGCGCTCGCTGGAACCGAATTTTCAACGTCGAGAGCGACAATCTTTATCAAGGAGGTGGCGGCTGCCAGCCATGAATGGGTCAACATTTGGTTGCACGCGACCACAGCTTGCTCGCCGCGGCGAGGGCGCGCCGAAACGGCCTCCCGCAGCCGCGGAATCCCTACCATTTACTGGCTGACTTCCAACCGTTTCAGACTAGGCCCAGCTTCGTTTTGATTTCCTCGACAAGCTTTCGCGGAGTCCGTCCCAGCTCGATTGTTAATACATCCTCATCCGATCCCGGTTCTTCCAAATCAGCGAATTGGCTTTTCAACAACGCTGGATTCATGAAGTGACGGCGTCTGCGACGGAGCTGGTTTTCAATGAGCGCGTAATCTCCATGCAGAAACACAAACTTCACGTCGTCGTTGACACGTAAACGCTCCCGATACGCGCGTCTCAATGCAGAGCAGGCCAGCACCGCGTTCTCTTTTGCAGCAAAAGAACGCACTATCTGTTCGCGCAAGCGTTCCAGCCACGGCCATCGGTCTTCGTCAGTTAGCGGACGACCGCTACGCATCTTCTCGATGTTAGCACAAGGATGAAAATCATCCGCTTCATAAAATCTCCAGCCAAGCTGTTCGGCGAGCAGTTTCCCAATCGTGGTTTTTCCTGCTCCCGAGACACCGAAAACAATCACGATCACAGCTTACTAGTTTGCCGCCGACTGCCGATTTTCTCTACTACGAACGCGACAACCACAAAAAGTGTGTAGAAAACCCAAACGCCCATGGCGGTAGCCTTGTCCGTCAATGGATTGCAAGGCACGTATGTATCACCTATCTGGATAACAACGAGGGCAACTCCAAAAGCAATCACAGCTCCTTTACGAATTGCGGTTATCGTATTTCGCGCAAGATAAAGCACGATTCCAATGCCAAGCAGGGCGATTTCCAGTGCAAACTCGGGATCCCGATAGTTCCACAAACCGAAACCAACTTTCCAGGTGTTGTCGTAGATCGCCAGATCACTCGGATGCGCAATGAGGTCCAGAATCCAATGGGAAAATACAGCCACGCCCACAACCAAAGGAATTGTTTGGCTGTAGAGGCAGCCGTGTCGGCTGCAGATTGTCTTGTAAGCGATAGCAGCAACTCCGCTCCAAAAGGTCGCCGCGATTAAACTATGCGAATACGGATGAAAATACGAGTCGAGCATGCTGCCGGCGGTAAACCCTTTGATTACGCGCAGCTTCTCAATTCCCAGCAAAACCAGCGTCGCCCAGATGTAATCGAGAAATTGGACAGCAACGAACAACACCCAGAGTGGAATCTTGTTTTGTTCGGTCTTGGCCGCGAAAGCGACACTGTAATGTCCTACGAACATCTTCTAGATCAGCACAATTGTAGAGGTGCCTGTGTCGGGCACCTATCCTTTAGCCGGGCGCTTGACACAAGCGCCCCTACAATCGCTAAGCAATTGCGAGTCTCACCGGCAGCCGCCGTGCGCCCCAATCGCCGTGCTGCTTCTCAAAACTACCAGCGATCACGCAGCCGCATGATCGACATTTACTATCTTCGACATTCCATTCGCCAAGCTCGTACCAATCACGCTCGATCAGTAACTCGCCGCATCCGGGACACCACGTGCTGCCACCTGTACGATCGTGGACGTTGCCAGTGTAAACGTAATGCAACCCTTTGGAGCGCGCGATCTCTCGTGCGCGGGTTAGCGTTGCCGACGGCGTATGCGGCCTATCGAGCATTTTGAAATCGGGATGGAACGCAGTGAAATGCCACGGCACATCGGGCCCGAGATTTTCCATGTACCATTCGGACGCCCGATGAAGCTCCGCGTCGCTATCGTTCTCTCCAGGAATCAGCAACGTCGTCACTTCGAACCAGACATTCGTTTCGTGCCGCAAATATTTCAGAGTGTCGAGAACCGGTTCGAGCCGTGCAAAACATAGCCGATGATAGAACGTGTCGGTAAACGCTTTCAGATCGATATTCGCCGCGTCCATGTATCGGTAAAATTCTGGACGCGCATCGTCGGTGATATAACCAGCTGTCACTGCGACTGCTTTAATCCCGCGTTCATGACAGGCTTGCGCCACGTCGATCGCGTACTCCGCGAAAATCACCGGATCATTGTAAGTAAACGCAACCGACCGGCACCCGAGTCGCTCTGCTGCAAGCGCGATCTGCTCAGGCAACGCGGCATCGGCGAGCTTGTCCCATTCGCGTGCTTTGGAGATATCCCAGTTTTGGCAAAACCGGCAGCCGAGATTGCACCCTGCTGTGCCAAACGAGAGTACGCTCGTTCCTGGCAAAAAATGGTTTAGTGGCTTCTTTTCGATCGGATCGACGCAAAACCCGCTGCTCCGGCCATAAGTCGTGAGCACCATCCGATCGCCCAATCGTTGCCTAACAAAACAGAATCCGCGTTGTCCGTCGTTGAGCTTGCAAAACCGCGGACAAAGGCGGCACTCGATGCGTCCGTCCGGCAACAGGGTCCACCATCGACCGGGATGATCGGACTGTGTCAGCTCGGCGACCATTGCAGGGAATATCGCTCAGGAATTTGAGTATGCACGCCCCAGCGGACATGCCGCAGCCAACCCATTCGCGTTTCGCTGAGGACAGCTACATCGGCAGTGCGAACGAGATGATTTCATTCGCTGCCCGATGATTCGACCAAAAGTTTGCGCCATCGAAAGTCAACGAGCGACACGCGAACGGCACGACTGCCACATCTTTAACCTGCGGTTTTTCCTCTCGCGGATTGAGGCGTGCGATGGTCCAGCTCTCGCCGTTCTGTTCGGTCCCGCGCAACACGTAGATCATTCCATCCACGAACGCTTGGCCTGAGATCTCGGCGCCAATGTCGATGACGCGGATGATATTACCTCTCGCGTCGAGCTTGAGAATACGATGTTTGTACCATTGACTCAGATAAAGACTCTCGCCGTCATAGCTGAGATATGAACCCGTATATTCCGGGCACGCGATTTTGTCTTCCTCCGAAAAGCCTGTTCCGGGAAAGAATCGGCGAATGTAACGGTCGTCATTTGGACCTTCCCCGATCGTAAAACAAAGTGTTCCGTTCGTTGCAACAGCTGCCCATGGGATGCCAGGCGGCTCTTTCTCTTCGAGCACTTCCCACTCTTTCGGATCGATCGCATAAATTCGGCGCAGATCACGCGAACCCATCCACAGTCTGTTACCGGTCCAGGCCAGCGCCTGCGGCGCAGGCGCCGGTGAAGGAAATCGTGCTCGCTCTATGGTTGTTGGAAGTTTCATGTTACACGCTGAACATCGATTTGAGTTCGAACTCATGCAACAAACCAGAGAATAGAGTTGTCACCGGTTGTCTGCCTTGTCAGACTCGGCGCCGAGGTCCCCATGCGGACAGAAAACATTTCCCGACAAGTCGCTTGGGTCGCAAAGTGTGTGGCCCTGATTTTCGCTGCGCTTTCCGCAGAGGCGGCTAGCTCGGGAATCATCAGATTTCAGGAGGCAAGTGCCCCTTCTTCAGAAAATTCGAGCGGATTGATCGGTCATTGGCGAAAGACTACGATCGGCTATACCGGTCCGATAGACGAGCACCTGGTCCTTCATTCCAACGGCACTGTTGAGAACTGGACCGTGACGGCTTACGAGCGCAGAGAGTCCGTAGCAGGCCATTGGAGTGTTGAAGGTAAAACGCTGACATTATCGTTTGGTGGCAACGACCGCTCCAACCCATTCACGTTCTACGAAGGCCAGCTTGTTTTCCCAAACATTCCGAATCGCCGCCAGTTCTGGGAAAAGATTGACTAGGGGATTGTCTTTCCGGACAACGAAGGCAACAAGACCGCGCCTCCGCTTTGCGCGGCGTTGCCAAAGTAAAGTTTCTCGGTGATCAACGCACGTACCTTCGTATTAACGTTGTCGGCGATGATTGCGTTCGCGAGCAACTCGCTGCTTTGCCGGGTCGCACTAAAACAGAGCAACATCGATGCGGCTACGTTCACATTCACTCGCATGTTCTCTGGCGCTGTCGCGCTCTGGCTCATCATGACCGCTCGGCGAAAGCTGATAGTTGATAGAACGGCTACGCCTTTAGTTGAGAGCTCCTCCAACCCATCATCTGTCACTCGCCAATCGTCACTTCGTTATGGCAACTGGATTTCAGCGATCGCCCTTTTTGCATACGCCGCGGGTTTTTCTTTTGCGTATATATCTCTTTCGGCAGGGACCGGGGCGCTGCTTTTGTTTGGAGCGGTGCAGGCTACGATGATTCTTTGGGGACTGCAAAAAGGCGAAAGACTCAACGTCATCCAAATTATCGGTTTCATCATCGCAGTAGCCGGACTCGTCGTGCTTGTGTTCCCCGGGCTCTCCGCTCCGCCATTAGGCGGTTCAATCCTGATGCTGGGAGCCGGTCTAGCCTGGGGTATTTATTCGCTGCGCGGCAAATGCGAACAACATCCAGCAAGTGTCACGACCGGAAATTTTGTACGTGCGGTTCCTCTCGCGGCTGCTCTCAGCGCGTTGTTCGCTCCATGGATCCATGCCGATCTGGCGGGAATCACTTATGCCATAATATCAGGCACGGTTACGTCAGGCCTTGGTTATATAATTTGGTACAGCGCGCTACCTGGGCTGAAAGCTGCCAGCGCCGCTACTGTTCAACTCAGTGTGCCCGTGCTGGCTTCCACTGGCGGAATACTGTTGCTCGGCGAACCGATCACTCTGCGCTACATGCTCGCCTCCATGGCTGTGTTAGGCGGAATCGCATTCGTCGTAGCAACTCCGCACTCGCAGGATCAAACTCCTTAACACGACTCCCAAGCAGGTCCGGGGGTTCGCTTTCCTTTCAAATTTGAGCCGATACGCGACAACAACATTGCGTCACGAAGACTCGCAACCTTTCCCCAGCAGTCCATTTCAATTTGGACAAGTCTGGGCCGAACACAATATTACCGGTATTATGGTCAGAAGCGCTACTGCATCCCACATCCAAAGGGTGGATATATTAATCACCGCGTGCTTGATAATTTCTTTCACAAAACGAAATGACTGACGCCAAGGACAGCATCCAACTCAGCGCGGTCGAAGATCACGATGGGATATTGACCATTCGTGGCGGCGGTGCCCAAAGGAATTGGAACGGCATTCACTACAAACAGGGTATGTCTGCGAAGAATGTCGGCACAAAGAAGCTGTCTGCTAACATCGCCACCATTCCTCCAGGCGGTGTTGCGTATGCGCACATTCATGTCGATTTCGAAGTGATCCTTTACATCATCGAAGGAAAAGTGCGTCACGAATTTGGAACAGGGCTCAAGCAAGTGATCGAAAACGAAGCCGGCGATTTCATTTACATTAAACCCGGCGTTCCTCACGAAGTCTTCAACATGAGCGAGACCGAACCGGTCGTTGCCTTTGTCGCGCGCTCATCCGCTGACGAGTGGGACAACATCATCCCATACGACCGCAACCAGTCCGATAGTAAACAAACTGAAGATGAACGGCGTGCGTGACGAGTTGACAGAGCGAAAGCGGCTCTTTGAACGCGATGCGCAATGGGCGGTGATCGCGTCCGAGAGACGGGACATTGAGCGGATTCTCTCTTACTGGGCAGATGACGCGGTTGTTTTGCCGCCGGGGTTCTCGCCGGTTATCGGAAAACCAGCATTGCGCGATTATGTCGAGAATAGCTTCAGAATTCCTGGATTTAAGATCACGTGGAAAACGACTGACGTGAAGTTCTCGCCTGATCTAAACCTCGCCTATACGTTCGGCGAGAACGCTGTGACCATAAACGGATCAGACGGCAGACCCGTCACGACCAAAGGCCGCGCCGTAACGATTTGGCGCCGCGAATCCGATGGAATCTGGCGGTGCGCCGTTGATATCTGGAACGACGCGCCGGAAGGAGAGGCACCGTCTTAGTTTCATGCCGCGTTGAGCGTTTACTTTTAGGATTGTTTCATGCCAAAGCATCTTGTCATTAGCACGAGCGGCAACCCCGCCAGCAACAGCCGCCGAATGGGACGCGCCGCGTTCGCGCACTTGCAAAAGAAGGAAGTCGATTGCGACTGGATCGATATCCGAGAAATGGACCTGCCGCTCTGTGACGCAGACAAATGCTATGGGATGCCCGGTTCAAAAAAATTGAGCGCGACCATTGAAAGCGCCGACGGCATCCTCATCGCTGCGCCGGTGTATAATTACGATGTCGCCGCGGCAACCAAGAACATGATCGAGCTGACTGGGAGCGCATGGGAAGACAAGATCGTCGGCTTCCTTTGCGCAGCTGGAGGCCACGCCAGTTACATGTCGGTGATGGCATACGCCAACAGCCTCATGCTCGATTTTCGGTGCGTCATTATTCCGCGTTTCGCGTTTGCCACATCCCATGCTTTCGACGGCGAGCGCATCAACGACAAAAAAATCACGGAGCGAATCAAACAGGTGGCCGACGAACTCGTTCGTTTCACCAAAGCTCTTCGCAGCTAAAGTTTGCTCGGGTACCGCAGCTCAAAAATATCCGTAGCCTCAATAAAGCCGTACCGGCGGTAAAGCGACTTGCTTGCCGTAGTCGGCCACAGAATGATCGCGTCGGTGTCTCGAGTGCGGCACCATGATAGCGCTTTGTTCAACAATCTGTTTCCGAGTCCATGGCTTCGGATTTCCGGGACGACATAGAAGTTTGTGACGTAGGCATGAATCTCCGGTTCGTTAACGGGATTAGGGACTTTCTCAAACAACTGGACACAAACGTGGCCGAGTAACTGTTTGCCATCGTCGATGACCCAACAGCGCCACGGAGAAGAGCCGGAGCGAAAACGTTTCCTCATCCAGGATGTACATCTACGCAGAAACCGCGATTTGGTTTCTGTGGCTGATTCAGTTTCAGTACGGAATCGATAGCGCAGGTCAGCCAGGGCGCGGGAATCGTCTGATTTTGCCAAGCGGATCCGAACCCGAGCCATCGATTGATGATACGGGATTGAATGCTTGTCGCTATTCGTAACCACGTGATTTGCGCTACGCCTTTCACTTTGGGCGGGGATCGACCAAATCCTGATCAGGCGGATGAACTCCCGCGCGCAAATTCGTCACGGCCTGCACCAGGACGCGCGCAGCGTTGCGCGTTTCTTCGAAAATAGCATTATCGCTATCGAGCTCATCATGACTCAGTGCATAGGGTTTGTAGTAACCGACGTAGCGATCGAACACCGCAGCTTCACCAGATGGAAACAAATTCATATCTGCCAGCCAATCGTGCAGCGCGCGACGGACGGAGTCCGCACCCTCGGCATCGCCATGCACGACAACGGCAAATGTTCGTCCACCCAAATGACGCGGATAATTCCAACCCTTGAGCTCCAACGCCTTTGCCTCCTCTGGATCCTTACCATGTGTGGAGGTTGGATCCGGATTTCCACCGTCGGCGCAGACTAAACGATCCATCATTAGTTTAAGCGTGCTCGGGACCTGGTACCAATGCACCGGAGTAACGATCATGATGCCGTGTGCAGCCACCCATCGCGGATAAATCTCATTCATCCAATCCTGCGCCTGGCCAAGATAATGGTTCGGATAGCAGCTGCACGGCCAATGACAGAGCGGCATGGCCGTGGAAACGCAGGCTTTGCACGGATAAATCACGCGCCCGTATTCAGCCGCCATGACGCTGAGGTCGAGAAAATCGACCTCGAATCGCGGAACAGCATCGATGATCTCGCGCGCGCTCTGTGCCAGACGAAACGTCTTCGACATCTCACTTGGACATGTTTGGTCCGTGCGCGGCGACGCGCAGATTAACAAAACACGCGATGCGGCATCGGGCGATTGTTGGAATTTCTGGGCGTCGATGATTGCCTGCCGCGCCGCCAGCCATTCGACTGATAGTTCGTACTCGGGATCAGCGAAGTCCGTTCCAGCTTTGCGTGTGCGAGGCGATTTGCGTGCATCGTCATACGCTTCCCATGCGATCTCCGCGATTGCGTCCAGCTCAACTTCCTTTGATTCAAACGCGGGGTCGTAGAATCGCTCGCGCCAACGTTTCAAATATTCTTCCTTTGTTAACTTCGTTGGCGTTTGGCCAGTGCGCACTTCGGGCAATGGCGGTGAAGAATCCGGGTTCATACCTCAAGTTTGAACTCGCGCATCCAAGCACGCGATCACAATTCACGGGTAAATTGACGTTATACCGCGTGATCCCACGGCCGCAATGATTGCGCAACGCCTTCGAGCCGCCGACCCCGAATAAGCGCCTGTGGTACTGCGACCATCGCAGAGACCACACAATCGTGGCGAAGGTTTCATCGCGACGTCGAAGCCGCAATGTTACAGGGCTGTCCATAAAGCTGGTTTGCACCTGCTGGCAAGCCGATTCCCATTGAGCGCGATCCTCTGGGTGCACGAGATCGATGAACCGGCTACCTATCATTTGTTCTGGCTCTGCGCCGAAGAGCGGCAGGCTCGCTGCGTTGACGCTGATCACCCGACCGCTTTCATCAATGCTGCAGATCAGCTCCGATGCATGATTCATCAGTAGTTCCAAATCTCTCAGTGAGGCCTGTAGTTCCGATTTTCTGCGCGTTAATTCCTGCTCGGCAGCAATGCGCGCCTGTTCCGCGCGGTTCATTGACGCAACTGTCCACCAAAACAAAGTGATCAATCCGAAGATCATGATCACGACAAAACTCGCTGTGCCGATCGCGCCCGGGTAATAACCGTTTCGCTTGCGTAGTTTAGTACATCGACCTTTAAGCAGAAACGAAACGAAATGTCGAGAAGAGGTGGCACTCACACTCGTCTGACTTGCCGCTCCGTCAGCCCTTTGTCAGGATCACAGGATGAAGCATCTTCTTCTGGCTTGTCTTTTTCCGATGACGTTAACAGCCCAGACCATGCAGCAACTGACCGAACAGTTGGGCAAAACTGTCTTGTACGGTGACATTGCGTTGTCGCCCGACGGCACGCATGTCGCATGGGTGCAATCGACTGCCGCTTCAACTTCAAAGCAAACCTGCCTCCGCGAAACATCAGGAAACGCGGCAGCGCTAGAGGTTAAAATTCCGATTAGCGGCGAAAGGATGGATTTCGATCCTGCCTGGTCGCCCGATTCGAAGGCGCTCGCGTTTTTCTCCAACGCCGGAGAGGGAGACCAGCGACAGCTCTGGGTTGCGAAGGCCAATGGCTCCGATTCCAAAAAGATTACCAACCTAAAAGGGTACGCTGCACGACCCCGTTGGTCGCATGATGGGAAGCAAATTGCCTTTCTCTACATTGAAGGCGCCAGTGGCGGCGGACCGCTAATGGCTGCACCGACAACAACTGGTGTCGTCGACACCGCCATTCATAATCAGCGGATCGCGATTCTCGATCTTGCCAGCAGTCAGCTTCGCCAGGTTTCTCCGGAGAATCTTCATATCTACGACTACGATTGGTCGCCCAACGATAAGACTTTCGTCGCAACGGCAGCCCCGGGACCGGGCGACAACAATTGGTGGATCGCGCAGATTTACACGATCGACATCGCGACCGGTAGCGCCCCATCGATTTACAAACCTTCTCTTCAAGTCGCGGTACCGCGTTGGTCGCCGGATGGCAAGTCGATCGCATTTATTGAAGGGTTGATGAGCGACGAAGGATTTCACGGCGGTGATCTGTTCACGATCTCCGCGAATGGCAGCGACCTACAGAACCGCACACGGGGTCGCAAAAGCTCCGTGAGCTCGCTCTTTTGGTTAACGCAAGATCGCATTCTTGTCACTGAGTACGTCGGTGGCGGCGGTACGGTCTCTCAGCTGATACTGGCGAATAATTCCGTGCGCACAACCTGGAAAGGCGAGGAAGCTTTTCACGCTTTCGGGAATTTCCCTGACTTTGCCGTTTCGAAGGATGGCAAATTCGCAGCCGCAGAACGCAGCACGTTTGAAACGCCACCCGAGATCTGGGTTGGCCCGATTGGTGAATGGCGCCAGCTAACGAATAATAACTCGGCGTTGTCAGCTACATGGGGCAAAGCCGAGAGTCTTGAATGGACGAATGATGGCTTGAACATACAGGGCTGGCTCCTAACACCGGCGAAAGTCGAGCCGGACAAGAAATATTCCATGGTTATTCTCATCCATGGCGGACCTTCAAGCGCGGTGACGCCCGACTGGCCGGCCGGCTTTGGAATGGCGCGAGCCATCATCGCGGCTCTCTCATCACGCGGTTACTACGTGCTGATGCCAAATCCTCGTGGCAGTTACGGCCAGGGAGAAGAGTTCACGCGCGCTAATGTAAAGGATTTCGGCGACGGTGATCTGCGCGACATCCTCGCGGGAATCGATGCAGCGATAAAAAAACATCCAATTGATCCGGCACGCCTCGGCGTGACCGGCTGGAGTTATGGCGGCTACATGACCATGTGGACTGTTACCCAGACCAATCGTTTCCGCGCTGCGGTTGCCGGTGCCGGAATTGCAAATTGGCAAAGTTACTATGGCCAAAACTTGATCGATCAGTGGATGATCCCGTTCTTCGGGGCATCAGTTTACGATGACCCGACCGTTTACGAGAAAAGCTCCCCTATTCGTTTCATCAAGAACGTCAAGACGCCTACGCTCGTCATTGTCGGCGAGCGTGATGCGGAATGCCCTTCCTCGCAGTCCTATGAATTCTGGCACGCGCTAAAGACGCTGGGTGTGCCCACACAACTCATCATTTATCCCGGCGAAGGCCATCTCTTCCTAGACCCGAAGCATCAGGCCGATCGATTGGATCAGACCGTTGGATGGTTCGATAAATATTTAAAGTAACTTTGTTCGCTTTCCTGGGACTCATGGCGTTTCGACGCCGCTGAGAATTCCACCTAGACGGCCTGTGAGAGTGATCATCATGAGTCCTAGCGCCATGACTACAAAATAAGAGGCGCTTGTCGATTTGCCCTTTGCCCGGAGTCGTAACCGTACCCAACAAAGGCCAAGAATTAACACTGCAGTGGTTAGCGCACAAATCAGATGGAGCCGAAGATTACCTTTAAGTGTCGCGCCTTCGAACTGCCACCGCCACGCGCCGAGGCCGGTTGCGATCGCCAGTGGGACGGTTAACGCCGCTCCGACGAGATTGAAATAGCCGACTGCTGCCAAAACAGGCTGCTTTCGCCAGATCGCAAGAATGTCGAACACCGCGCTAGCAATGAAGAGAGCAATCGGAAAATGAACAATGACCGGGTGCTGGGCGTGCCCAGCCAGAAGTGCAGCTTTCAGATCGAAAGGATTTGGTGACGCGGCAAAGATTAGCTCCATAACTACCTCGCAATCGTCACAACTACTTCTCAACTATGATCGTCCCAGTCATCTTCGGGTGAACCGAGCAATAGTAAGTGTAGGTACCCGGAGCGCCTGCTGTGATCGTGAATTCTTGATCTGTATCGAGCGCAGACGATTTCTTAAATTGCTTCTCGACACTTACGATGGTGTGCGGTTCCTCGTCTCGATTTATCCAAGTGATTTTCTCGCCGGACTTCACGGTGATCGTTTGAGGATTGAAGGCGAAGTCTTTGATCTCAATCCTGTTTCTGCTGGCGCCAATGCTGCCAGCGTCTTTCATCTCGCCGGCTACCATCGCGGAAAAACTAATAGTGCACACGAGTACTGCGATTCGGATTCTGGAAATAAGCGTAGTCATAGTTTGAGTTGTTATGGTTTGAGTGGGTCTAGCTAAGATTGGAGTCGATGACCGCGAGCGCGGTTTTGCCTTGTTTATACTCGACGCTCGTTAGGCCAAGTAAGCTTCGTAGCCTTTCAGCCGGCACTGTCATCGGCCCGGGCGATGGAGCACTCCCAGGCGCAGGCTGAGGGAAAGCGGTAGACATCGCCGTGTGAAAGGTCACGTTGCCTTCGACCTTTTGAAGCACTTGGTGGATATGACCGTTCAGGACTGTCACCGAGCCAAAGCGCTTCAGGTATCCGAGAGCACGTTCGCTATCGTTGGTCCCCCAGCCCCATTGCGGGTAAACGGCCCATAGCGGGATATGCGCAAAGACTACGATGGGAGTGTCGGCCCCGAGGCCTTTTACATCCGCTTCGAGCCACTCGAGTTGTTCGTCACCCAGTTGGCCCAGACCGCCGGCCTGCAGATCGAGGACGTTAACGAGTCCGATGAAGTGAATGCCGTTCTTATTGAAGCTGTACCAGCCGGAACCTTTGGCTTCGACGCTCTTCAGGTATCGTTCACGGTAGAGTTTTCCTCCATCGTTGAGCACATCATGCTCGCCGGGAACATAGAAAACGTCTTTCGCTCGGCAGCTCTTGAGTACTTCGTCAAAAGTGTCAAACTCCGCCGGCTTCGACAATTGCGTGATGTCTCCTGTGTGGATCAAGAAAGACGGCGGAGTAGGCATCGCGTTGATGCGATCGAGAGCAATTTTAAATGTCTCGGTAACATTCTTGTTTGCCTCCTTGCTGAAACCTATATGGCTGTCGCTGATCTGGAGAAAGCTGAGATCGGTAGCCGCGGGCAACGAGGAAGCAGCCTTTGCAATCTCGGCAAGGGTCTTTGACGCAAGCACGCCGCCGCTTACTGTCCACAGCACTCCCGTGCCGGCCCACGCCATGCATTTTAAAAAACCGCGGCGATCGATACCGTCAGGATCGTCATTGTGTTGGATGTAATTGTGATCGTTCATAATTTTCCTTCTGTTCTGACCGGCTTGACCGCGCGATGTACCCTATTATTCCCGATCCAGGTGAAATTTTGAGTTGGGGAATAAAATTCCGGTCCGCGCAGTCTTGCTCCTTATGATTGAAAACAACGACACGTGTTCCGATTGACCGAATCCCCTCACCTGAGCGAGTTCGAGCGGCAGGTTTTGCCGCATCTTGACGCCGCTTACAACCTGGCCCGATTTCTTATGCGTAACGATCAGGACGCCGAAGATGTTGTTCAGGAGGCCGCGCTTCGCGCGTTTCGATTTTTCGAAGGCTTTCGTGGTGAAAACAGCCGTGCCTGGTTCTTAAGCATCGTCCGCAACACTTCCTTCACGGCATTGAAACGCCATCGTGCGGACGAAGACAACGTTGTTTTCGACGAGGAATTGCACGGCGAACAGATCGCCCCGATGGACGCTGGCGCGGCGCTCGATCGCGCGCAAGATCGACAAACGGTGCGCGCCGCCATCGAACAGTTGCCACCGGAATTCCGCGAAGCCATCACACTTCGCGAACTGGAAGGATGCTCTTACAAGGAAATCGCGGATATCGGTGGAGTTCCCATCGGCACCGTCATGTCACGCCTGGCCCGTGCTCGCCGCCAACTGCAAATGATCCTTTCAAGCAATCCTGAAGCGACATGACCATGGATCACGAACAAATTCGCGAACTGATTCATCCCTATGTTGACGGCGAACTCGATTTGCTGACCGCACGCGAGGCTGAACGACATTTACGGAGTTGCGCGGATTGCCGCACTCTTGAAAAAGCGGTTCGCGCTTTACGCGAAACCGTTGCGAGTAGTCAGCCGGCTTATCGCGCACCTTCGCATCTGCGAAAGAACGTTCGCGCCGCGCTTCGACGGGAAGCGAAGACAACCCGAAAGATCTTCTCCCCCTGGCTTGTCTTTGCTACCGGAGCGGCTTGCGCCTTGGTCATCCTGGGAGCGGTGCTTTTCCAAACTAGCGGTGTATCTCGCTATAACACACTTGTTAATGAAGTAGTCGCCGATCATGTACGCTCGTTGCTAGCGACGCATCTTGTCGATGTTGCCTCGTCCGACCAGCACACGGTTAAGCCATGGTTTGATGGCAAAGTCGATTTCGCGCCGGAGGTGCGCGATTTATCTGGAGACGGTTTTCCTTTGGTTGGCGGACGGCTCGACTACCTCGACGGCAAGACGGTCGTTGCGCTTGTCTACCAACGAAACAAACATCCAATCAACGTGTTCATGATGCCTACAACTACAGCTCGAGACACATCGCCCTCCGCCGTAATCCGCCGCGGATACAACGTCCTTTCCTGGACACATAACGAAATGAAGTATTGGGCCGTGTCTGATCTGAACGAAACCGATCTGCGCCGATTCACCGAGTTGCTTGCGCGATAGCTGCTAACCGTCCTATGAGTAACATCGCCAGACTTATTACTACAGGATTTGTGGTGCTGTTCATCGGTTTGCCAATCGTCGTTCACGCTGGCCCAAATTCCCACTTGCTGGACGAAGATGCCGCTTTGGCCCTACTCGAGCGCACGCTTAAACACGACGGCGTTTATGCGCGCCGAATCTCTTTGGATTGCATCACCTACGGCACCGAAGATACAACCGAGGCTTATTTTCAGTTTGTCCTCCGCGAAAATCACAACGCCAAATGCGGCGGAGACCCCGAAACGAGTCCGGTAGTCGACCGTTATCGGGTTTACCGGCGGTCTGGTAAGATCGAGTGGCTGGACCGGGTCGAAGACAACTGGCGACCGTACAATCCGTCTCAAATCAAGTACCCCCGATTCGTCACAAGACTCGTAATCGTCCTTGTTTTAAAAAAAATCATTCCATGAACTTCGTTTTCGTTTTTGCATTCGGCATCGGAATTGTCGCAGGACTGCGTTCCCTGCTCGCGCCCGCGCTGGTTGCATGGGCCGCGCATTTTGACTTGCTGAATCTGAACGGTTCGCTTCTTGGGTTTATGGGATCAAGAACGGCTGTCGCAATATTTTCTATCTTTGCCATCGGAGAGCTAATCGCAGACAAGCTACCAAAGACTCCGAAACGGACTGCCTTCGGACCGTTGCTGGCGCGTATTCTTCTAGGCAGCCTTAGCGGTGCGTGTCTCCTCGCAGCAGCAGGAAAGTCATTAATTGCCGGGGCGGTCCTCGGTGGGATTGGCGGCGTCGTTGGAGCGTTCGCTGGTTACGAAATTAGGCGGCGTATCGTAAACAATCTGCACATCAAAGATTTCTTCGTGGCCATTTGCGAAGATTTGGTTGCGATCGCTTTAGCGTGTCTCCTTGTTTCGCGCTGACGAGAATTGTTTCGTTAGGTCCATGCATTCGAAGCCTCTAGAATTTCTTCGTCTCACCCGGTTTCATAAAAACGACGCGCGGATCTTTTCCGAAAACCGCACGCAGATCCGCTTCCGTGGACGAACCCGGCAAAGCTCCGTAGTGCATGGGAATGACAACTTTCGGCTTAAAGTAGCGAGTGATCGCGATCCACGCTATCCGAGGGCTTTGGCCGTCTGCAACCGCCCCGACGGGCATCAGGATGATGTTGGGGTGATAAAATCCCTGGATCAAAGCCATGTCGCCAAAAATCCAGGTATCGCCTTGATGATAAACCGATCGGCCGTCAGCGAATTCAATCACAAAACCAACTGGACGGCCGCTTGGTTCGCTACTGTGCATCGCTGGAACAACATGCACCTTCACATCACCCAGGGTGAGATGGTCACCGACATTCACCGACTCGATCAATTCGCGCGGCAGTTCCCATTTTTTGAACGGCTCCGGCATGTAAACGCTAACGATCTTAGCCTTACTCATCTTCGCCAGCTCGACCGCATCGCCCAAATGATCTCCATGCGAATGAGTGACCAGGATAAAATTAGGGTGATAACGAGAAAGATCCTTGAGCTCGGCTGGCGTCGCCGGATTCTTCGTCAAAAACGGGTCGATCAAGATGTCCGTGCCGCCGGGCGAGACTAACTCAAAGGCCGCGTGTCCCAGCCAGGTGATTTGGATTTCTTTCTTTGGCGTCTGAGGTTGCACGCGCGCGACACAAAGCGCCGTCACCAAAAACGCACCGAGCCAGATTATTTTCCTTCGCCTCAAAGGTTTCTTCGTCGCCATTTGCAAAAGCGGCAGGTTATTTTTCGGCGTAAGACGACACGCGAAGCACTCGAATCGTCACCGGTTTGCCATCATGCTGAATGCTTCGTTTTCAATGCTGAACTCGATGGTGGAAGCGGTCGTAAGTGTGCCTCCGCCGTTTTCCTGGAACTCGACCTTGTAATGACTGCCTTTTGACTCGAGCACGCGGTAGCGCATGAATCCGTTGGTATCGGGCACGGGACACTGTAGCCACTCGCCGTCTTGCTTCATCCCATCCTGATTAAACTCGTTCCCATTCTGCTCCACGGCATCCAGGTTGATTTCTGTTACGACCGGGCTTTCCGAATCCGAGATCCAGCAATTGACCATGCTGAAAACTTTCGGGTGAATCTTGAGCGCAGAAGTTTGCGGGGCCGCAGATGCGGCGGACTTCTCGTCTCGAATAGGGTGAAACGATTGTGCGATCTTCGAGAACTCCGCGACCGTCATACCAGTCGAGGAAAATCCATGATACCTGCCGAGGATTGGATGGCTATCCGCGTTTTTGGACATTTCCGTTTTCATGTTGCTGTCCTCTATCCAATTGGCCTTGATCTCATGCTTAAGGCCCGTCCTTTCCTTTCGGTCGATAAATGAGATACATCGGCCCGAGAGGTGATTGGATTTCCGTTTCTTCTGTGTCCTCCTCTTCCATGATATTCCGGTCGCCAATGCCTTCGCGTGCCGATTCGATCGAGAACGTCGCTTCTTGCCGCGGGTCGTTGCTGTAGACGATCGAGTAAAGTGGAAACAGACGTTTCGGCTCATCCGGACCGGGTTCGTCGTGCGTGATGTCCACCCGCTGCAATTGAAAATCCTTCGGTAGGTACGAAGGAACAAAGCAAACGATCTCCAGCTTCCTTAGGGCATCCAACGTAAGTTCCGGCGTAGAATGTACCGCCGAGAGCGAGAACGCGGACGCGCACAGAACAAAATAAGACGTCATTCGTTTAAAACGATTGCGAATCATCACTATTGCAATACGACCAGCCCAACGACTTTGTCGAGAATCGAACGCGCGGCTCTTAGGTTTGTCTTCAACGCCACCGGTTCTGTCTGTTAGTCTGTCGCCATGGCGAAGCCTCAGGAAAAGACCGCTTCGACCGCGGTGCGACCCATCGCGCCGCCGCCGCTCTCGCAGCATCTGCGCGAGGTCGCGTCGCAACCCCACGCATGGGGGGTACTCGCGCGCAATCTGATTCCCGTTGTCGGCATCTACGGCTTCGGCTGGTCCGCTGCGCTTGCCGTGTTCAACTACTGGTTCGATGGGCTGACCGCATTGATCGCGATCGTCACCGCTCTGATTCCTCGCGCGCTGCGCGAGACGCGGCCAAAATCGGTCGGCGCTTTTTCCGTGAAGAACCTCATGGGCGGCGCGATCACGTGGATTTTTCTCGTCGGTATCATCGGGCTGCCGTACTGGATCGTGCTGATTCCGCTTCATGATCTGCTGCTCAGCGACGAACTGCGTCGCCAGCTCGCGCAGTCTCCTGCCCTGTGGCTCACATTCGGCTCCCTCGCGGCCGGACATTTCTGGAAAGCCTTCCAATCCGGCTATGATGCGATGCCTGACAAAGAGCTGAAACAGCGGGTGCGCTGGGACGTGTATCTCCTGATACTGCGCGCGATGGCGATGTTCATCATGGCCGCACATGGCCTGGCCTTCATCCTAGTGCCGTTGATGGCGCTGCTGCTGAGCTATTTCGAAATCTGGCCCGAGCGCGCGCTAGGTGCGGTCTTCGGCGATCCGTCGCGCCTGTGGGAATACGATCCGGACAATCCTGCGTCGAGCCAGCGCCGACGCTGACGGCGCTGATGATTTCGATTATTTTGTGAACGTTATGCCGCGTTGTCCCTGGGCCACAGCCGAACCGAACATCACCTATCACGATGAGGAGTGGGGCGTGCCTGTGCACGATGACCGATTGCTTTTTGAATTCCTCATCCTCGAAGGCGCGCAGGCAGGACTCAGCTGGACGACCATTTTAAAGAAACGCGAAAACTATCGGAAAGCATTCGATGGATTTCGCCCCGAAAAAATCGCACGTTACGGCGGGCGCGAGATGAAGCGGTTGCTTGCCGACGGCGGAATCGTGCGGAACCGATTAAAAATTGCGGCTGCGATTAAGAACGCAAAAATGATCCTCGCCGTGCGCAAAGAATTCGGAACCTTCGATGACTACGTTTGGAGCTTCGTCGGTGGCAAACCAATCCAGAATCGCTGGCGGCGCATGGCCGACGTGCCCGCGCGCACGGCCGAATCCGATGCCATGAGCCGCGATTTGCAACGACGCGGGTTTAAATTCGTCGGCTCAACGATCTGCTACGCGTTGATGCAAGCGACCGGCATGGTTAACGATCATCTCGTGACATGTCCGCGACACGCGGAGATCAGAAGGGACTATTAACCACTAACTACGGACAATCAGACATTTCAGTCTGTGGCCCGGTGGTCTTCTGTTCAAACGCCGTCGGGTCTGTTTTCCGGGCCGTGGGGCTGTGGTCCGGGCGGCTGAGAATGCTGATTATCGCCCGAAACGCCTTTCGCGTTCGCCTCGGCGGCTCTCTTGGCAGCCCACCTGGCTTTCATCGCAGCTGCCAGTTGAGCACGGCGTTCCGGTGAAAGATTCAGCTTTCTCTTCGCCTTCTTAACGGCGCCAGATTTCTTCGCTTCGATTGGCTTAGGGGACTTCGTAGCCGTTTTCTTTCTGGCTTTTGCTGCCTTTGCTGCTTCCGCCGCCTGTAGTCTTTGTTTTAGCTTGGCCAGCTTTTTTGGACCTTCTTGCAGACGCTTTTCGAGTCGCCGGATCTTTTTCTTCAAATTCTTCGTCTTCATAATTCTGTGTGTCCGCTTGCTGCAGACGCGGATAAAGGTTCTCTTCACAGTTAATGTCGAAACTCAGTCGATGTCACGTTCTTCTTTAGCCTTTACGCTTTGACTTCGACCCTTCGCCACCTTCGTTTCCTCCTGTGCTGACAAATCCGCTATCCATCGAAGCAAAGGAGGAAATCTGGCCGCTCAAACAACCGTTTCGGATTTCGCGTGGCAGTCGCACTGAGGCGCAGATCGTCGTTGTGACGGTTACCGATGGCGAACATATCGGTCGTGGCGAAGGCGTTCCGCTCGCGCGCTATAACCAGAGCATCGCTTCAGTGCTAGCACAGATCGAATCGATACAAGGCGAGAAGAATTTGAATCGCGAAAGTCTGCAAACCCTCTTGCCGGCAGGCGCAGCTCGCAATGCGTTGGACTGCGCGTTATGGGATCTTGACGCGAAAGCCTCCGGCAAACGCGTCTGGGAACAGGCTAACATGCCGATCGTTCCCGAAGTCGAAACATCATTTACAATAAGCCTGGACACACCGGATAAAATGGGAGCGGCCGCAAAAGTGAATGCGAACCTGCCGATCTTAAAGCTCAAGCTCGGCGGCGACGACCCTGACCTTTCGCGAGTTCAAGCAGTGCGTGAAGCGGTGCCCGCGGTGCGACTTCTCATCGACGCTAATGAATCATGGTCGGCTGAGCAGTATCGCGAAATCGTTCCAGCTTTGAAACAATCAGGAGTCGAACTCATCGAACAACCTTTCCCAGCCCATGACGATGAAGCCCTCGAGACCCTCGATCACTCGATTCCAGTCTGCGCGGATGAAAGTTGTCATACGACAGCGGATCTTTCTCGCCTGACGAATCGTTATGAAGTCATTAACGTAAAGCTCGATAAAACCGGCGGGCTGACCGAAGCGCTGCGGTTGTGCGAGCGCGCCCGCAACAGCCGCTTCAAATTATTGATTGGTTGCATGGTTTGCACTTCGCTCGGGATCGCGCCCGCTCGACTTCTGGCAACCTTCGCGAACTGGATCGATCTCGATGGGCCGCTACTCCTCGCCCGCGATCGTGATCACCCGGTGCCATACGCGAACGGAAGGATTGGAATTCCGCCGCGCGACTTGTGGGGTTGAGATTTCCCGGCGCAACATCTTATCGATTTTATCTCCAA
>JBKPOB010000190.1:0-11228 GCA_046732875.1 Verrucomicrobiota bacterium | reverse complement strand
TTGTTAGACTGGTGGCAAAGCCCAGTTCGCGGCAGTAGCGAACGAGTTCGACAATATTCGGGTGCACAAGTGGCTCACCGCCGACTAGAGCGATCCGCATGGTGCCAAGCTCACGAATTTTCCGTATCCATTTTTTCAAATCGTCGAGACTCGGATGCGGCCGGCTGTTGTCGTACTCGGTGCAATACGCACAATCGAGATTACAACGGTCCGTCACGTAAAGACTGCATTGCAGCGGTTTACGATCGAAAAGACGCTTACCCGATTCTAAAACATTGTAGCCGGAAAATTCTCGTCCGATTTTGCCGATGAGCTTCATACGATTGATCCGGAAAGATTCAGCTTAGGGCTAGTTACTCGCGACGCAATTCATTCGGAGCAAAGTTTCTCCCTACCTCCAAGCGAATGGAGCAATGTCAGGCACCGATGGGACGGCCGCAACTTACAAAGCCAACTCACGCGCCCAAAAAAATTGCGATGGCTGGCCGAGGTTAGCGTATCCGATAAATTACACCTTCGGCAGTGCGAGCGATCGGTTGGTACCGCTCCTTCAAAAATTTGGCAAGAAGCGGAAAGTTCTCCACCGGATACTCCGCGGTCTTCGGGCCCGGGTGAACGTCGACAATGTAGGCTGGCGGATGCCTGGCAAAATCTTCCTGGAGAATGCTCCATGCACCGGGCAAGATGCGGCTACTCGTATCCAAACCTGGGATCGGTCCGCCGAAAACATAACCCGTAAGCGGAAAGGTTGTGATGTAGCGACAGGCAGGACGCCTGTGAGCGTCAAGATAGATCTCAGAACTTTGTCCCCAGACGAAGATCCTGTCGGTGGGGGCCGAATGAGTAAGCAAGTATCGTCCTGCCTCAAATGGGACGCGCTGCGGAGCCAGGCCCGTCCAGTGCTTGATTGAGAAGGCAACAACCGTTAAAGCCAGCCACGCGTAGGTCAACTTGGGTCGCAGTATCCAGTGAGACGGCTGGATTGTCCGAGACCAAAGTCGCGCGTAGTATGGCGCCGCGAGCAGTGCGAGCGGAGGAATCAATTGGACATAGTAATGAGGGTAAAAGCGGGCGCCTGCTGCTGCGCCGATTGCCGAGGCGGCAAGCAGCCCGAAAAGCGCTGTTCGTTCTGCCGTTTTTCTAGTCCAAATCTCACCCTTATCCCAGGATGCCATTATCGACCCGATTACCAAAGGCAGACAGGCTCCGAGGAATGTCAGCGTGTGCACGATTCCCTTCTGCCAAAAAACGTGTGGAACGTCGTGATCGGCGATTGTCCAGTAAAACGCGTCATAGAGGATGCCTTGTTTCCAAAGCACAATCGTCACGAGACCCAGAGCTGCGAAAAATCCTGCCGTGAGTATAGCAGCCTGAATAATCGAATTCGTTGGCGTCAAACTGCGAGTAGCTCGATAGCTCGGGAGAAGTAGGTAAATGCCGAGCGGGACTGCTGCTATCGCGGCTGGTTGTTTGAGCAGGAAAGCCGCGCCCAGAAGCGCACCGGCCGCAAAGAGTTCGGGTCGCAATCGCGACGAACTGCGGTGGAACGCGATCGCCCACGCCCAAATGATGGGGAGATTCATTAGCATCTCGGCATCGAATGAGAGGTTCTTCCACGTCCACCAAGGATGGAAAACACTGTAGAAGAGCGCGGCAATCAAACCGGTATTGGAATCGAATAACTCGCTACCGATCGCATAGAGGCCCGCCATCGCGCATAGCGTCCACACCACCGCGACGAAATGAAGCGCCTTCCAATTGAACTTGCCTGCTACTTTGAATATTGCCGCATACGTCCAAAAGAGGAGCGGCGGCTTGCGCTCTACCGCGTCAGCGTAGGCTCGACCGCCGTCGACGATCTCGTTCGCGACGACGGAATACATTGCTTCGCTGTCGATGGCCCGGGGATGAACAAGGGATGGAAGGCGAATCAAGGCCGTGAGGAGGATAATTCCAATCGCGGCCAAGCGGAATTGTCGCGATCTATGAGTTGGCACACCCATCGTTGTGCAAACTAATCTTCGGGCGTCCTCCTCTTAAGAGAATCGTAAATGCCAGTCACTCTTTCGAAAACGTCATCAACTGTGATGGCCTGCATGCAAACATTGTTGCGGCAGACTGATTGCCGGTTGTTGTAGGCGTTCACGCACGGGCTGCACGCGATGCCGGCCCATAAGGCGGTCGCGTTTGGCGAGCGCGCGGCAAACAGCGCCGGTGTCTCTGGCCCAAACAAGGTGACGACGTGAATCGGCGTCATCGAGGCGAAGTGAGCCGGTCCACTGTCATTGGTGATCAAAATCTCACTGCGCGTGTAAAGCACGAGGACTTGGCGCAAAGTCGTTTTGCCGGCAAGCGGGATGACGCGGCTTGAACCGACCTGATCGGCGAGGCGGTTATTGGGAACGGCTTCTGCCGGGGAACCGGTAAATCCGATAAACAAGTCCGGATAACGTTCGAGCAGTCGTCGGGCCAGTTCGACGTAACGCATCGCTGGCCATCGTCTCAACGGCAGCAAGTCGCTTGCATTCGGGTTGAGCAGGATGAGTGGCGCAGAACGGATACGGGGATTTTCTCGCCGCAGCAGGGCATCGACTTCCGCAACTTCGGAGAGGGAAGGCCGAAATTTTGGAAGTGGTTGACGTGCAGAAGGCGTAAACTCAAAGGTCGGAAGCACTGCTGGATCCCGGGTCAGCGCTTCAACCATGGCTTCGAACATCTCGCTGGTGTGGAGGTGCGGATTGTAGAAAAGCCTATGCGTCATTAGGTCGCCCCGGTACGGTCCGTCGCCAAAAAAAGTATGAAAACCCACACGTGTTTTGGCGCCGGTCGTGAACGTCAGCATTGCGGAGTATCGCGTGAGGAATTCCATATCAATGACCGCGTCGACGCGGATTTTTCGGATTCGATGCACTGAACGCAGCGTGCTAAGCGTGAACCCGAAAAGGCTGTGCGTAGCGATCGTTATCACATTTTCCTCGGGAATGACGTCCATGGCGTCGAGAATGAAACGGTTGTCGTCAAATACGACGAAATAAACGTTCTCACGTCCGACCATGTCGATAGCACGACGAATTGCGGGATAAGCGAGAACGGTAGAGCCTTGCTCCGCTAACTTGACGAAGAGAATGCGCCGAAGCTGGCGCGGCCCTCCAGTCTCCGCGAATTGAAAGATCCTCCTTAGAACGGTTAGAATCGCGCAGCACGGAACACCAATCCAGCGATCGGCGCGTTGTAACGTTGAAATACCTACAGGAAGATCCATTCCCCGCCCTTCCTAAGCATGGTCAATCCTCGCGAAAAAATTGTGGCGGTCCGAGCAGTCGATTGTAGCGTCGATGCGATATGAGCGCGAATGTTAGTTTGGGCGGCCGCACATCGAGCATATTTCTGGCGAAAAAGGAAAAAGACGCTCTTTACCGTGAGGTATAACATCGAAATCGCCCAAGCCCCCGAGCGCCTTCGCGAGAAGTCGATGAGCCCGGAGGAAGTTGCGCTCGAAGTTGCGCCACCGGTGACGGATGCACCCGCCCGCGTAGACCAAACCGGAGTGGAGCTCAAACGCGGCGCCTTCTTGAACACGATCGCGATGTTGGCGTCGAATTTCCGGGGGATATTCACATTTCTCGTCGCGCGATTGCTGGGACCGGCGGCGCTCGGCATATTCTCCGTTGCCTGGTCGACCACCGACATCATCAGCAAGGTCGGCGTCCTTGGTCTCGACAACGCCATCACCACATTCATCGCGCGATCGGAAGCTGTCGGCAATCGGGCGCGAAGTCGGGCGCTTTTTCGAATCGCCGTAGTCCTTGGGGTCGCGCAGTCCATCGTCACGGCTACCATCGTCATAGTAGCGCTTCGGTTTTTTAACAACCGTCTTCACGTACAGCCACAAATGGTTTCCGCGCTGGCACTGGTTCTCTGCGCCATGCCCGGTCTGGCCTTGTATCGGATTAGTACCGCTATTTCGCGGGGGATGAAGGTGATGCAACACGATATCTACTCACGCGGAATGACCGAGCCAATTGCGACGACACTCGCGTTCCTGCTTGCACTCGCAGTCGGGTTCAAGGAGTCCTCACCAGAAGTGGCTGCAATTGCTGGAACGGCAGCATCAGGATTGATTGCACTCGCGCTTGCCTCCAGGCTGTTTCGCCATATTCCTTCGCAAACGAACGTTGTATCGCCCCTGGCCGAAGCACGGTCTTTGCTCGGATACGCTACTCCTATCAGCATTTACCAGCTGATTAACGCGTTCATAGCCCGGTTGGACCTCATTATGCTTGGCTACTTCGTCGGTCGTGCGCCCGGTGTGACGCTTGCAACGGTTGGTGTTTACAGTGCGGTCATTGGCACCGCGAACGGCCTGCGAAAGGTTAATCAGACTTTCAACCCCATTTTCGCGCCGGTTGTGGCCGGTATGACTGCGACAGGCGATCACGAAACCGCGGCCGCGACTTACGCTCGCCTTGCTCAGTGGATGCTGTGGATCTTGTTGCCGCTTGTAGCAGTGATGTCTCTCGCGGGCGGGACAATTCTGCTCATTTACGGTCCGGCATTTCAGCAAGGCGGTGTTTGGCTTGGCATTGTTGCTCTCGCTAGTGCCACCAACGCATTCGTGGCGTTAGGCGAAACCGTAATCATGGTGCAAAGGCCGCATTTGAACCTTCTGCATTCGTCGATCACATGCGCCGTCGCCGCAGCGGGGCTTCTCTGGCTGATTCCGCGGTTTGGACCATTGGGTGCGGCGTTCGGTATTCTTTTGCCATACATTGTGCAAGGCATTCTGCGCTACACAACGCTACGATGGGTGTTTCACTGGAAAGATTCGTGGAGCGATATTCGTCCCCCGCTGATCGCCGCAGTGACCGCCTTGGTTCCCGCTCTCGTCTGCCGCGTGTTACTGGAGGGGATTGTCGGACAAGTCATCAGCGCTACGGTTTTTTTGGCAGTCTTCGGTGTTCAGTGGTGGCAGCACCATATGTCTTCCAAACACCAGCATCCTTAAGGCGAAGCGAAAATGTCCCAGGTGTCACGAAAAAACGCGATCGTTTCATTGTTCAGTTTTTGACGACCGTGGATCTTGTTTAACGACAAAGTCCGTCGCTGTCGACGCACGCTACGCATCATTGCTGACGCCGGAACAACGTATCTTTTCACGCCGCGGCGACTGAGCCATGCGCTAATCCAAATGTCATCGATGTAAAACGCCACGGATGGGGCCCCTGAATAATCCCAGAGCGATCTGTCGAAGAACCTCGGTTGGATCAAGTAACTTCCGCACCCAGTGATTACGGCTACGGGGCGCGGCTCGCGAAGGTCCTTCGCGTAAATCATTTTGGCATCGTCCCAATCAAAGGTGGACGGCATCGCAGCGCCGCGAAAGCAAAGCGCCGCGTCCGGCAATTGCTCGTTGTAATGGAGATATGTTTCAAGCACGTCTCGCGGATAAACGCGATCATCGTCTACCACCATGATCAGCGTATTCTTCCGTCCCGCGGCCAGCTCGTCCTGGATCGCGGCGATAAACTTGGTGGCCGGTCCCCAATCCGTACCGCAATGCAAAACACGCACGCGCGGCAAACGGGAAATATATTTCGGCACGATATAAGGCCGCTGCTCGCGAACCGAAAATTCCGGAATGGCCAGCACGATCTCATCTGGCGGCCGCGTTTGCTTCAGAAGCGAGCGAATCGTCGGAACTAGATTGCCGGTCCTGTCGGGCACCGTCGAAAGTGAGGCGATTACTCGTCGATTCTCGAACTTGCGGGTGGCGGCCAACGTTTCACGAATGAAGTGGACTTGTTGACGGTGCTTTCTCACACCCGGCAGCAGCCGCGTAAGGCACAGAGCAATCAAAAGAACAACGGCTGCGGAAATCAGCGGCAACATGGAAGCAGGACCGACATCGTAAGGACAGATGAATCTTCCGCCTGACTCGCAATTACCAAGATTTGCTGCAGAGGACATTCTTGCATCGAGCCGATACTTAAAATAGGAATCAGTGCGGGAGCAACACGCAATGCGTCCCGCGGCGCAAAACCATTCTCTAAATCGTGAAAAAAGTGTTTGTCACCGGCGCGAGCTCCGGCATAGGCCTCGCCGTTGCCAAATTGCTGGTGGCACAGGGTCATGAGGTCTGGGGTACATCGCGTAGTTTAGAACGCATCCCAAAAATGCCGCGATGGCACGCGGTCCGCCTGGATTTGACCGACGCGCTCACAATCGAAGAGGCGTTCAATGCTGCCGTGGCCGAGGCGGGTTACTTCGACGTCTTGATCAACAACGCGGGCGCCGGTCATTTTGATCCTGCCGAGCTTCTTCCCTTGGAAACAATCACCAGCCAGTTTCAAGTACTCGTTTTCGGCCAAATCCAGTTGATGCAACTCGCCCTCCACCTCATGCAGGCACGGGAAGAAGGTTTGATCATTAACGTCACTTCGCTAGCTTCCCGGCTTCCAGTGCCATTCATGGCTGCTTACAACGCTGCGAAGGCCGCCCTAGCATCCTTTACCATGTCCATCCAACTTGAGCTAGGTGGTTCCCGGGTGCACGTTGTCGATCTTCAGCCGGGCGACATTCGTACTGAATTTAACGAAGGCGTGATCAAGAGTACTGACGCGGATCGACGCTACGATGCAAAAGTCACCAAGACGTGGGAAGTCGTCGAGCGCGTCATGAAAAATGCACCGAGCCCGGACCTCGTCGCCCGACATGTTCTCAGGTTAATCAATGCAGATCGTCCGCCCCCGCGAATAACAGTCGGCGATGTGTTCCAATCAAAAATTGCTCCACTGATTTTTAGATTTCTTCCACAACGCGTACGGCTATGGGGCCTGAAAAGATATTACGACCTATGACTCAGACTCGTATTCTTCTCCTACTCATGCTCATGCTCTTTCTCGACTAGACTGCTGGGGCCTATGACTTCTATCTCCGAAGCAGTAATCCTAATGGCTGGCGAAGGTTCGCGTCTCCGCGGTGCGCATAAGACCTTTCTCAAGCCATTCGTTCCGGTGCATGGCGGCCCGTTGATTTCTTACACTTTGGATACGCTGATCCACGCGGGGATCAAAACTCTCAACTTCGTCGTTGGCTATGAAAGCAAGCGCATGATCGCAGGAGTGAAGCCGTTAATCCCTTCGGGCGTCAGTGCGTCCTTCATCGAGAACCGCGAGTGGCAAAAACAAAACGGCATTTCCCTGCTCACCGCCGCTAAGCGCGTGGCCAGACCGTTTCTTCTCACGATGAGCGACCATCTTTTCGACGATACGATCGTCGATCATCTGCTCGATTCTTTTGATTCCGATTTCCTTAACGTCGCAGTCGACCGAAAACTTGATTCCATTTTCGATTTGGACGATGCGATGAAAGTTCAAACGCGAGGAAACTGGGTTGCCGACATCGGGAAAGACTTGCGCGATTATGATGCGATCGATATCGGCTTGTTTGTTTGCCCGCTCGAAATTTTCGATTATCTCAAGCGAGCGAAGTCCGGCAACGGCGGAAACGATTGTAGCCTGGCTGATGGTATTCGGTTGATGGCCCGCGATAACAAAGTCCGTCTCGTCGATATCGGTGATGGCTGGTGGCAGGACGTCGATACTCCACAAATGCTGCAACATGCAGAGAGACAGATTGCCAAGGGGGCACAAGGCGCGCTGACTTAGGACCGCTTCTTTCTGCGAACGTTAGTGACCCGCCGCACTCTACGATCGCGGCTCGCGCGTCACGAGATTGCGATCGCCATTACCAGCCCTGATCACAGCGATGGCGCTGAGGACCAGGCTCGCGCCGGCGACGATCGTCCATAAATTCAGAATCCAGTCACCCAACCCGAGTAACGCAAGCAGAAGAAACACGAGCATTGCCATGTCACGTTTGGTCAACTGAAAGACCCACCACACAAATCGCTCGCCGAGGTTCAGCAACCCGGAATGCCCGACCACGGTGTGGTGTCTCGTGTAAAACGACTCGTGAAATGTGGACGAAACAACCGACGTCTTGCTCTTGCCAGCTCGCAGGAGCAACTCGTTGATCGTAATCAGGACAGCACACACTATTCCTTCACTCGAACGGTGAAGCCCAAACCCGATAGTGAGAACGTAGAGAAGGCTTGCTGCAAAATCGCAAAAATAATCCAGTCGCTCCCCGAACTTCGATTCCAAATTTTTGGCGCGCGCGATTTCGCCGTCGCAACCATCAAGGATGCTGAATACCTGAAAAATAGCCGCGCCAATGACGACGCTGGCATAACCGCCGCGCACTAGAAATGCTCCTGCGATCAGCGGCAAAACAAAGGTCGAGATCGTCCACGCGTTGGGATGGATCGGAAATTTGAGCAGAACGCTCGTTATTCGATGCGAAATCGGCCGATTCAGAAATCGTGAAATGAAACCATCTTGGGGTTTGCTCATTAGCTCATCGTCCTCTTGAAAATGCGATAGGTTTTGTAGCGGTGCGCCCCGATTGCTTCTAGAAAACGATTAATCATGAAATTATCTTCAAGCGTGAGACTGAGTTCTCCAGCGAATCCACGTTTGATCATTGCATCTTCGACTATTCGCAGCACAAGCATTTCGGCAATACCTGCACGGCGATATTTTTCAATCACGCCAAGCGCGATAAGCCGCGCCGTCCGGGTTTGGCTCTTATAGTAAAGGAGTTTTAGAAGCCCGATCGGCAATCCAAAAGTCGTAAGCCTGCCATTGATATGGCGCAGAGCCACGTTGATGTCTGGCACACACAGGATGAACCCGGCCGGCTCGTCCCCAACTTCCGCAATGAGCGTGAACTCCGGAATCACGAGCTGCTTGAGCTCGTGCGTCATAAACTCGATCTCTGCTTCCGTGAACGGCACAAAACCCCAGTTGTTTTTCCACGCTTGATTGTAAATCTGGCGGAGCCGCCTGCTTTCCTGGCGAATATTCTTCAGATTTCCAGACCGGATCGTGACCGGCCAACGCTTCTGAAAACGTTTGCTCAGTGGTCGCAAACGGGCCGCGGCTTTTGCCGGATCGGCAAACCACCAGGCATACCAATCCTTCGCTTTTGCAAACCCGCAGCCCTCAATCAGGTCCCGGTAGTACGGCGGATTATGCGCGGTCAATATCGTGGGAGGAAACTGAAAGCCGTCAATCAAAAGACCGCAAACATAGTTTGTTGAGTAATCGATTGGCCCCATGATTTCCGTGCGTCCTTTTTCGCGAAGCCAACTTTCCGCGCGTTCAAAGAGCGCGGCAGCCACGTCGCAGTTGTTGATGCACTCAAACAAACCGAAGCAGCCGACGTTCGATTGATGCAATGAATTGTAATTCGGATCGTCGCTCGCGATGATTCGGCCAACGATCTCGCCGTTTTGTCGCGCGAGAAATAACGCAGCATCACCATGTCGGTAGAATGGATGCCGTTTACGATTGAGAAACGCTTTGCGCTCGATTATTAAGGGCGGCACCCAGGCAGGATCGTTGTCATAAATTCGCCATGGAAACTTGACGAACGCATTGCGCTCCCGGCGCGAGCTGACTTCTGAGATTTCAATCTTCGACACGCAGAAGAACAGCTACGCCAAATTTTGCGAACTCTCGGCGATTTTCAGCACCGACTCGGCCATCTTTTCCTGACGACACAGGAGATAGATGAACAGCAAATTGAGAGGGATCAGCTCAAACCAGAAGTAATAAACGGGTTGGCTAATGAACAGAAGCGCAAAGAGGACCAACATCCGGACATTCGTCATCAAGAGCCCCCACCCCTTGAGCATCGAGGTGGCCAAATCTCGATAACGCGTTATTACCCGGTCAGGAATTTCGCCGTGAAACGATTTGCGGACGAGATCGCGCAACGTTTTCAGGCGTGGCGCAAGCATTTCCTGTTGCCGTGTAAAATTCAAATACAATGCGACCAGGAGCTTCTGCCAAGGTGCGTGACGCCAGGTCAGCTTCGAGTAGTCTGATGAAAGTTCGGACGAGGAATCTACGCCGTTCCGCGCGCCCGTTGATACAAAGTAAAGATAGGTGCTCCGGTAATAATCGGCCGCGGCTCCCTGTAATGCATGACTGATGCCAGCAGCAAACGCCAAAAGAATGATGGCTGGCGACGAGCCTTCGACCAGATAGCGAAGGGTCAAATGTAAGTAAACGCTGACGAAGCCCAGGTGATCGGCAACGCTATCAATGATCCGGCCCTCGCGGCTTTCCCGATGCGTCAAACGCGCGAGCTGCCCATCCGCGTTGTCGAGTGTGTTCGCGCATACCTGGAGCGCCATGCCGACAACGTTGATACTTAGAACGCGATAGAAATAAAGATGCCCGGCGACGATACCAAATATGCCGGCCAGCAAACTCACGGCCGCGGGCGTCATCCTTAACCGAGCAAAAGACTGGGCCAGCCAAAACCCTATTGGTCGGTAAAAATGAAGATCCAGAATTCCCTCGACTTCGCGCGCTTTGAAAGTCGATTCGATCTTGGAGGCCGCCGTGTGAACAACCTGTGCCGGCATTAAGAACTCATCCTCACCGCCAGCTCAGACATTTTGCAGCGCAACCGGAACGTGGTCGCCTTGATTTTCGAATCCGCTTTGAGCGTGTCATCGAGAATGTTAAGAGCTTCATCGAGATCGGCACGAGTATGTTTGGCAGTCACGCAGGCGCGGAAACAAATCTTGTTTTGCGGCACCGCTGGGTAATCCACCGGCGCGACCCACAAACCGCGGCGTCGCAATTCGTGGCCTAACCGGTACATGCGTTCCCGGTCGCCAATCACCAGGGGCATAATGTACGTTGTCGACCCTCCCGTATCGACGCCAATGTTGCGCAGTTGTGCATGAAAGTAATCGGCGTTCTCCCAAAGTTTTGCCCGCAACTCTGGCTCGCTCGTTCCGATTTCCAGCGCTTTCAAAATCGCCGCCACCACCACAGGCGGCAAAGCGCACGAATAGACATATGGGTGCGCGTAAAAACGCAGATAGCGAAGGGTCTCCTTCGAGCCGGCCACAAATCCGCCCAGCGCGCCAAAGGCTTTTGAAAATGTGCCGTAAACAAGCGGTATGCGATCTTCCACACCGAATTTTTCCGCGGCGCCGCGACCGTGTTCGCCACAAGCGAGCATCGAGTGCGCTTCATCGACAAAAACACTCGCGCCGTGCGACTCTGCGATATCAAGCAGCGCCGGCAGGTTCCCGAAATCGCCATCCATGGAATAAATTCCTTCCATCACCACGAGTTGGCGGC
>JBKPOB010000189.1:0-21203 GCA_046732875.1 Verrucomicrobiota bacterium | reverse complement strand
AGACCGGTTCAATACAATCCCAACGCCTCGACGGTCGGCTCATCAATTGCTCCGGTAACGATCAAGCCGTAGTCGCGCTGGAAGTTTGCAAGCGCGGCTCGTGTTTCCACGCTTAGCGACCCAGTTACTGCTCCGAAGTAGTAACCTGCCTCTTGCAAAGTAGCTTGAACGTTCGCGATTACCTGATCGGGCAGCAGATTACCGTAGGTGTAGATTGGCCCATCGTAATCGTAATAGCTGTAGAGCGGATCATAACCGAAGGCCGGATACCAGTAACTTTCATTTAGAAAATAATAGCCGGTGTTAACGAAAACGATTGTCTTACAATGTTCATGCCACCAATCGCGGTTGTGCCACTCATGCCGATGAGATCGAAGCGCGTCCAAATAACTAAACCGATTATTTCTGTTGCGCCCTTTACGTCTGTCCGCGCCTTGTCGCTCCTCTTGTGGTTTCAAGTTGTCAGCCGTCTCGTCTTGTGGTTTCGGCTCCTTTTGAGCGTTGATGGTTCGCAAATCGCGCCGCGCCATCTCGCTTTCCTCCGATTGCGCGGGAATAGATTGCACACCATCGCCTGTCAGGTTGCGTTGAACGTTTGTGAACGGCAGGCGATTGTCTGCTATTTCATTCTTCGCGAGCGCGCTCGCGCTTGGTTGAATGGGTTCGCTCGGTGCGGGTGGTTGGGGCCTCGTTGTCCTGACAGTAGGATTCAATTGCCGCGGAAATGGCGAGTGATTCGACCGGAAATGCGCAACTGGCTGGGCCGGCATTTGCATCGGTAGCGCGTTGGGCAGCCGCGGACTTACGTTTGACGGACCGCGGGGCACAAAAGGCCCACTCATCGCGTTCGGACGCACATTGCTTGGTCGCGCCGCATTGCTGGCTGTGTTGCGAGGAGCATTTTGGACTACGGGGCCGTTTGTTTGCGCTTCGCTAGTCCAAATCCCCATTGCGAACACCGCGACCGAACAGAGTGTCGGGAATCTCGATAGCGTCATTAAGTTCCTCCGCCAATTAAACATCATAAATCTCCTTTTGTTGCAAGCTTCGACTTGAACGGACTAGAAGCTATTCATGCATTGAACAAATTACTTGCTCCATCGCAAACCACGAATGAGTGCAACTCTACGAGATCCGCACCGAACAAAATATGTCCGCAAGATCCTAGCGGTATGTTGCAATCTGCGATCTGAAACTTACAATCTACAATTCTTTACCGGGGTCTTAGCTCAGTTGGTAGAGCGCCTCAATGGCATTGAGGAGGTCACGGGTTCGAATCCCGTAGGCTCCATTTCCTTTTTGCACATCGCCGTAGCGGCACCAGCGCTGCAACTTTGCGCGAATCAACCAACGACTATGCGCCTGGCGCGGTAACAAACGCGTAACTTTTCCCATGCAGCGCGCGGCGTGAACCGGTGCGATTCTACCGGCATGAAAGAAACAAATAATCCTACAGCAAATGATTTTGGTAAGAATGAGAATCGCTCTCGTAAGAACAACTCGAAGCAAAGAGTTAAACCTCTAAGAAGTTCTATCAGTCGGCGCTCCTTCCTGGGCACATCACTCGCCTTGGGAGCTGGAACACTCGGCGCGGGATTGTTGACCAACATCCGAACCGCCGAAGCAAGTGGTGGCCTAACGCCGGGAGACGCAGCCCTCCTTCGGTTCCCAGCGGCGCTGGAATTACTCGAGGCTGACTTTTGGATCCAATACAACGAACTCGGCGGCATCCAGGATGACGAAGTTCCTGGCGGCAGTGGCAATGAAGCCTACACGGACGCCTTGGAGGTTATTGAGGATGAGATGCAAGACTACATCCATGACAACACCGATGATGAGATTACTCATCACCAGTTCCTCAACGCGTACCTGGCCTCCAAGGGAGCGGCTCCTGCAAACCTCGATCCGTTTCGCACTCTGATGGGCAGCACTGCGACCGGAGTCAATCCCGACTTAATCGGACATCGGCTCACTAACCTAACGCAACTTACCATTGACACCAGCTGGTGGACGCGCTACCGCGACGACAGCCATAACCCGGATCTTGACCCAAACCACGTCTTTCCGCAGGCTGTCCCGACTTTAGGGGTAAACCAGCATACGGCAATTCCCAGGACCGATGCGGATACAACCGATCCTAATTTCCTACAGGCGATCGCGAATACGGCGGCTTTCCACTTTCCAACCATTGAACAAGGTGGCAACAGCCTCTACCCGTCGCTGGCACTAAGGGCGACTAAAACTGAAGTCCTGCGCATCCTGATCAGCATCGGACCGACCGAGACCATGCACTTTCAAACCTGGTCGGATGTGGCGGGTAATGCGCCTCCTCTGACTGCCGTCGATCCGGTGACCGGGGTGTCAGTGACATTTCCTGATCTGGAGGTGGAAGACGAGCTCTTCGACAAGGCTCTGATCATGCCCGAACCGTGTCCGTTTTTGGATGAAAGTCTCCCTATTTGTTCGATCATTCGACCAACTAATACGCAAGGCGTTGCCATGGCTACACTACAGTTCCTGACGGACATGGGTCTCTTCATCGGTCAATCGCCGGCGTTTTTTGCGTACATGAGCGAACTGGCGCACGACGCAGATCACGCCAGAGGCGGCCTTCGTCGTTGAGAAATGTAATTGCCAGCTCAGCCAGCAAACACCAAGTTCGCGAATAGCCGGCCGTCAAGATGCATCGCATTCGTGCGGTTAGGGACCGGGGTTCGATCCCCTCGCCTGAAGAATCGCGGTAGCCCAAACCGATTTCCGCTGACCCTAGCGCATTTTCGGATTTTGGGAGGGCGATTTTTTTCTCTTTCGCCAAATTGCTTTTCGGGGAAGTATCCTTTGTCCCGCAGAACGCGCGCAACATCGATAGCTGGGTGGGTTTTTATTTTGCGGTGGCGATCACTCCAATGCACAAAACCAACTCTATCATCATGTGCGCGCCGAAGATGACAGTTTTCGAGACAGCCGCGAACCTCGAGCTGTGGCCGCGGATTCTCCCGCATTATCGCTATATCCGTTATCTCGAACATAGCCCGAGTCGAAACGTTGTCGTAATGGCCGCGACACGCTCCGGGATTCCCATTTCCTGGACTTCGGAACAAATAATTGATCGCGACCGCGTTGAAGTGCGCTTTTGTCACTTGAAAGCGTTCACGAAGGGAATGCGCGTAGTGTGGACATTTCAGGAAGTGCCAACCGGCGTGCTAGTCGAAATCAAACACGACCTGGCATTTCGCGTGAAGGTTTTAGCGCCTATCGCGGACAACATTATCGGCGACTTTTTCATTCATCACATTGCAAATAAGACGCTGCGCTGCATGAAATCGTACGTCGAGACAATCTCGAACAAGGTCACTGCATGAGCCAACGACGCGCTGTAATCACTGGAATTGGCCCTATTACCTGCATCGGGCACGGACGCGAGAATTTCTGGAATGCAATTCTCGGGGAAAAGAGTGGCATCAACACCATCACCAGCTTTGATCCCACCGTTTTTCGCGTGCGCTCTGCCGGCGAAATTGGTGATTGGGATCCGGAGCAGTTTTTTTCGCCCCAACGTTTGAAACGACTGGACCGCTACGCACAGTTCGCAGTCGTATCGGCAAAGCTCGCGCTAGATGATGCGCATGTTGAATACTCCCGCGAAAAACCGCAGGATCGGATCGGTGTTAGTTTCGGCACAGCACTTGGCGGCGTCTGCAAGGCCGAAGAACAGTATCTTAGGTATTTAAAAAAAGGCGCGCGCGGAGTCCAACCTACGCTCGCCGTCCAGGTATTCGGCGGGTCAGCTCACTCAAATATCGCGATCGAATTCGGTTTTCGCGGCGTCGGCACGACAAATTCAAATAGTTGCGCCAGTGGAACTGTATCGGTTGGCGAAGCATTGCGTTACATCAGGGACGATTTTGCAGATGTGATTGTTGCCGGCGGAGCCGAGGCGCCTCTGACAACCATTACGATCGGTGCGTTCGACATCATTAAGACCATGAGCAGATGGCCGGGCGACCCTGGTCTGGCTTGTCGGCCGTTCGACTTGTTGCGAGATGGATTTGTAATGGGGGAGGGCGGCGCTTCGCTCGTTATCGAAGAACTTGAACATGCCCGCGCACGCGGTGCGCATATTTACGCCGAGGTGCTCGGATATAGTCTGAACAACGATGCTTTCCATATGACTTCGCCACTGCCAAACGGCGAATCGTCCATTCGTGCGATGCGCGAGGCGCTTGCGGACGCACAATTACCGCCCGACCAGATCGATTACATCAATGCGCACGCCAGTTCGACCCAGCTCAACGACAGCGCGGAAACCGCGTCGATCAAACAAGTGTTTGGCGAGCATGCGCGACGAATCCCGGTTAGTGGAACAAAAGGTTATTACGCGCATCCGCTCGGTGCGACCGGCGCGATCGAAGCAGCGCTTTGCGCGCTCTCTTTAGATCACCAGTGGGTTCCGCCGACAATTAACTATGCGAATCACGATCCCTCCTGTGATCTCGATGTTGTGCCCAATCACGGACGCGAAGCCGAACTGAAATACGTAATGAGCAACTCATTCGGTTTCGGCGGTATTAATGCGTGCGTGGTTTTAGGGCGTGTCAGTTAGGGACGCTGCACTGCGCCGTCCGGACATCGCAGGGCGATGTCCCTATTTCAACAGATCCGGGCGGTTTTCCTGCGTGCGCTTTATGGCCTGTTCTTTACGCCACTTTGCGATCTCGCCGTGATTTCCGGAAAGCAAAACTTGGGGAACCTTCCAGCCGCAAAATTCTGCTGGGCGTGTGTACTGTGGAGCTTCCAGTAATCCGTGGTTGAAACTGTCGTCGAACGCGGATTGTTCGTGACCAAGCGCTCCAGGCAATAAACGCACGATTGCATCGACGAGGACAACAGCTGCAATAGCCCCGTTTGTGAGCACGTAATCGCCGATCGAAATTTCCAGGTCCACCAGATGTTCAATCACGCGGTGATCAACTCCTTCATAATGCCCGCAGATGATGATGAGATGTGATTCTTGTGAAAGCTTTATCGCCATCTGTTGATCAAACCGGCGTCCGGCCGGCGACATCAGAATAACTTTCGATTTTCCATTCCCGATTTTCGGTAGTTGGGCGTTGGATGTTGGATGTTTCCGACCACGTAGTTCTTCCACCGCAGCAAAAATCGGTTCCGGTTTCATCACCATTCCCTGGCCACCGCCGAACGGGGCATCATCGACGATGTGATGTTTATCTGCGGTCCAGTCTCGCAAGTTGTGTATGTGAAGATCGACGATTCCGTTTTCCTGAGCGCGTTTCATGATACTTTCGCCAAGAGGCGCACGACAGACGTCGGGAAACAATGTCAGGATGTCGATTTTCATCTGGAAAGAAACGTCCAACGCTCAACGCCCAACGTCCAATGTCGAAACTGTAGCGGAGGTATATGACCGCCGAAAACAAGTTGGCGCTCCCGGAGCGCCGCGACAGATTGCAAAATTACTCGACGATCTCGAGGATCGCCCGTTGGCCATGGCGCGCAGCCGAACTGGCGAGCAACGCGCGAATAGCTTGAATGGTCTGGCCGCCGCGGCCAATAACGCGGCCGACGTCTCCTCGTCGAAGTTGCAGCTTAAAAACCGTGGTTCTGCCGCTTGGAATTTCCGTCAGAACCATGTCGTCAGGAAATTCTATCAGTTGGCGAATGACAAACTCGAGGAACTCTCTCATGCGCTAGAAGAGTAACCACGAATGGACACGAATAAACACGAATTTCGATTTGTCCGGTTGTAGCCACGGCCCTGTGGGCCGTTTTCCATTCTGTGAAGAACAGCACAGGCATGGACCGCGACAGGCCGGCGGCTACAGGAATTACGAAAAGCCGTGCCTAGGTCGAGGTCTCAGCGGAAGGTGACGGGGCCTCTTGGGCAGGTTGCGGTGGCTCCGGCTCCGATCCGGATGATGGTTCGGTGGCCGCGGATGCTTTCTTATTCTTTTTGATCAAGCTGCGCACCGTATCGGATGGTTGTGCGCCTTTGCTGATCCAGTATTCGACTCGATCAATATCCAACGTGCTATTGTAACCCGGTTTCTTAGGATCGTACGCGCCGATGATCTCGATAAATTTCCCGTCGCGCGGGCTGCGCCTGTCGGCCACTACCACTTTGTAGTAGGGGCGATTTTTTGCTCCTTCTCTGCGTAATCTGATTGAAACTGCCATGGTTAAGTTCTCATTCGCGCCATTTGCGCCATCATCTTCTTCATTTTGCCCGCGCTTTTCATCATCTTCCGCATCTGATCAAAGCGTCGTAGCAAATCGTTGACCTCCGTGACAGTGCAGCCGCTGCCGCGCGCGATGCGCTGACGACGCCGCGCATTCAAAATGGCCGGGCGCGTCCGCTCTTCCTTCGTCATCGAAAGCACGATGGCTTCCGTGCGCTTAAGCTGCTTCTCGTCAACAGAGAGGCCCTGCACATTACTCATGCCGGGCAACATGCCAAGAATATTCTCCAGCGGCCCCATCCGCTGCATCATCTTGAATTGCGCCAGGAAATCATTGAAATCAAACGAAGCGGTCCGCAGTTTTCGCTCCAACCGGGCGGCTTCTTCTTCATCGACCGCTTCTGCCGCTTTTTCGACCAGACTAACGACATCGCCCATGCCAAGAATTCGGCCTGCGAGGCGCTCTGGAACAAAGACGTCAAACTGGTCAAGTTTTTCGCCGGTTCCCGCGAATTTGATTGGCTGCCGCGTTACTTCGCGCATCGACAATGCCGCGCCACCTCGCGCGTCGCCGTCAAGCTTTGTCAAAATGATTCCTGTAATCGATAGAGCGTCGTTAAAATGCGATGCAACGCTGACTGCCTGTTGACCGGTGGCAGCATCAACAACAAGCAACGTTTCCTGCGGGTTTAAGAATTCTTTCAACTCTTTCAGCTCCCGAATCAGGGTTTCGTCGATTTCCTGGCGACCAGCCGTGTCGAAGATTTCAATAACGGGCCCACCCGCCAGCTGCGCCCTTGCAGATGTGTCGGCGGCGGCGCGCTCCACATTCTTCTCATCCGGCGCGGGCGTAAACACGGGGACGTCGATTTGTTTGCCCAGAGTTACCAATTGTTCGATCGCCGCAGGTCTCTGCAAATCGCAGGCGATTAAAACCGGTGCGCGACCCTGCTTTTTCAAAAGACGCGCCAGCTTGGCCGACGAAGTTGTTTTGCCCGACCCGTTAAGCCCAACGATCAAAATTCGGCCTGAATCGCCAAGACGCATCGGTGCAGCATCGCCTCCGAGCAAGCTGGTTAATTCGTCATGAAAAATTTTTACGATTTGCTGGCCGGGCGTAATGCTGCGAAGCACGGCTTCTCCAAGCGATTTTTCCCTAACGCGTCCAATGAATCTTTTGGCGACTTGAAAATCGACATCAGCTTCGAGCAAAGCGAGTCGCACATGGCGCAGTGCGGCATCGATGTTCGATTCACTGATCGTGCCGTGACCACGCAGCTCTTTGAAAATGTCCTGAAGCTTGTCTGAAAGTTGGGAAAACATGATCGTGGCGTTTTCCGAGTTACAAAAAGGCGATTTTCCAACTCCAAAGCTTTCGGAGCTAAGAGATCACCGTCCTTGGAATGTTTATTTTTTAGGCGTCGGTATCGGCGAGGTCCCTCCCGCCGCGCCCTCTTCAATTCCGAAAGTCCAGTGCGCTTCGACCTTTTTCCCCTGGGATTTCGCGCTGATAATCACGCTGCACGATTTCTCATGCAACTTTTGCGTCACCTGGTATGACACCGTACCGGATTTTGGATCATAATTCGCAGGAACAACGCCGAGACCGCTCACGCGCATTTGCACACTCCCGGGGTCGATCGCGCCGATCGGGCTGAGATTAGCTTTGATAAGGGGCAACGCGGTACGCACCGTCTCGCCGTCTGCCGGCTGGGTCGAGAGATCTTTCGCGCCAACTTCAGCCACCGCTGCCGCGCCTCCAGTTGAGGTCCCGATCATTTTCACCGCATCTTCAAACACTTTGGGCTTGTTGGCTTCAATCGCATAACGACCGATTGAATCCATCGGCGACGTGAAAGTAATGGGCTGACCGTAAACGGTAAACATCGCCTCGTAACCGGAATTTCGGGCAACCTCTTTAACGTGCTCGTTGTAATTCCCAAACGGCACGGCAAAGCAATTCACTTTGATACCCAGACGCTGCTCGAGCAGTTGCTTGGAGCCGACTACTTCGTTTTGCATCCATTGTTCATATTGCGGTCCGGTCAATTTCGTCCGGGTCCTTTTTCCGCCGGGATTGGCTATCATTATGGTATGGCCCTCGCGCAAGTCCTGGTGCGTCGCGGAATGCGCCTCAATGTCCACGCCATTGTCACGCATGTCGGCAAGCTGTTCCCACGTGATTGCTTCCCCGCCGCCTAACGAGCCACCGCGCACGCCTTCGGTATAAATGAACATGGTAAACGGATAGCCATATTTCTTCATAATCGGCCACGCAACCTCGTATTGGGATTTCCATCCATCATCGAAAGTAACGACAGCGCATCGCGGCGGGATGTTCTTTTCGCCACGCTTCCAGGCAAGCAAATCCTGCATTGGAATGACTGTGATGCCGCGGTCCTTTAATTCCTTCATCTGCGCTTCAAACGCGGCAGGTGTGATCTCAGTCCCGGGGTAGCGGATCTTGTCGACCAAACGGTGATAACAAAAAATGATTACCTGGGCCGTTTGATCGACCACCGGCTTGGTGATCTTTGGAGACGCCGCTACTGGGGTAGTCACGGCAGCCGGTGTCGGCGAGGAGGCGCTCGCCTGCTGCGAGCTCGAGGAGACGTTCTCCTGCTTTTTGCACATCGAAAGGTTCAGCGCAAGAAACAAAGGGAGAATCGCAATTCGGGTTATCATAAAAGAAGTAAAGGCTTTATGCGCGGCAGCACAAAACACAAGTGCTTTTTGCAACCGCGGTCTATAGACAGCCGCTCACCCGATTGCGTTGCATCGTTTAAGCGTCCCGCGAAAAAAATTTTGGTAGAAGACGTGTTTTTTGCTATAAAACAGGATGCTGACCCAAGTCACTCGTCTCGTTACAATCGCTTTGTTCGCTTCGTTGGCTGCCTGCAGTACCGTCACGACTACGGGAGTCAAAAACACGAGTAAGACTTTCAATACTGTGGTGGTTGACGCCGGCCACGGGGGAAAGGATAGCGGCGCATATCGCCGTTACGGTCCACCGGAGAAGGTGATTGCTCTCGATGTCGCCCAGCGTCTTAACCACAAATTGCGCGAATCTCAGCTGAAAACGGTGATGATTCGGTCCTCTGATGTGTTTATCGAATTGAACGACCGTGTGGCAATCGAGAATGCGCAGAAAAACGCAATCTTCGTCAGCATACACTTCAACGATTCGCGGAGGCGCGGCATTCGCGGATTCGAAACGTACTATCATTCGGGCGCTTCATTCGATTTGGCAAATGGTATTCAACAAAAACTGGCGACCATACCCCACTCCGCGAATCGCGGAGTCCACACAGCAAATTTTCGCGTGCTGCGGCTCGCGACCTCTCCAGCGGTCCTCGTGGAATGCGGGTTCTTAAGTAATCGCAGCGATGGCGGTCAGGCGCGCGATTGGGAATATCGCGAACTGCTCGCAGACCGGATAGCGGAAGCAATTGTCGAGCAACGCTTCGGACCTGGTGTTTACCGGCCAACAGGGCGGCTCGCGTTGCAGTTGCAATCTGGGAGCACCAGCCCGGCGTTGCCGCACTAAAATTCTTTTCCGCGTTCTTCGCTCCCGATTGCGGCGAGCAAGATCAACATCAGAAAGATTACCAGGGTAAAAATGGCTAGCGCCTTGGCGTAATCGGGATGCCCGCTTGCATCATGGAAATGGTCGGCCAACCGGGCTTCAACGACAGCTGTGTTGGCGGCAAATAAGTTTCCAAGTTGATAGGCCACTCCGGGAAATGTGCCGCGCACAGTGCCGGGCGAGAGTTCATTCAAATGCACAGGAACAATTCCCCAGGCGCCTTGCACCATGAATTGCATGGCAAACCCACCGATGACAAGAAGTGCGAAGCTCGGCGGAAAAACCCAGAGGGGAATAAGGATTATTCCGAATACGGCAGTCAAAATAATCGAGCGACGGCGACCCCATTTTTGCGACAGATGACCGACCACCGTTCCACCGCAGATTGCGCCAACAGCGTAAATGATCCCAGTCGCGGCCTTCTGCGTCACGCCATAGTGGCGTTGTTCACCGAGAAAAGTTTGATACATGTCCTGGGTCCCATGAGACATGGCGTTGAACGCCGTCATCAATAAAATGACGTAAAGAAAGAGAACCCAGTGGCGTTTTAGAACAATCAGCAGATCACTCCAAAAATTAGTCGTCTCGCGCTGCCGTCGCAGCCAAACCGGCGATTCAGGCACCTTCGTCCGGATGTAGAGTACCAGAAATGCGGGCAACGCTCCGGCGACGAACAACCCGCGCCACCCGAAGAATGGAAAGACGATCCAATACACAACGGCCGCAAGCAGATAACCAAACGCATAACCTTGTTGTAAAATTCCCGAGAACAACCCACGTGCGGCAGTTGGCAGGGTTTCCATTGCAAGCGACGCGCCAAGTCCCCATTCTCCGCCCATGCCGATTCCGTAAAGCGCACGGAAGATCAATAGCCAGGTGTAATTCGGAGAAAACGCGGTGAGCAGTTCCATGAGAGAATAAAAGATGATGTCGATCATCAGCGGTATGCGCCGTCCGAACCGGTCGCCAAGCAATCCGAAGATGAACGCCCCTACGGGACGCATGGCCAGTGTAAGCGTGATCGCATAACTCAGTTCGGCGATGCTCGTGCCAAAGTCGTCTGCCATTGGCACGATCACGAACGTGAGGAGGAAGAAATCGAAGGCATCGAGTGCCCATCCCAGGAAGCAAGCCAGGAACGTGTTTCGCTGGTTGCGGTCGAGCGACTTGAAGAGCCGGACCGCTTCCATGGCGCACTCACCTAATCGTCATATTGAGAGAAGTCGAGACAATTGCTGGCTAGGAAAATGACGAAACACAAATGAGCAAGCCGAACAAAACGCTAGATCTGACAGCAAGGCGCAGCATCCAACAACCTCGCCCTCTTCTGGGTCCAGATAAGCATTGACATCCCAAAGGCTGGCCACATAGCCTCCCAGGATAAAGCCCAACGAAACTCACTCTTCGATTCTTTCCGGGTACTACGCTGCGGCTGAGAACCGCGTTTAACATAAAATTAGAAAGGAAAGACGTTCATGAAATCGATCATCACTACTGCCATTACATTATTGAGCCTGTTACTCGTCACATTCGTTCCGGCGCAAGACACTCCAAAGGCTGCGAGTGAAAAGCGTGCCACAATCGCCGGCGCCGGAAAACGAACCGACGTGTATCACGTCCATTTCACCAAGGCTGCTCTTGGCAAAGCCGTTCAGCTAGGCGATTGGCTCAAAACACCGAATCCTAGTGATCCGATGCCAGGTCATTTTATTGTCCTTCGCCACCAGGATGGCGACGCCTGGGATTACGTAGTCATTACCCATCTCGGTACCAAAGCGACTGTAGACGCTGCAGGCACGGCTGTGCCTCCGGACAAGCGTGACTTGAGCGAGTGGCACACCGATACCTTTGTCAACGGTCCTTCATGGGAAGAATTCAGCCGCGCCATGGGTATTGACGCCGATTCAGCATCCAAAACTGCCGGCTCGGTTTATTCCGTGTCCTATTATCGCCCGGCTCCTGGCCATCGCGAGCAATTGGAAAAGATGTTGAGCGAAGCGCCAAGCGCGGCAGGCGACACGACCGCCGGGAACGCGTTGATGCAGCACTTGGAAGGCGCTGACTGGACCTTCTTAAGCATCGCTCGCTACAATTCATGGGGAGACTTTGCCACGGGGGAAAAAACCGCTGTGGCGCAGACTACGAAGAAGGATAGCCCGTGGTTTCGTGTGCGTGACCACACCGAATTTCATACGGACACTCTCACCGACCGCATTGCTCCGTAATCCGCCGCGCTCTTTTATTTGTTACGCGAGTAGGGCGATTAATCCTCAATCGTCCAATGACAGCCCGCCTCTCACCCCGGGGCGAATGCTGCATCTTTCGCTTTTAGATCATTCGCCCTCTTTTGACGTTCGGATTCGCCACGCCCTAGGTGTTCATTGGTAATGGTTCGCTAGAACACATCTACGCATCATGATACGTCAATTTGTTTCTTGATTCGCCGAGGAAACGCTCTTTAGTTCCGGGACAACCATGGCAACAAACGGTCTTCATCCTTTGGAAACGCTCCTGCGCGAACGAATCGTCTTCCTCGATGGCGCCATGGGCACGATGATCCAGCGTTACAAGCTGTCCGAAGCGGAGTATCGAGGGAAGCGGTTCCACGATTGGAAAGGCAAAGACCTCAAAGGGAGCCTGGAACTGCTCAATTTAACGCAACCGCGCGTCGTCGAGGAAATTCACAAGGCTTACCTCGACGCGGGCGCCGACATTATCGAAACGAACACATTCAGCGGGACAACCATCGGCTTGCACGATTTTCTGTTTCAAGGCGAGCCGACTCGTGGTCGCAAGGATCAGGAATTCTTTCAGCGCGTCGTGGACGACGCCGATCTTCGAGGGCTTGTTCATGAAATTAATTTTGAAGCGGCCAGGATCGCGCGGCGCGCTGCGGATCGGGTGGCGAACGAAACGGGACAGCAAAAATTTGTTGGCGGATCGATGGGACCACTTCCCGTGGCGGGCTCCATTTCGCCTGATGTAAACGATCCGGCATTTCGCGCGGTCACATTCGATCAACTTCGCCAAACATATTTCGATGAAGCGAAAGCGCTGCTCGAAGGGGGTGTCGATCTGCTCATTGTGGAAACGATTTTCGACACACTCAACGGAAAAGCGGCGCTGTTCGCTATCACCGATGCGTTTGAAAAAACCGGGCGCAGCGCGCCGTTGATGATCTCGGGCACCGTTATTGACAAAGCCGGGCGAAACTTGAGCGGGCAGACCGTCGAAGCGTCGCTCATATCGATGGCCCACGCTCAACCGCTCATCCTCGGTTTGAATTGTTCCCTCGGTCCCGATGAAATGGAACCGTTTATTGAGGAGCTCGCGCGCGTATCGCCCTACTACATGAGTGCATATCCTAATGCTGGTCTGCCGGATCCGCTTTCGCCGACAGGCTTCCCTGAAACAGCCGAAACCTTTGCACCCAAGGTCGCGAAGTGGGCCGAGAACGGCTGGCTCAACATGGTCGGCGGTTGTTGCGGCACGACCCCGGATCACATCCGTATGCTGGCGAAACTGGTGCGCGATTTTTCGCCGCGCGTTGTGGAAAGGACAGTTAGCTCGACATGATTCTTCAGCTTTCCGGGCTTGAACCGTTAAACGTTACTCCGGAGTTCGGGTTCGTCGTCATTGGCGAGCGTACCAACATCACAGGATCGCCAAAATTCTCTAAACTGATTCTTGCGGGTGATTTCGACGGGGCTGTGGCCGTAGCGCGTCAGCAAGTGCAGGGCGGCGCGAACCTTCTCGATGTGAACATGGACGAAGGGATGATTGATTCGGAGGCGGCCATGGTGCGCTTTTTGAATCTGATCGGCAGTGAACCGGAGATCGCGCGTATTCCAATTGTGATCGACAGCTCGAAGTGGAGCGTTATCGAAGCAGGGCTCAAATGCTTGCAGGGAAAAGCAGTCGTAAATTCCATCAGCCTGAAAAACGGTGAAGAAGATTTTCTCCGGCAAGCGCGGCTAATCAGGCTATATGGCGCCGCCGCCATCGTGATGGCGTTCGATGAACAAGGTCAGGCCGATAATTTTCAACGAAAAATCGAGATTTGTGCGCGCGCCTATGATCTTCTGATCAAACGCGCGAATTTCCCGGCAAACGATATCATCTTCGATCCAAACGTTCTGACCGTCGCTACCGGCCTCGAAGAACACTGGAATTACGCAGTCGATTTCATCAAAGCCACGCAGTGGATCAAAAAAAATCTTGCGGGCGCGCGCGTCAGCGGCGGCGTGAGCAACATTTCATTTTCGTTTCGCGGTAACAACACCGTCCGCGAAGCAATGCACGCCGCGTTTCTATTTCATGCCATTCGCGCGGGCCTCGACATGGGAATTGTCAACGCGGGGCAACTAGCGGTCTACGAAGAGATTGATCCAGAGTTACGAGAGCGGGTCGAAGACGTGCTGCTGAACCGGCGAGACGATGCGACCGAGCGGCTGATCGAGTTCGCAGAAAACGTCAAAGCAAAAGATAAAACTCCGATTGCCGATAAAGCCTGGCGAAAAGAGCCGGTCGAAGAGCGTCTAAAACACGCGTTAGTCAAAGGCATCGTCGACTATATCGATGTCGACACGGAGGAAGCGCGTCAAAAATGCAAGCGACCTCTCGATGTAATTGAAGGCCCTCTCATGGCCGGGATGAGCGTGGTTGGAGACTTATTCGGCTCCGGCAAGATGTTTCTGCCGCAGGTCGTGAAGAGCGCGCGGGTGATGAAAAAGGCTGTCGCCTATCTGTTGCCATTCATGGAAGCGGAGAAATCCGCCGGGGCGAAACCGCAGGGACGGATCATAATGGCAACGGTGAAAGGCGACGTGCACGATATCGGCAAGAATATCGTTGGCGTAGTGCTGCAATGTAACAACTACGACGTTGTCGATCTTGGCGTAATGGTGCCGGCCGCGAAGATTCTGGAAACAGCGCGAGAAAAACAAGCGGACGTGATCGGCCTAAGTGGCCTAATTACGCCATCGCTGGACGAGATGGTGCATGTCGCGCAGGAGATGGAGCGGGAAGGATTTCGTTTGCCGCTGTTGATCGGCGGGGCGACCACGAGCCGGGCGCACACTGCGGTGAAGATCGCACCGCATTATCAGGCCAGCACCGTGCACGTTCTCGATGCGTCGCGCGCGGTGGGTGTTGTTAATTCGCTTCTGAACGAAGAGCTCAAGTCCGCGTTCGATAAGAAAACGCGCGAAGACTATGAACGCTTGCGCCGGGAACATTCAGCAAGAACACAGCGAAAGAATTTGCTGACGCTCGACGAAGCACGCGCAAACCGCACTCCGGTCAGTTGGAGCAACTATGTCCCGCCTAAACCGGAATTCTTAGGCGTGCGCGTCTTCCAAACTGCCATTCCGAGCCCTTCGCCTTCGCACTGCTCCGCTCAGGATGACAGCATACGCTCGTTTTCATTGCGGACATTGGCCGATTACATCGATTGGTCGCCGTTTTTTCACGCTTGGGAATTACGCGGGCGGTACCCCGCGATTCTTGACGATCCGAAGATTGGCAAACAAGCGCGCGAACTTTTCGATGATGCGCAGAAACTTCTTAATCGGATCGTTGCAAAAAATCTGCTGATCGCCCGTGGTGTTCACGCCTTCTGGCGAGCAAACTCAGTTGGCGATGACGTGGATCTTTACGCTGACGAAGATCGCACGAAGAAGCTCGCGACCTTCTATTTCTTGCGCCAACAAATGCAAAAGCCGGCAGGGCAGTTTAACCATTGCCTGGCAGACTTTATCGCGCCAAGAAACTCTCAACTCTCAACGACCAACCATCAACTTGCTGATTATCTTGGCGGATTTGCGGTTTCAATTCATTGCGCAGATGAGCTCGCGGAAGAATTCAAACGGCAGCATGACGATTACAGCGCCATCATGACAAAGGCGTTGGCAGATCGATTAGCCGAAGCCTTTGCCGAATACCTGCACAAACAGACGCGGGTTGCGTGGGGATTCGGGCGCGACGAAAAATTGTCCAACGCCGATCTGATCCGTGAAAAATATCGTGGTATTCGGCCCGCTGCCGGTTACCCCGCCTGTCCCGATCACGCAGAGAAACGAACACTGTTCGATTTGTTGGATGCCGAGAACAGCGCGGGCGTCATGCTAACGGAATCGTTTGCAATGCACCCCGGAGCGAGCGTGAGTGGACTCTATTTCTCGCATCCCGAGGCAAAGTATTTCGGGGTAGGACAGATCGGACGCGACCAGGTTATGGATTACGCGACTCGGCGTGGCGAATCGTTACCTGCAGTGGAGAAGCGATTGGCACCTAACCTGGATTACAATGTCTGATGCGCCTAAACGTCGGGGCGAGAGGATTTGAACCTCCGACCTCGTGGTCCCAAACCACGCGCTCTACCAAGCTAAGCTACGCCCCGGGGTTCCGGCGTGATTCTTTATCACGGATAGCGGCTTCCCGCATCCCGAAATTCGATTACATTGGGCCAACAAACTCGGAATGAAAATATTCGGGTGGATCATTTCAATAACGCTGGTCGCCATGGTGCTAACTCTGCGCGGACAGGAGGCAGCCCCGCCGACTGTGGACCTTTATGAGGGGCAAGAGCAGCTGGAACCAACACCGTCACCCATACCACCTAATGGTCCAGAACTGCCGGAGATATCGCAGTTAGACCAGGCTTTTTCAAAGCCGAGGTCACTTGGAAAAGCAGCTGATGAAGCGCGTCTGCATGTAGAATGGCGACAACTAAAAAATCGGACAATCAATGACCCGGAGGTGCAGGCTGCGAAGGCGTATGCGCAGGCTGCGCGGACTGATCTGGAAAGGAGGAATCGGCTCCGCAGTTACTACAACATCTACTACGAACGCATGTCCGTCCTGGCATCGACTCCTGAACTCAAGTTGGCGTTGCAAGCACTAAAGACTTCCCACGAAAGTCTTCTTGATCAGCCGCGCGTGCGGCCATCGCCCACACCGGAAGGTGCTACTCCGACGCCCAGGCCATCGGGCATACCTAAGAAGCCCGCAGATAAACACAAGAAGAAACAGAAACGGCACAAGCACTTTTGATCAGCTGTCTTGCCAGGCCACAGGCATTACAGTATTCCTAATCGCATCTTGTTCTTTGGCGCGTTCGTCTAGTGGTTAGGACACAGCCCTCTCAAGGCTGGTACACGGGTTCGACTCCCGTACGCGCTGCCACCTATGAAACGGCGCTTTTCATAGGTAGAATCACCTAAACCATGCCAACAGATGCCGACAGATGAAAACGCATAAAAACACACATTCACGTTGAAAAATAGCGAAAATAGCTATTTTCTCGGAATGGCTAAATCCCCGTTCCGCATCAAATCTTACAGGCATCCGGTGTATCGGTACGTTGTGCGCGATAAGCTCACCGGGAACTGGCGGCGCAAATATTTCACCAGCGAGCGCGACGCGAAAACGTACGTCGATCTTAAAAGCATCGAACTACTCAACGAGGGCCGGGACGGTGTGACGTTCCCGGCGGCTCTCCGGGTGATGGCACATCGGGCGGCGGATCGATTGCAACCATTCGGGAAAACGATTGAGGATGCCGCTGAATTTTATCTTCGGCATCTACAGACTGAGCGCGGATCGGTACCGGTTCGCCAAGCCGTCGATGAACTGATCGCCAATCGCGCGGCAGCCGGGTTGTCAAAGTTGTATCTGCGGGATTTGAAGTTTCGGTTGGGCCGATTCGTTGCTGCATTTGGAGATCGCATTATTGCGAGCGTCAACACAAAGGAAATTGTCGAATGGCTGGAATCGCTAGGCGTTGGCCCGGTGACGCGCAATACATTCAGGCGCGACGTTCGTACGCTCTTTTCGTTTTGCTGCGGGCGAAAGTATTGCGCTGAGAATCCGGTTGCAACAAAAGAGACACTGGCTAAAGAGCGACGGAAAGAAGTTGAAGTGTTGACTGTTGAGCAGGCCCGGAAACTACTCGCCAAATCATCGCGTGAGATGCTGCCGTACTGGGCAATCGGTTTGTTCGCTGGGTTGCGACCATCGGAGATTCGTAATCTGCAATGGAGCGACGTTGATTTTGAGGATGCACTTATCACTGTGCGATCCACAAAGACGGATCGTAAGCGGTATGTGAAAATGCAACCGAACTTGATCGAGTGGCTGACGCCGCATCGACAGGACGGCGGCAAGGTGGCTGCGCCTTTGAACTTTCGTAAGTCGTACGCACTGGATCGGGGCAGTGCCGAGCTTGCCAGTTGGCCAATCAACGCCATGCGGCATTCATTCGGCAGTTATTGGCTGGCACAGTTCAACGACAAGAACGCGCTAGCACTGCAAATGGGTAACTCGCCTGACGTGATAACGGCGCATTACGAACGTGCTGTCAGACCGAAAGAGGCGCATCGCTATTGGGCGATTACGCCAGTAACCGCACAGGATCAGGAACGAAAGATTATGGCGCGGATCAGTTGAAGTCGTTTGGCGACAAAATTCAACACAAGCCATCATTTTACGCTTGCTTCGCTTTTCGGTTTCTGTCATGATCTCTACCATGATCGCTTGAAGTTATAGCTGGCGAGTGGCAGCGGCGATCAGTGAGTTGCGGTGACTCTAATAAAAAAAACCATGTTGTTTAGCACTAGTGCTAACAACACAAAGGAGTCACCGAATGTCATCAACTCATTTGCTTACGAAGGCGGAAGTAGCGGAAAGGCTGCATCTAACGAAGCGCGGAGTGGATGGCCTAATGAAATCAAGGCGCATCCCGTACTTGAAACTTAACAGAAAAACGATCCGCTTCGATTGGCCAAAAGTGGAAGCGGCATACAACGCCTGTGAAGTTAAAGCCGTTACGAAGTAGGGGTCGAGCCATGCCCGCTATCCTTTACCCATTACGCGCCACAAAACGTGTGCAGGGGCATTTGGCAGCGCTGGCAGAACATTTCTATAAGTCATCGCAACCGTGAATAACCACCACCATATCCACAAGTTACTGCCATGAATGAGAAGAAAAAACAATGAAGGCGCTGGTGAGAAGGAACTGGCAGCGCCAAAATCCAACAAGCTGCTTGGCGGCAAGATCGATGATGTTATTCGGGAGATCGCCCGATTACATGCGAAGGTTCATTCGTCGTTTGAAGCGGCGTTTTTTTCAGCAGCCCGTACATCGGTTGCAGATGCGATTCGGATCGGGGAATTGCTTCACCGTGTGAGAGAAAGTCACCGCGTGGGCAGGCTGAAAGGAAAGTGGTTGTCATGGGTCAAAAAAAACTTGCCCTTTTCGCATGATACGGCGCTTCGCTACATGGCGTGTTTCGACCGCCGGGATGAATTAGTTAACGCCGTTAACATTACGCACGTGCGGAATTTGAGTGATGCCTACGCTTTGCTATGGCCGCCAGACTTGCCTGAGAAAACCGAGCCTGAGGCTGCTTCGAATCAGCCAAACGAAACCGCTTCATCCACTGGTGAGCAAATACGGCCTTCAAGCGAGCCAATGCAACCACTGAGAAAACGGCATAGGTCAAAGCACAGCATCATGGGAGCGATCAGCCCGGAAAAGCTAGAACCACAACTAGAGGCAGGACAGATCGAGATCGACAAGCAACTCACCGACATCATCGCGCAGATCAACCGCCAAGATCACGCGGCATGGCGTGAGTTTCCGGGCCGGCTGATAGCGCGCGGGCAGGACTTCATCAAACAGGGCGAGCGCCTGAATAACAGCGCCTCAACATGAAGCGACGGCGATACGCCTTTCGACGCATCGCCGCATACTTCTGTTCTTCGGCGCTGGTTTAACCTCAGTTCAGCGCCTACAGCCTAGGAGTAACAGCTATAGTCAGTCAAGTTCGTTCTTATCCTGAAAGGAAGTACAAAAAGATGCCTTGCGACAGCAGAAGCGCCACAAGGCAGGGAGATCAATCCGACCGGAGCGTAACACAGCAGCGTGTAACGGCAAGTCCTTTTTCGTTATTATGCAGTTGACAGTCCCGGACCACCGGGCATAAGATCGCTGTATGGAGATCATATCCGACAACGAGGCTCACTCGAACGAAGTAGCATTAAAATCGCTCTGACCGGAGAGCGTACGATAGCAGCCGGAATAACGCGAGCGCGGTAACATTAATCCGATAACACGGCCCTACTTCGCGGTTATCCCACCTTCAGAATGACCTCCGTTGCCGCTGAAGGAATTCCTGAAATCTTCAGGATAAAGCGTGCTGGCTTAGAGAAAGTCAGGCGAGGCAGATCGCTATGCATTATGGATTGGACGCCCGGGAATGCTACTTGAGCGATTTGAAGAAACTGCAGACGCTGGCTCCGTTATACGGATGATCCCGCAGACCTTGTTCCCACAAAACGGTGGGCGAGGTCTGCCCGCTTCACCATTGCCGGATTATCCCTGAGAGAGATTGTGATCGAACGCTCGCCAAGTCGTGTTCTTGAGATCACCAATTGCCCCGATCGCTACTATACTTGAGTAGAATGGCGCGTTGAATTAGCGCCACGAAAAGCTTGCCAACTTGCGGTGTTTTCCGGCAAACTGCCCTCTATGGAGGCAGAAATAGACGACAAATTGCCGTATAATTTTCGTTAGGTGCAAACATTCACTCCCATCCACTATGATTAACCGAATTGTAGCGTGCAGTTGTGGGCAACTTAACGCCACCGTAACGGAAGCCCCCATCCGCGTGTCTATTTGCCACTGCACTGACTGTCAGCGGCGAACGGGCAGCGTCTTCGCTACTCAAGCCCGCTTCCCAAAAGATGCCGTCAAGATTGCTGGATCATCGACGCAATATATTCGGATAGACGATGAAGGTCGGAAGAAGGCGACCTTCCATTTCTGCCCTCACTGCAGCGCCATCCTTTACTGGCAGCTGGAAGCCGAGGAAGGAATGATTCTCATCCCAGTGGGTGCGTTCGCCGACCCAGGATTTCCGACACCTACGGTCTCAGTCTGGGAAGAGGACAAACATGCCTGGGTATCCCTGCCCGAGAACATTGAACATTGGTAATCAACAACTGACACTTAACCATGCGATGGAGCGAACGGCGGACCGTTGTGCGCTTCATATTTGAGATGACTTCCACACTTCCATTCCAAGCGACGCGCGCCCTCGTCCGCCGTCGCTCATCTTGGTCTCGTTAGATTATAATCCCGATCGCTTAAACATTGATCCGTATGTCTTGGCTACCGCGATTACAAATTGCGCTTTTCGCCGTCGGCATCGTTGGAGTGCTGTTCTTAATCTTTGACCATTGGGAAAGTGGATGGTCCTCTATCACTCATTTTGCATGCGGAATGGTTATTTCAGTAGGAGGTTTTCTGCTGAGTCTCATTGTCTCTGGAGTGACGGCTATCTTTCAGCCGAGACTGAGAAAGGTATCAATATGGATTGCTGCCGTCTCATTACTAATGCTCCTCGGTCTTGTACTTC
>JBKPOB010000188.1:0-8531 GCA_046732875.1 Verrucomicrobiota bacterium | reverse complement strand
GTAGGTCCCAGATCTCGTCGTCGATCTTGCGGAAGGCAGCTTCGGAAAACTCGTGAGGCGGTGTAAGTTTTTCTTTGAATCGTGCAACGCTTTCCAGCGCGCGATCGATTTGATCTTGCGGCAACGTAGTAAGTATCCGCTGCACGTTCTCAATCTCAGGAATGCGATGGCAAATCATCGCCACGTCGTTCCCTGCCTCGATTGCCAGCCGAATCGTGTCCTCAAGGCGATACGCGGTGAGGATCGCGCCCATGTCTAGATCGTCAGTCATCACAAGATCATCGAAACCGAGCTCGTTGCGCAACAAATCGGTTACGATCCGACGAGATAAAGTGGCGGGCGTCTTTTCCGGCTCGAAACAAGGATACCAGCCGTGACAGATCATCAGGCTGTCCACGTGGTAGCGACGTTTCTCCGAAGCGCCCGAAGAATTCGACGGACCGCTCGGAGAGCCATCCTTATCAAAAAATTCGCGAAATACGGCGAGCTCATTCCGATCCAGTTGCTCGCGGGTTCGATCGATCCGCGGCAATTCGTAGTGAGCGTCCGAACTCGCGGCGGAATAACCCGGAAAATGTTTGCCGCAGCTTGCGACTCCCTGCCCTCTCAACGCGCTATTGAACGCCTCGGCATTGCGAACAACCTGTTCGACTGTTTTCCCGTAACAGCGGCCGCGCAGAGAATTTTCTGCGTCGTCATCGAAGGAAATGTCGAGGACTGGGCACAAGTCCAGATTGAAACCGAAAAGGCGGAGCAACCGCCCAGTGATGTCGCCATGACGCTTGATAAACTCCAAGTCATTCTTGTCGCGTAATTGTTGGGCGTTCGGCGGTTCACTGCCGATCAATCGAAGGCGGGAAACGCGACCTCCTTCCTGATCAACAGTAATGATGGGCTCGATCTCACTTAAATCGCGTAGATCATCGATCAGTTTCCGCAACTGCGGCGCGCTTTCGATGTTGCGACCGAACAGGATGAAGGCGCCGGGCTTCACCTTTCGGAACAACCTCGCGGTTTTCCCATCCAATTCCTTGCCGGGCACACCAGTCATGATCAGCTGACCGAGTAAATCCGCTTTCATGGGCGGCAAAGAGTAACGCCCAACTCTCAACATTCAACGTTCAACCCCCAATTATAAAAGACGCTTTTAGTTGAATGTTGAATGTTGAACATTGAGCGTTGAGCATTGAAAAAGATCGCAATCTACGGCGGTACCTTTGATCCGATTCATCACGGCCACCTCATCGTTGCGCGCGAGGCCCTCGAGAAACTTGGCGCTGAGAAAGTGATCTTTGTTCCCGCGCGCGTGTCGCCCCTTAGAAAGACCGCGCCCATCGCCGCAGACGAAATACGGTTATTGATGATAAAAGCCGCTATTGAGAATGAACGCGGATTTGCCGTGGATGATTGTGAATTGCGACGGCCACCGCCTTCCTACACTATCGATACGATCGAGCAGATTTGGCAGCGCAAGGGCGGGCCAGCGATCTACTGCCTGATCGGAGAAGATAACGTAGATAAACTTACAAAATGGCGCCGCTTCGCTGATTTGGAAAAGATGGTTCGTTTCGTTGTTCTCGATCGCAGCGGCCAACGACCGCACCACGCCTATCCGGTTATTCGCCGGAAAATCGATATTTCAGCAACTGAAATCAGAAAGAGAGTTGCCACCGATCGGTCGATTCGATATCTCGTACCGCCGGCAGTGGAAGAAATCATTCGTCGCGAAAAACTTTACCTGGAGCAACAGAAATAACCCCGGAAAATTTAGCCAGAGCCTGCGCCGAGCTCGCCTCAAATAAAAAGGCGGAAGACATTGTCGCCCTCGATTTGCGAGCAATCTCGACGTTCACAGATTTTTTTGTGATTTGCTCGGCTACGTCCGAGCCGCAGCTGAAAGCAATTGCAAACGAGATTGAAACGCGTCTGCGAGAGGACCATTCCGTTCGACCCGTGGCGATTGACGGGTTTCCGGTCAGTCAGTGGGTCGTGCTCGATTATCTGCAAGTTGTTGTCCACATCTTTCACCGGGACAAACGATCTTTTTACAGCCTGGAAGATCTCTGGGGTGACGCGCCCCGACTCGAATGGGAAACGGCTGCGGCGCGCTGAATCTGTGAACCAGGCATTCGTGTCTGCTTGTATTCTGGCAGACAGGGTTGTCTGCGTTATTTCTTTGGCGACGGCGGGGCCGCAGGACTTGGGGCTTTCGCCGCACCTGCGGGCGCAGGTGTCGGGGCAGGCTTCGCATCCAGCAGTTCCACTTCAAAAATGAGAGTCGAATTCGCAGCGAGGTCTGGACTGACTGCCCTTTCTCCGTAGGCAAGATTCGACGGGATAAATAATTGATATTTGGATCCCGCTTTCATCAGCTGCAGTGCCTCCGTCCATCCCTTGATCACGCCATTAACTGGGAAAGTCGCAGGCTGCCCACGCTTGTATGAACTGTCGAACTCAGTTCCATTGATCAAAGTTCCTCGGTAATTGACCGTTACCGTGTCGGTGGCCTTCGGTTGAGCTCCATTTCCCTCTTTGAGGACTTTGTACTGCAACCCGCTGGCAGTTGTCTTCACGCCCTCTTTCTTTTTGTTTTCCTCCAGAAACTTTGCGCCTTCTGTCTTATTCTTCTCGCCTGCTTCTTTCTGTTTTTGTTCCATATCTTTTTCAAACGCCGTCATGACCTCCTTGATTTGATCTGGATTCAGTTGTGGTTTACCGGCGAGGGCGTCTTTTATGCCGGCTGCAAGCATATCAGGGCTAACATCCACCTTTTGCCGGCTGAGGTTGAATCCAATCTGCAGCCCAATGCTATAACTGACCTTGTCCTTCTGGTCCTTGAGTTGTGGCGATTTGTCTTGCCCAAACAAAGGCAATGCAAGTAAGGATGCGCTGAAAATGACGATAAGTTGTTTCATAAAAGGTGTTCTCCGTGCGGATTCAGTTCAATTGGTCGCCGCGGAAACTGGGACGCTAATAGATAAACGTCGCCCGTCAAGAACAGAGCGGCGCCCCTGCTCCAAACACTGCTTCTCTTCGGCCGTGTTGGTTTTTGCGGTACTTATTGTTCTTCCGCCAAGGCCGCTCCACGCAATCGCTCTCTCGCATGCTGAGGTCCTTAAAATCGGAAAAAAAATCTGGCAAAACGAATGTAACGGAACGATTGCCGGGCTCACTTCATGGAACGCCGGCGAAGATTTCGCGTCTCTCGGCATCGGTCACTTTATCTGGTACCCAAAGGGCCGCCGGGGTCCGTTCGAGGAAAGTTTTCCCAAGCTCGTGAGCTTTATCTCAAAGCGCGGCGCGAAACTGCCCACGTTGCTCCTGGGAGCCGGCGAAAAACCATGCCCCTGGAACTCGCGTACGGAATTTCTTCGAGCGCAACATACCATGGAGATGAATCAATTGCGCCAGTTTCTCGCCGATACGGTCGATCTCCAGGCGGAATTTCTCCTGGCGCGGTTAGACAATGCGCTTCCGAAAATGCTCGCCGAAGCTGCGCCTTCTGATCGAGCCAACGTACAGCAACAATTCGAGCGTCTGACCAAAACTCCACAGGGATGTTACGCCCTGATCGACTACGTAAACTTCAAGGGAGAAGGCGTCCTGCATACGGAACGTTATCAGGGCCAAGGCTGGGGTTTGCTTCAAGTCTTGGAAACCATGCATGGCACGTCGGACAGCGGCGCAGTCGATGAGTTCTCGCGCGCGGCGAAGGCAGTGCTGACTCGACGGGTGCAAAACTCTCCGGCCGAACGACACGAATCGAGATGGTTATCCGGTTGGATTCGGCGCGTAAACAGCTACAATGGCGGCTAATTTATGCGACTTTCGACATTGATTCGCTTGGTTTTGGCGGCCGCGGTTGTGTCTTCTGCCAGCGGTCAATTCCATTTAGGACCGAAGTCCCGGCAGCCGAGCCCCACCCCGCCGCCAATGCGCAAAGCGTCGACGTTAATTCAGAGACAGGAACCATTGAAGGTGAATCAATCATTGCTCAAACAGGCAATGCCGGACAATACGCGCATCGTTGTCTCAATTCCGAAACAGCGCGCTTACCTCATGATCGGAGACCAGGTCGTCGCCGATGGGCCAATCTCGTCTGGCAGACGCGGGCACGAGACACCGAGAGGACACTTCAATGTGATGGAAAAGGACCCGAGTCATCATTCCAGTCTTTACGGTGATTTCGTGGACAGTCGCGGCCGCACAGTACGAGCCGGCGTCAGTGCGCGTAGCGATTCCGCGCCAAGCGGAACGCACTTTGCCGGAGCGCCCATGAAATGGTTCCTTCGTCTTACCGGTGAAGGTGTCGGGATGCACATTGGAATTTTGCCAGGCTATCCAGCTTCGCATGGCTGCATCCGCGAATCCGTTGATGGAGCAAAGTTGTTTTACGACTATGCCAAAATTGGGACGTCTGTCGATGTAGGTGACTATTAGCAAATTGTCATGTCGAGCGAAGTCGAGACATCTCTGGATACTTCCGGAGAAAACGTTCGCAGCCACCTGTGCGAGCGTAAATCGCATTACTGTGCACCATCAGAAATAGTTAGAGATTCCTCCACTTCGGTCGGAATGACAAAGAAGCAAACGCAAGGCCGCTAGCTGCGGGCGATTAATCTTCGGCGCAACATTTCCAACGCAGCCTGCGTAGCAATCTGCTTAAAAGTCTCGCGATCAGTTGGAAAAAACAATTTCTTCACGCTTGTTTCGCCTGAACCGGCAAGAGCAATATAAACGGTTCCGACTGGTTTCTCCGCTGAGCCACCGCCTGGTCCGGCAACACCGGTCGTGGCGAGTGCATAATCGGACTCTGCGCCCGCACGCGCATGTTCGGCTAGCGCGCGCACGACTTGTTCGCTCACGGCCCCATGCTTCTCGATCAGCTGCGGATCGACATCCAGCATGCCGACCTTGGCCTGGTTCGCGTAACAAACATAGCCAGCAAGAAAAACCTCCGATGCGCCAGGCACGTTCGTGATGCGATTGGCAAGCAAACCTCCGGTGCAAGATTCTGCAACCGCGACCGTTTGATTTCGCTGCGCCAAAAGTTTTACGACCACTTCCTCCAGCGTTTCGTCCGCGGCAGAAAAAATCGAGGGCCCCAGACTCGATCTGATAATTGCGTCTGCTTGTTCGATGGCCTTTGCTTTTCCGACGATGCGCACATCGACCTCGGCCGGACGCGCGCAGTATCCCAACTCGATTCCGGGTATTGCAAGCACGCGGTCGCTGATCGCTTCCTCGACCAGCGACTCGCCCTTGTCGGCAATCTTATAGACCCGCCGCTCAATTAAAGCCGAAACTGGAACGATTGAGCGCAAAATCGGCATGACAAATCTCCAAAACATCGGCTGAAGCTCGCGCGGAGGACCGGGCAACAGGAAAAGATGCGGAGACGAAATCTGTGGATTGATATTCGCGCGCAAGTAAAGCCCGGGCGCGCTGCCATTCTTATTCGGCAGAACGTCTGCCCCTATATGAACCTCCGCCTGCCGCGCAATGCCAGAAGTCCATTTGATTCCGCGCACTCGAAGCCTTCGCCGGAGTGAAGCCAGCAACTCCGACGATTGTCGGAGTTCCAGCCCCAGAATGCCGGCAACCATCTCGCGTGTTATGTCGTCGCCGGTCGGACCGAGACCTCCAGTTACAAAAAGAATTTCACAGCGTGGAAATAGTTCGGCCAATGTGTGTCGAATCGCTTCAGTGTCGCCAATTGTACGTCGTTCCTCGATCCGCAAACCCAACGGAAGAATCTCGCGCGCAATGAACGCAAGGTGTGCGTCCTGCACATCTCCAAGCAAAAGCTCCGTGCCGGTGTTTAGAAGGGCGGCGCGCATGAGAAGCAATGAAACGTTACAAAGTTACAAGGGAAGCGATAACCCTTTTAACGTTGTAGCGCTTTTGACTTTTTGACCTGCCCCGAAATCCCTCGGGGCTACGCCGCGGTCTTGTCCTGTTTCTTGCGGATGAGCGGAAGCTTTTTGCCTTCCACGACCGCTCGATTGATCGTGACCTCCGCGATATCTTCCCGGCTCGGCACTTCATACATGATGTCGAGCATGATCCGTTCGAGCATTGACCTTAATGCGCGCGCGCCCGTTCCCTTCGTGACCGCCTGCGCCGCCAGCGCGCGCAAAGCATCCTTGGTCACGGACAAACGCACACTTTCCATGGAGAAAAGCTTCGTGTACTGCTTGACCATCGCGTTCTTTGTTTCGGTCAAAATCGCCACCATTTCTTCCTCGGTCAGCGCGTCGAGCGAGCTGACCACCGGCAATCGTCCGATGAATTCGGGAATCATTCCGAAAGCGAGCAGATCTTCCGGTTCCACATGACGGATGGCTTGTTTTCGCAGCCCCTCCTCAACTTCCAGCGTGGGACTGCCGAAGCCCATCACTTTTTGGCCGATGCGTTTTTGAATAATTTTGTCGAGGCCGATGAATGCACCGCCGCAGATGAAAAGAATCTTCTCAGTATTAACCTGGATGTATTCCTGATGCGGATGTTTGCGTCCGCCCTGTGGAGGAACATTGCACGTGCTGCCTTCTAGAATTTTCAACAGAGCCTGCTGCACTCCTTCGCCGGAGACATCGCGAGTAATGCTCACGTTATCAGTTTTGCGCCCGATCTTGTCGATCTCGTCGATGTAAACGATCCCAATCTCCGCTCGTTTCACATCGTAATCGGCGTTCTGGAGGAGTCTCAGAATAATGTTTTCGACGTCTTCGCCAACGTAACCTGCTTCGGTCAGCGTCGTCGCGTCGGCAATGCAAAACGGCACATCGAGAATTCGCGCCAGGGTTTTGGCCAGTAACGTCTTGCCGGAGCCCGTGGGGCCGATTAGCAAAATGTTGCTCTTCTCGATCTCAACATCAGCAAACGGATCCGGCTGAAACGCGGCGGAAGCATCGGCCGGCTGAGAAGCTTGCAATACCCGCTTGTAGTGGTTGTGGACAGCTACTGATAAGGTCTTCTTCGCGGTGTCCTGGCCGATGACATACTGATCGAGCGCACGTCGAATTTCCGCCGGCTTCGGCACACGGATATTGGAGGACTGGCGGCGAGCATCTTCGTTGAGTTCCTTATCGAGGATGCTTTTGCAAACGTTGATGCAACTATCGCAGATGTAGACACCGGGTCCGGCGATCAATTTGCGAACCTCCGCATGGCTCTTGCCACAAAACGAGCACATGGTGAGGTTGGAAGCGCGGGCCATAATTTTTTAAGAAGCTCTCCTATCCTCCGACTTTTCGCGGCAAAGCGGTTTCAGCCACTTCTACCGACCGATCGCTGGACGGAGGAGTCGCCCCATCGAGCAGCTTCACCTCCTTGCGAGATTTTATCACTTCGTCCACCAAACCATATGCTTTCGCTTCCTGGGCGGACATATAGTAATCGCGATCCGAATCGATCCGCACTTGTTCTTCGGATTTGCCGGTGTGCTGCGCAATGATTTTGATGAGGCGCTTTTTCAGCTTGAACATGTAATCGACCTGGCGTTCTACGTCGCTCGCTGCACCCTGCGCGCCTCCGGAGACCTGATGGATCATGATATCGGAATTTGGAAGCGCGAAACGCTTTCCTTTCGTGCCCGCACAGAGCAGTACCGCAGCCATGCTTGCAGCCATCCCGAGACAATAGGTCGTCACATCACAGGTGAGAAACTGCATCGTATCATAAACCGCGAGGCCGGCAGTCACTGAACCGCCGGGCGAATTGATATAGATGTTGATGTCCTTCTTCGAATCCTCCATTTGCAAAAAGAGCAACTGGGCAATGACAAGATTGGCGATGTGATCGTCCATCGGCGTTCCGATAAAAACGATGCGATCCTTCAATAGTCGCGAATAAATGTCGTAGCTCCGCTCGCCCCGGCCGGTCTGCTCCACCACCATTGGAATCAGCACCTGGGACAGATTTTCGTTCGATACACTCATGATTTTTCTTCTTTAACAGCGGGTTCTTGCGCTGCCTCGACGCTAACATTCGCCTTGAGGAAATCAAGAGTCTTACCCAGCAGTATCTGTTCGGCGAACGCATCCAGACCATCGTGTTCCTGCAATTCTTTGCGCATTTTTTCTACGGGAACGTTATACCGCGCCGCTTCTTCACGAAGCCGTGCATTGATATCTTCCCGCGCAACCTTGATGTTTTCGCGCTCGGCGATCCGATGCAGAATGAAATTGCTCTTCAACCGGTGACCAGCAAGCCCTGCGGCGGTTTCGATGAGCTCTTTCTCCTTCTCCTTTAACTTCTCATCGGGAACACCGCGTTCCCGGTTTCGTTGCACCAGGTCTGCCAAAATCCGACGCGTTTCATTCTTTAGTAGAGCAGGTGGCAACTCGAACTGGATCCGCTCGTGCAGGTACTTCACGACCTGCCCTTCTTTCGCTCGTTCGCGCTCATGCTCCTTCTCGTGCGCGAGATCGTGTTCGATGATTTGGCGCAGATCGCCAAGCGTCTTTCCGGGAATCAATTTAGCCGCAAACACATCATCCACGGCCGGTAATACTTTCTGCTTAATCTCA
>JBKPOB010000187.1:0-5190 GCA_046732875.1 Verrucomicrobiota bacterium | reverse complement strand
ACGGCTTGTAATTCGGTTCGGTTGGACAAAACTTAAATTCTCTGTCCTATGTCCGAATCAAATCTCGCTTCCGATTCCCAGGCCGAATTCGATCGGCTCCAACGAAAACTGGTGCCGCTGTGGAAATCGATTGAGCGCTTTAATCAGGATCCTCAGACGATCGTGGTCGTACCGTCGATGTCCATTGACGCCATTAGCTCTGGCGCGGTGATGCAGGCGTACGAGGAACGCTTTTTATTTTTGTTATTGCTCCTCCGCCAGCCACGTGCCCGGCTGATCTATGTGACGTCACAAACGATTCTGCCGAGCATCATCGACTATTACCTGGCTCTTTTGCCGGGCGTTATTCCGAGTCATGCGCGTCAGCGGCTTTTCCTTATCTCGCCGCTCGACCGCTCAGTGCGTCCACTGAGCGACAAGCTGCTCGACCGGCCCCGGCTGATCGAGCGGATTCGTTCATTGATCATGGATCCAGATCGTGCGCACCTTGTCCCTTTCAACACAACCAATCGCGAAAAAGAATTGGCGTTGCGGCTCGGTATTCCCATGTACGGCGCCGACCCAAAATTTTTCCCGCTGGGCACAAAGAGCGGCTGCCGAAAGATTTTCACCGAAGAAAATGTTCCCCATCCTTTAGGCGTTGAGAACCTCGGCAGCAAAGAAGACCTGATCGACGCCATCATGCAGATGCGCGCGAAGAAGTCTTCAATCACGCAAGTTCTGGCAAAGCTTAACGAAGGTGTCTCAGGCGAAGGTAACGCTGTTATCGATCTACGGGGGCTGCCAGCGGCAGGTGACTCCAAAGAAAAGGCCATGTTAGAAGATCGCCTTCGAGCTATGCAATTTGAGCTAGCTCGTGTTACCTACGATAGCTACATGCAGAAACTACAGGAACGAAAAGGAGTGGTCGAAGAACGGATCATAGGAGACGAGATCAGGAGCCCCAGTGTTCAGCTTCGTGTTACTCCGCTGGGCGCCGTAGAGTTGTTATCCACCCACGACCAGTTGCTTGGCGGGCCATCGGGGCAAAGTTACCTCGGCTGCGTATTCCCGGCCGACCCTGGGTATGCAGCGGTCATTACCCGCGAAGCGGCCAAGGTTGGCAGACGTCTGGCGAAAGAAGGCGTCATCGGTCGTTTCGCGCTGGATTTTGTGGTCGTACGTTCGAATGGAAACTGGGAACCCTATGCCATCGAGATTAACCTGCGAAAAGGCGGCACCACGCATCCTTTCTTAACTTTGCAATTTCTTACTGACGGCACTTACGACCCTGAGACGGCGATTTTCACTGCCCCCAATGGGCAGCAAAAGTTCTTTGTTGCCAGCGATCATGTCGAGTCGCCGTCGTATCGGGCTCTGACTCCAGACGATCTTTTTGATATCGTGGTACGGCACGATCTGCATTTCGGTCAAACTCGCCAGACGGGAGTGGTCTTTCACATGATGAGCGCCCTGGGCGAGCTGGGAAGAACGGGACTGACCGCGGTGGGGAACTCACATGAGGATGCGAAAGCCACCTACGAGCGGGCGGTGACAGTGCTCGATCAGGAAACGGGTGGGGCGCGGGAAGGAACGAAGTAAGAACCATCGCGGCTCGCGCGAACTTTCGTCCTCGATTCGCTGCATTGTCGATTTGCGACAACGAGGAGCAGGGAAATTCGAGAATTTCCTCGGCATTTTTGGAACAATCTTATTTTGCCGGGATTTCAGCTGAATCGCCAATGCGTAGCCGGGATGCCCGCTCCCGGCTACGCGCAGGTCGTGCCTGCGCTCCACTGATTACCTCGGCATTCTGCAGCGCGAATCTGATCAGTGATTACTGACTGCCGCTTGTTGCTACGGCATTGATCCCGACGACGCGAGTCTCCACCAACGCGGTCGGGCGGGTTTCAAGCGCAGTTTAGCAGCCGGCAGGGCTGCCACTACAGGAGGTCGCCCCCATTTTTCCGAGAACTTCGCCGTGCAACTTCCGGATGGAAGATTGGTGCCTTATCGCTATAAAAGAGCAATTTTTGTCGGCCGTAGAGGCGGCCCCGAGGGAGCCGGGAGCTACTATCAATCATCATCTTGCGGACGCTACACCGCCATTTCCTCAGCCGTCTTATCCAGGCTTGGCGCAGTCAGAGGCGGCTTGTGCGCAGGCGATAAAATCCGCAATTAAAGAACTTTTCTAAAAACAAATGTTGACACGTTTGCAGGCCTCATCTCGAAACCCCGCTCCATCCCACTCCCTGAAGAAAACCCAGAACAATTCACAAAACCTTCCAAGCGATCTGCTGCGCTTCTCACTCCTTGCTATCCAGCGCACGGGCGCATCGCTTCTCCGAGCACCGAGAGTCGCCGCAGCGATCGAAGGCAGCGATAACCTAACGAATCATAAAAAAGGTAGGAACGCCCCGCCGCGGCGTTCGGACGTCGCAGTGCGATGTCCCTACCAGTGTCATCCCATGCTCGACTTATGAAGAAGAAATCCACTTCGCAATCTGCATTCTTTAATCTTCGCGTTTTGATTGCTGCCGCCTTTTGCCTCGGTGCTCTGGCTGTGGCGCTGTTCGCCCAAACAAGGAGCGCCGGGCCAACTCAACAACACAATCGCTCTGGCGGCGCACAGGACTCTCCCGGTACACAGAGACCGGAGGTCGTCCAGATGATTGGACCTGTCCGGACAACCACAGACGTGGCACATCTACCTTATATTCCCAACGAAGGGGAAATTGAGCGGCAACCCCTGACACGCTACCCGCGTGGGAAAGGCGCGCCGCCTCCGGCGCAAGAGCCTTCCGCGGCCTATTTGCAAAAGCTGCTTAAGAACATTTTTCGTCCCACGCCTGCGATGCCGCCACCTCTGCTGACGTTTGATGGAATTAACTCTGTCGACAGCGGTTGTATGTGTTTGCCGCCTGACACCCAGGGCGACGTCGGTCCAAATCATTACGTGGAAGTAGTCAACACCGCGTTCAGGGTTTATGACAAAAACGGCACCCCGCTCACACCCACGACCACGTTTAATTCACTCTTTGCTACATTGCTAGGCACCCCTTGCAGCGGCTTAAACGCAGGCGACCCATTTGTCTTGTATGACCATCAAGCCAACCGCTGGCTGTTAAGCGACTTCGCTTTCGCTACTTTTCCCAGCGCCGGTCCCTTCTATCAGTGCATCGCCGTTTCTACGAGCCCCGATCCAGCCGGCACCTATACCCTCTACGCGTTGCAACATGACCCTGCCAATATCGACTGGCTGGGTGATTATCCAAAGTTCGCGATGTGGAACGACGGCGGCACTCAAAACGCCTATTTTTTTACCGTTAACTTGTTTGATGGCTTCCCAACTACCTCTTTCCAAGGCGTGCGCGCTTATGCGCTCGATCGCGCGTCGATGATCGGGGGCGGCGCTGCCAACGCAATCGCTTTCACCATTCCTCCGGCCGGCCTGGGTGATTCCTACAGCCTGGTGCCTGCGTACTTTCGCACCGGCCTTGGGCCGCCTTTGGGCAGGGATGAGATGTTGCTCGCCGTTGATAGTCCCGCCAGCAATCCCACGACCTTGACCCAGGTTAAAGCCTGGAAGTTTCATGTCGATTTCGCCATTTCGGGAAATTCGACTATCGGCATTGGCGCAAATCATAGCCCGAACGCGCTGATCACGGTTAACGGGTTTATTGAGGCATGGACGAATACCTCTGGTTTTACGATCGTGCCGCAGCTGGGAACGGCGCAGCATCTGGATACGCTGGGCGATAGAATCATGACCCCAGTCGTTTACTACAACAATGGCACTACGGAATCATTGTGGGCGGACCAGACTGTCATGATGACATTCCCGGCCGGGCCGAGTGCTATTCGCTGGTATCAATTCGATGTGGCCGGCGGAAATTTCCCTGCCTCTCCTGTACAACAGCAGACTTTCGACAATGCTGGCGACGGCCTGTGGCGTTTTATGTCCAGTATCGCTGTCGATAACGCGGGGAACACGGCTATTGCCTACTCGGTATCCGACGAAACTATTTTTCCGGGGATTCGTTACGCCGGCCGCCTCGCTGCTGATCCGCCGGCCAACCTCGCCCAGGGGGAAGCGATTATGACCAATGGCGGAGGCGCCCAAACCCATTCCGCCGGGAGATGGGGCGATTATACCTATACTTCCATTGATCCGACAGACGGGATCACCTTCTGGCATGTAAACGAGTACTATCCGGTTACCAGCAGCGCCAGCTGGTTTACGCGGATCGGCACGTTCCAATTCCCCGCCGCTCCGACACCGACACCCATGCCGAGTCCGACTGCAACAGCAACAGCGACCGCGACTCCTACAGCAACGGCAACGGCCACTGCAACTCCTACCGCAACTGCCACAGCTACTGTTATCCCAACGGCAACCCCAACAGCTACTGCCACTGCTACGGTGACACCGACAGCGACGGCTACGGCAACAGCTACAGCTACCCCAACTGCTACGGCTACGACAACACCAACGGCTACAGCTACGGTTACACCGACTGCTACGGCCACGGCGACTGCGACACCAACTGCTACGGCAACGGCGACAGCTACACCTACAGCCACTGCGACCGCGAGTGCCACAGCTACAGCCACGGCGACACCGACTGGTTCGCCAAGGCCTACTCCAACCCCAAGACCGCGCCCGACGCGACCGCCTGTTTGAGTCGTGATGCTGGCTTATAGCTGATCGTCGATAGTTGATAGGTATAATTCCAGCGCGCCCGGGTCGTCGTGAGCCGGGCCGCGCACTTTCCGGGGAACACCCCGAAAGCTTTTGGAGGTTCTTTTCGGAAGCGCGCCGACTCTTCGAACGTCCGCAACCGAAGTCTCCTAATTGCGCACTGGGCGATCGTCGGCAACCTGCCGACGACTACAGGTTCGCCACAGCGAATCCGTCCCGCGCCGGACCGGCGACCTGTGCTCCCCAGCAATTCGCACGGCATGTGCTCCTCGGAATTCCAGAAGGCCACATTTAAAATTTAAACCTCCTTCAATTTTTTTTGAGAACTTCGCCGCGGGATTTCCGGAGAAAGAATAAGAGGAAAGCCGATTCGATATCAGATAGAGCTGTAGTCGATTTCGGTGCTGGTCTGGGCGCGAGAGTGCATGGCCGATATCCCTGTGATCTCGACCATGGGAGGAACGCCGGGGCCAGCACCCAAATCGATGCAACTCTCGCAGCCTTCCTTG
>JBKPOB010000186.1:0-8273 GCA_046732875.1 Verrucomicrobiota bacterium | reverse complement strand
GCAGTGCTGGGTAGCTATGTTCGGAAAGGATAAGCGCTGAAAGCATCTAAGCGCCAAGCCTATCCCAAGATGAGATCTCCCTGAAGGGTCGTGGCAGACTACCACGTTGATAGGCTCCGGGTGTAAGCACAGTAATGTGTTCAGCTCAGGAGTACTAATAACCCGTTCGGCTTGATCTTTTACTTTTCTGTTAACCCGTTCCGCGCTTCGCGGAACGGCAAACAGACAAGACAAAAGATCTCAAAACAAAACGAAGCCTTAGTTGTAGTGTCGGCTGTCCTCAGCCGAAATGAACTCCTGTATGTAGTTATCAGAGAATCAACAGTTCTTTTGAAACATCGACATCGGTCCCCAGAGTACGACATCGCACTCGTTTCGCTGCGACAGCAGCGAAACCGCCCGCGCGGTTCCGCACTCTGGTGACAATAGCGCAGTGGTCCCACCCGTTCCCATTCCGAACACGGAAGTGAAACGCTGCAGCCCCAATGGTAGTACGGCGACAGGCCGTGCGAGAGTAGGACGTCGCCAGAACTAAATGCCCGGTGGTTAATTCCCATCGGGCATTTTCTTTGCATCCTACTCGAGCACGGTCCTAGGCCGAAGAGAACCGAGCGGACGGGAGTCGAGTGAGATCGATGGGAAGCCCGGAGGGTGAGTGAGTGGGAACGAATCAATAGGGCGTCGCCAGAACCCAGCGGCTTGTTGATCAAAGTGCTGGGCTTTTCTTTTTCTGCCAGCTGCCGGCATACTCGCGCGCGCGAGACAATTCCACCCATTCGAGCTCGGAGTTTGTCTTGATTTTACCGCTAAGCTCGCTACAACGGCCCGATGGCCGACGAACTAGCGACCCCACCGCCGCCTCCGCCTGTTCAACCAGTTTCTCGCACCGCGCCGAGCGCCATTTGGAGTCTTGTTTTAGCAATCCTTTCATTCACGTGTGGATTCTTTACCGCGATCCCGGCTGTCATTTGTGGTCACGTGGCTCGCTCGAAAATTCGCAAATCCGGAGGCGCGCTTGGCGGCATGGGAGTCGCCACCGCAGGACTCGTCTTAGGCTACATCGCTTTGGTGTTAAATGTGGCGCTATTCGTAATGGGTATCCCGTTACTTGTCAGTATGATCCAATCAGAGCGCGAGCGTCTGCATCACCTTACCATTGAACGAAAGGAAATCGCTTCTGACGATGGCAAATTGAGGGTTACGACTTCCGGCTTCTGGGTGAAAAGATCCGATCTCAACAAAGAGGCATCGTTACAAGCCGCTTACAAAGACAAGGAAATGTATGTGATCGTAATTACCGACGCGAAAGCCGATCTCGACAATTTCACTTTGGAAAAGCACCATCAGCTGACGCGCGACCGCATGTTGCAGAAACTGAAAAATGCGTCAGCCACTCAACCCGTTCCGCTCACGATCGATGGGCATCCTGCCTTGCAAGACGAATTAACTGGGACAGAAGACCATACCAACGTGGTTTTTCTTCATACTACCGTGGACGACGGCAACTATTTTCAACAGATCCTCGCTTGGACGCTTAAATCGCGGTGGCAAGGACAGAATCAATTGCTACGCGAGATTACCGGAACCTTTCGTAGTGAGAAGTAGGCTTTGATTTAGATGGGAGAAGTGGGAATAAAGGTGACGGCACGAACGTTCTTCTCGAACGTCAACATCCAATATCCACCTCTTTTCATCATATCTGACGGGTTCGATCACCGAAGAATCCAAGTCTGACGGTTGCGTCATTCGCCTCATTGATCGCGGCGCGTACATGCGCTAAGACAAGGATTAGATCAACCGAAAGGTTTTCATGCTAACCAGCCAAAAAGTCATCGATGCAATTAATGAGCAAATCGGCTACGAGTTCAGTGCAGAGCTACAGTATTATGCGATCGCGGCCCATTTTGCCGCGGAAGCATTGCCACAACTTTCTCAGCATTTTTTCCGTCAGGCCGAGGAAGAGAAGGGACACGCCCTTCGGTTTATCAAATACGTAGTCGATGCGGGCGGGCGGGTGGCGATTCCAGCCATCGACGCGCCGAAATCAAAATTCAAGACGGCGCGCGACGCGGTGAAGCTTTCGCTCGACCAGGAGATTCATGTCACCAATCAAATTAATGGTCTGGTGGAGCTCGCGCGAAAGCAGAATGACTACATCACGATCAACTTTTTGCAGTGGTTCCTGACCGAGCAACTCGAGGAAGTTTCGTCGATGGATAATCTGCTAAAGATCATCGAGCGCGCAGGCAATGATCTATTACAGGCAGATGAGTACCTCGCTCGCGTCGGTGTCAGAGCGATACCCGAGCCGGCGAAGGAATAGGAAATCGCAGGAGGTAGCCGGAGATGCCTCGACTTCGCTCCTACAGCACGAAAACAGCTGTAGAGGCGTTCGCCGCGGCGAACGCCTGGGTTTAGATTCGGAGCGTGCTACGAGCGGCGCTAGAAGGTCGCCGCCGAAACAGAAGATCGATCCGCCACCGAACGGATCCGTTGTGGCGAAGATCTTTGTAAATCTTGCGTGACGGATTGTTCGGGCTTATCGCCAACTATGAATCCGAAAATTATTTGTTTATTAGCAGCGCTTAGTCTCGCGTTCGGCGGAAACATTCTCGCTGCTGGCGCGAAAACTTATGAAATCACAGGAACAGTGATGGAAGCGACAGGTAGCAAGGTTACGGTTGAGAAAGGAGCCGACAGATTTGAAATCGATATTGATCCTGTGACAACGAAAGGTTCAGCCGATCTTAAAGTTGGTTCGACCGTGACGGTGACCTACGTGATGAGCGCCACGAAAATTGAAGCAGCCGCGCCAGCGGCTAATCCGGGGACCACGCCGTAGTTGTCGAGCAAATCGAGATTTCGCCGGTCATCCGCCTTCGCGCGAAAACTACGGCGCGACAAGTAAGCGGTGCTACAGAAAATTGAAGCCGACACGGCGACCGCTACAGCGGAGGCTGGTATGACATTCAAAGATCATTTTTCGAGACAGGCCGCTGATTACGCAAAATTTCGCCCGGGCTACCCACAGGAATTATTCGATTATCTGGGGAGCATCTCTCCGAGTCGTCAGCTGGCGTGGGATTGCGGCACGGGCAGCGGACAAGCGGCCATTGCGTTGGCATCAGTATTCGACCGCGTTATCGCGACGGATGCGAGCGAGAAGCAGATCGCGAGTGCGACGCAGCACGAGCGCGTCGAGTATGGTGTCGCGCAGGCGGAAAGTAGCCGTATCGGATCGGAGACGCTTGATCTGATCATGATCGCGCAGGCGCTGCACTGGTTCGATCTTGACCGTTTTTACGAGGAGGCGCGCCAAGTATTGAAGCTCGACGGCGTGCTCGCTGCTTCGGCTTACAACTTGCTGCACATCGAACCGGCGATAGATGAGGTTGTGAACCGATATTACTACGAGGTGGTTGGCCCTTTCTGGCCGCCGGAGCGCAAGCTTGTCGAGCAATTTTACGATCTCCCTTTCCCATTTCAGGAGATCGATCCGCCGACGTTCGAAATGAGGGCGTATTGGAATCTCGATCATCTGATCGGATATCTTAGGACGTGGTCTTCGACGCAGCGGTTCATCGCCGAAAGAGGCAGCGATCCGTTGGAACAAATAATCGATGAGCTTTACAGCGTATGGGTATCCTCGGAACAGACGAGAAAGGTTGTCTGGCCACTGACCTTACGCGTCAGTGTGAATACCCCCGCGCGAAAACGCTTGAATAGGAGTGATCGAAAGCGGTCTAATCGGTCACTATGAATATTAAGACAATACTTAGTTTATTGGCAGCAGCGACCTTAGCGCTTAGCAGCACAGTCCTTGCCGCAGGGGGAAAAACCTACCAGGTCACCGGACCAGTCCTCGAAGTCACCGATTCAATGATTGCGGTCCAGAAAGGGAAGGACCGTTGGGAAATCAATCGCGACGCCAGCACGAAGGTCACGGGCGACCTTAAGGTCGGCGAGAGGGTGACGATCACTTACACGATGTCGGCCACCGAAGTGGAAGTGAAGGCAGGCAAGGGAAAAGGGAAAAAGAAAGAGACTACAAGCCCGGCCGGTGCGCCCACGCCATAAAGAGAAGAAGGTTCAAATCGCCGGGTGCGCAGGAGCGTATCCGGCGATTTTTCTGTAGCCGCGTCGCTGTGCGGCGCGCTGACGCCGCCTATGGAACCTGGCTGCAGCTATCGTCGTCGTCCACTGCCGCCAAGGATTCCTCCCAGAATTCCGCGAGCGATTTGCCGGCCGATTGAGCTGCTGGCAGCGCGCATTGCACTTTTTACCATTGAAGTCGCAAGGGAATCGTAGCGTCCGCCGCGTGGTCCGATTGTCGGTTGAAATGCAGCTGTGGCGGTACCGAGAGCTTCACTCAATATCGAGGGCTTCTCTCCTTCGGGCGTTGGGGGGCTGGCAGCCACAGATGGTGCGCCAGCGGTTTGCGTTTTCTCCCCTGCTCTCGCCTGGAGTTTTTCGTAGGCCGATTCCCGATCGATAGCTTTCTCGTAATGACCGGCGATAATAGATGAAGCGATAATCTCTTTCCGTTGATCCGCCATGATGGCACCGACCTGGCTGCGCGGTGGAACAATCTTCGCCCGTTCCACAATTTGTGGACTACCGCTTTCATCTAACATCGAGACGAGCGCCTCGCCAACCGCGAGCTGGGTAAGGACAGTCTCCACTTTCAGCTTTGGATTTTGCCGGAAAGTTTCCGCAGCGGCTTTCACGGCCTTTTGATCGCGCGGAGTAAACGCGCGCAATGCGTGCTGCACGCGATTTCCAAGCTGGCCCAGCACAACATCTGGGATATCAAGTGGATTTTGGCTAACGAAATAAACGCCGACTCCTTTCGAGCGAATCAGTCGTACCATTTGCTCGATCTTCTGTTCGACTGCTGGCGCGATGTCAGCGAAGAGCAGATGCGCTTCATCGAAAAAGAAAACCAGCTTCGGTTTTTCAGGATCCCCGATTTCCGGAAGATTCTCGAATAGCTCCGACAGCATCCAAAGTAGAAATGTCGCGTAAACTTTCGGCGATTTTTGCATCAACCTATCGGCAGCAAGAATGTTCACCATTCCTTTGCCGCCTTGCGTTTGAACTAAATCCTCGAGATTGAGTGCGGGCTCGCCGAAAAATTTGTCAGCGCCTTGTGATTCCAGCGCGAGGAGATTGCGCTGGATCGCTCCGGCGCTGGCAGCAGAGATATTTCCATACTGTGTTTTGAATTGATCGGCGTTGTCAGCGACGTACTGCAACATCGAGCGCAGATCTTTGAGATCGAGAAGGAGTAATCCGTTTTCGTCGGCAATCTTGAAAACCATGTTGAGCACGCCCTCCTGTGTGTCGTTCAATTCAAGTAAACGCGCCAGCAGGAGCGGACCCATTTCCGAAACGGTCGCGCGCACCGGATGGCCTTGTTCACCGAAGACATCCCAAAACACCACAGGGCAGGCCTCGCCTTTGAAATCGTCGATCTTAAGCTCCTTCGCACGCTCCAGGATCTTCGGATTATTTCCGCCCGTCTGACTGAGGCCAGCGAGGTCGCCTTTCACGTCCGCCATGAACACTGGCACGCCGCGAGCGCTGAAATTCTCCGCAAGGGTTTGTAGCGTTACGGTTTTGCCCGTGCCGGTGGCGCCAGCAATCAAGCCGTGGCGGTTTGCCATTTTCGGCAGGAGAAAGATTTGTTCCTTCGATTGGGCAATGAAAATTGGTTCGCTCATGTGGAGCTATTTATTGTCAGCCTGATTCACCGCGGTTGTCGAGTCTGTCAGTTAAGATTGGCAGATCAGTAAAGATACGGTTTAGAGAGCGGGAACGCATTTCTGATTAATTCGACTCGCGGTTTCGCATCCGCCACTATGACGACTTCAACAACATCAAATCGGAAAAGAATATCAGGATTATCCAGCATTCGCAGCCAGGCCAAGGCTCCACGAGAAAGTCGCTTCCGTTTTTCGCGGTCAACCGCTTCGACGGGCCGGCCGAAATCTTCGCGTCCGCGGGTTTTCACTTCAATAAAAACCAGCGTGTCATTTTCACGACAGACAACATCGATCTCCCCGCCGCTACGACCGCGAAAATTGCGGAAGAGAATTTTGTAACCGTTACGCTTCAGATAGCGACACGCCAACTTCTCGCCGAGAACGCCTTGTCGGAGATGACCGGACTTGGGCGATTTCCTCCAACGCGAGAAGCGGTTGCGCCACAGGCTCGAAAGATCGGCGATGGATTGGGCAAGGGCCGAATTCATGAAGTTTCAGCAGGTGCAGCTCAGTTCCGTAACCTTTGTGCTGGTCGAAGCAATATTGCGGGAACTGCGCGCAAAAGTCACGCATCATCCGGTCACGCGTTACCTTGGCGATCACGCTGGCAGCAGCGATGCTCAGGCTAATGCAGTCGCCATCAATGATGGCAGTCTGCGGCAATGGAAAAGGAATGACGGGTAGTCCATCGATCAGAACGTGCTCCGGCGGACCGGTCAGGGCCGTAATCGCCAGGCGCATCGCTTGATGGCTCGCACGCAGAATATTGATGCGATCGATCTCGATGGAATCGACGATGCCGATTGTCCATCTGACTTCGGGATTGGACACCAGCTCGGAATAAATTTCCTCGCGCAGTTCCGGCGCGAGTTGCTTGGAATCGTTCAGGTGGCGATGACGGAATTTTTCAGGAAGAACTACCGCAGCAGCCACAACCGGGCCCGCCAACGCACCGCGCCCGGCTTCGTCAATTCCGGCTATCTGGGCGACACCGGTGGCGCGCAGTTTTCTCTCATAACGAAATCCGCATCGGCGATAAGCCATCAATGCAAATCATTCCAGATTTGCATTGAGTGACAAGTGACATGTGACGAGTGACTAGAAAAAGGGAGTGCGCGTCTGCGCTCGTCACTTGTCACTCGCCACTCATCACTCTCTTACAGCAGTCGCTTCCTTACCTTTGCGAGTGCGAAGATAGTTTAGTCTGGCGCGACGCGCCCGGCCTTGCTGCTCCACTTCTACTTTTGCGATGCGCGGCGAATGCAGCGGAAACACACGCTCGACGCCTTCGCCGTAAGAGATTCGGCGCACGGTGAATGTTTCGTTGAGTCCCCGACCCTTACGACCAATGACTATGCCCGCGAATATCTGGACTCGTTCCTTGTCCCCTTCCACGACACGGGTGTGGACGCGCACGCTGTCCCCAACGGAAAACGGTGTGACGTCGTTTTTGTGCTGTTCCTTCTCAATGGCATCAATGATCTGATTCATGAAAATCTCTTTCTCACCCGCCCCGGGCGGGCGAACAGTTTCCAGCAGGATAGATCAAATTGCAACCGCCTACCGGATGATTTACCGATTCAGCGATTTAGAGATTTAACAGTTGGGAGGCCGCTGCATCGCTAAATCATTAAATTGCGTTATCTTCTCACTTCATCGCGCCCGTAGTTCAACTGGATAGAGCGACGGCCTCCGGAGCCGTAGGTTGCGCGTTCGAGCCGCGCCGGGCGCATTTGGTGAGGTGATAGGGGTTGGCGTCACCGTGGGGACCGGAGTTGGAGTTGGTATAATGGGATCTCCAACCGGCGTATTCATATCGGCCTGGATTGGCATTTGGCTCAGTGCCCGGTTGTAGATGCGCACATCACCAATCTCATCAAAAAGCGCAATTCTCGCTGCCCATGGTGATGAATGTTCCCGGCGAGCTTTGGTTGTTGTACTCGGTTGTGATCCAGGCAGCGCTTCGGACAGATGAACTTAACCTGACTTCATCCAGATACGTCGCAGGCCAAAACACGGTTTCATCCGATTGCGCCATTAAATGAAGAACATAGTTTCCAAAGTTGGCGCTCGCGGTGTTGTCGCTAAACGATTGGGTAACTGTCTGCGCTACCCCGTCAACGTATGCTTTGACATTCAGCGCCGCCCCAAGGGTTGTGTCGTATGTGAAAACAACATGATGAGCCCCGGCTGATGGCCTGGTGAATTTTCCTCCGTTATGAAGCCCGCCGTTGCCTGCCGCCCATACTCCCCACGTGCCCGCTTCGTTGGGTGTACTGGAAAACGAGTTGTTGTTGAAATACCAGTTCGTACTGGCAAATTGAGCAAGCGCCGCAAAGTTAGAGTTTGTGTAACCTGTTATGTTCACCCATGCAGATAGCGTTACCTTGTTTGTCCCCAGGTTGATCGAGTTAACCGTTTTAAGACACTGAGATGTTCCGTTGAACGGACCTGCTCCCCCGGATATTTTTCCGCTCGTAGCCCCAGTTGCTCCCACGTTTGCCAGAC
>JBKPOB010000185.1:0-7401 GCA_046732875.1 Verrucomicrobiota bacterium | reverse complement strand
GTTGTGATCTGTACCTTCGCGCGAGTTCAAACAACCGTTCTGACGACCGATCCCAGTTTGCCAATTCCCAAGTTAGGTTTTGATGCGAAGGGCGACTTAAAAATTACCGCATCCACGGCATCGTCTCGAGTGACTTCGATTTTTTAGTCGGCAAATGGAAAATGCACAATCGCCGGCTCAACAAAAGGCTCGAAAACTGCAAGGATTGGACAGAGTTCGATTCGTCCGATGAGAATTGGAAGATCCTTAGCGGCACCGCCGACATGGATATTTATTCCACCACTGAGATGCCAGGCCAGGAGGGTAAATCTTTTGAAGGCCTCACTCTGCGACTGTTTAATCCCAAGACCAGGTTGTGGAGCTTGTATTGGGTTGCTAGCAACTCAGGCGTCCTGGATCCGCCTGTGGTAGGCTCTTTCGAGAACCATGTCGGGCATTTCTTTTGCAAAGATACGTTTAAAGGAAAACCTATTGTTGTGATGTTTCGGTGGGATGCGCGAGACAAAGACCGCCCGATATGGAGCCAGGCGTTTTCCCACCGACAACGGTAAAACCTGGGAATGGAATTGGTATAACGTTTCGGAGAGACCTTAATCACTCGTATCTGTTAGCTCCGCCTTCCCCGATTCAAGAGGACGCAGCTAATCTGATCTGGACACCGGCGACGGCCATACCGCCTTCACCCACCGCGGCAGCGCACCGTTTCACCGATCCCGAACGCACGTCGCCTGCGGCAAAAATCCCCGGCAAACTCGTCTCGAGTGGACCAGGTTGATGTTTGTTTGCCTGCCACGCTGGTGCCCCCGCAACGCTCGTCCCTGTTTTGATGAAGCCTTTGTCGTCGCGCTCGATTTCTGGCGGTAGCCACTCCGTGCACGGTTTCGCGCCAATCATGGAAAAAACAGCGGGCGTTCGAACCATTCGGCATTCGCCGGTTTGTGTATTTTCCAGCTCGATTTCTTCAAGCTTTCTCCCGCCAAACATTTTGCGGATCTCTGTCTGATACAGGATCTCAATGTTCTTGCGAGCTTGCACACGGCGCGAAAGATAGTCCGACATCTTGCTCGTAATATCTTTTCCGCGAACCACGAGCAGTATCTTGGCAGCGCCTTCGGAAAGATACATCGCCGCCTGCCCCGCGGAGTTGCCGCTCCCGACGACCACCACCGTTTCGTTGCGGCAAAGTTGCCCTTCCATTGCTGTCGCAGCGTAGTAAACGCCCATATTCTCAAATTGCTCGCGTCCCTCCGCATCGAGTCGACGATAGTCCGCGCCGGTAGCGATGAGGACAGCTTTTGCTCGAAGAACGGCCGAGCAACCTTCGACCTGAAGACAAGCGCGGTACTCGTCAGTCGCACTGTACTCAAGCGAGAGCGCTTGCGCTGGGGTGGAAAATTTTGCGCCGAACCGGTATGCCTGTAGCTGAGCGAGCCAGGTCAGGTCGCCGCCACTAATGCCAGTTGGGAATCCAAAGAAGTTCTCGATTAACGAGGATGAACCAGCCTGGCCGCCCGGAGCGTAACTTTCCAAAACGACCGTACGCAATCCCTCGGAAGCGCTGTAAACAGCCGCGGCCAGACCGGCTGGACCCGCACCGACGATGGTCAGCTCCGACATGATTTCACTTTGATCCTCGAATGCGAGCGGACGCAGCAAACCGGCCACTTGCGCGACTTCACGCAAGGAAGGCCTGCGCAAAGGAGCGCCGGCCGGAGTAATCAGCGAGGGCAAATCGCGTGTGGTTAAGTGCAGACGTTTGCTGAGCGCTTGCCCCTGTTCGCTCTCAAATTCAATAAGCCGATGCGGAATGCGGTTCTTATCAAGGAAATCATCAAGCTGATGTCCTTCGCGTGTGCCCGCTGCCGCGAGAACGCGCAACCCGGCAAATTCTCGATCGCGTCGCAATCGCTTGCGACGCATGATCAATGCCTTTACGATGGGCTCGCTCACACCGGGCAATTCGGTGAATGCGCGCCGTAGTTCAGTCGCGGGCACGTGGAGTATCTCCGCTTCTTCCGATGTTACCCTTGCTGTCGCAAGCACCGACGTGCCTTGGAGCATCGCGACATCGCCGATGAAATCGCGCTCGTGCGCAGTGGCGAGAATCTGCTCGACGCCATCGCGTTGCTCAAACCCCTCGAGTTCGCCGCGCAAGACAATGCTCAGGCCGACGTCGCGCTGTCCAGCTTTGAAGAGCAGCTCACCACGTTTTAGCACACGTCTTTTTCCTAAAGGCTCAAGCAGAGAAAGCTGGTGATCGTTTAGCTTCGGAAAAGCGGCACTTTCCGTATCGCGATAGAACTGTTCGTCCTGCTGTTCGTCCGTCATTTCACAGAGTTTACGCTGTGTGGCCCACAATCAAACCGGAACGCGCCCCTCGATCGAGGGATTCACGCCCCTCCCTTAAGATTATGGTGGCGACGGTATCAGACTCCGTTTCCCGAGTTTCGCGGAGCGCTTTTTTTGGGACTGGGGTTAAAAAAACTAAAAAACTTTGAAATTTTTTGAAATGTTCGCCCGTAGAATCTTTAGAAAAAGAGAACGCAATCGAGTCAACCAACCGAAACTGACATGAAACTCCTCGTAGAAGATCCACTTAGTAAGACCGGTTTCAGTGGTCCGTTTGTTCTGTTTCCGAGCCCGAGCGAGCTCGAAAACAGCACGGAACAGCCCACCGCGCGGATATCGCGCGAGGCAATGGATGCATTTCTAAATGCGAAATCGGATAACGCACACAGCGGGCATTTTTTTGTCGCCCCACCTGAACCCCCAGCGGCGACGCCGGAGAAAGACCTCGCTCTGGGCGTGCTGAAACAGGCCGCTCACGATTTACGTCGGTTCCGTTCTGCGACCAGGGGGGTCAGGCGGGAGCTGTATGTCGATGCCTATGATTGGGTTATTGCAAATGATTTCTCCTGGCCCTACTCATTCGTGAATGTTTGTAAGCTGCTGCATGTCTGCCCCGAAGCGGTCCGGACGGAACTTTTCGCGGATGCCTCGTTGAGCTGGTTTGATTATTGGGCAAAGCGCGTAGGCCAGGTGTCCCAGAGACTGCAGTCCTCTTTTGTTCGCATTTTTGCAGGCTGTTCCAATCCGGAGCGCACCGACGCCAACCCGTTGGCATCAACTATCTAAGCGAATATGAAAAACCTCTGCATCAATCTTTTTGAACGCCTGCGCGAAGCTTGGCGATCGCTTCTTGGGGCGACGAGCCGCAATCATGATCCGTTGCTGGCCCAAAGCATGGCTTCGTTCAATTTCGACGGCGGATGGAGAGAACTCGGTCTGAAGATTTCTTCAAGACACATGCCTACCGAATCAAGCATCGGTCTCGTCAAGGAGCCAGCTGGCATATGAAATTCTCTATCGAGGCGAAAGTGGCAGCAGCTGTAGGAATAGCCTTTGCAGTTCTGACCGTAGGCGTCATCGCCCAAGAAGGAAGCGAACATGGAACTGCCGGGCTGAGCCAATCAGGTTTGCAAGCGTCTGAGATCTCCTTCCCTGTGCAAAACGGAGGCGGCGAGGGTCAGCTTCTCGCCCAATACTGATAAAAGGCGGCGACCCCCCGGACATCTAGCTCGCGCCAAAGGCGCAGCATTTGCGGCAAGTTCGTTACAGGACGGTGAAAAGACGAAGAGTTCGCGCGATTTTTCTCGCAAAATCGCGTTCATTCGGCGACCCTGCGTGAACGAAAGCAATTCCGGGAACGTTGCAGGAGGGTGGTGCTTCGTTTCAAACGACGCATTGGACCGTCGTGTTGCGTGCACGCGACGAGGACTCAACGGAATCCTTTCAGCAGGCGCTTTCAGGATTTTGCGAAGCCTATTGGCCACCGCTTTACAATTTTCTTCGGCACCGCGGTTTTTCATCTGCTGACGCACAGGATCTCGTCCAGGGTTTCTTCGCCCATCTGCTTGAGCAACACACGCTAAGCCGCGCGGATCAGCAAAAGGGTCGGCTTCGCACGTTTCTACTGCGGTCGCTCCAGAATTTCTTGTACAACGAGTATGACCGCGCCCGGGCGCTGAAGAGAGGTGGCGGCCGTCAGATCGTCTCAATCGAGGAGCACCTTCCCGAGGCTGAGGCAGCGATGTTGGCAACTGCTCATCTCAGCGACGCCGCTTGCTACGATCTTGTCTGGGCTTCGACAATCGTTTCGCGGGCCTGGCAAAATTTGCAAAGCGCATTTGTAGCTGAGGGCAAAGCTGAATGGCTTGAGGAACTTAGGCCGTTCGTTGCTGGTGGCAGCGTCAGGCCGCTGAATCAGGAGGAAGCAGCGGCTCGACTCGGAGTGCCGATCGCGACTCTGCGCACATGGCTTTCGCGTCTACGGCAGCGTTACCGCGAATCGTTGAGAATGGAGGTGGCAAATACGGTCTCCGATCCGGCAGATGTCGATGGGGAACTTCAGCACCTTTATCAAATATTGGTAGCGTGAGGTGATTTCTGCACATGGAAGAGAAGGGCATCGGTATCGAAACTGCGGACGCCCAGCCTCAAACTGAGGGGACCTGCGCGACGTGTGGACGACCACTGACTCAAGTTGGTCCGAAAGGCGAATGCCTGCGTTGTCTTGTTAGCCTCGGCTTTCTCGCGGACGGCGAAGAGCCGGAAAGACCAGCGCCCCGAGGTCGACTAACGCCTGGACCACTGAAATATGCCCACTTCGAAGTGGAAGTAGGTGCCGATGGTTTTCCGGTCGAACTCGGTGCTGGAGGCATGGCCATAACATACCGCGCTCGCGATACGGTGTTGAACTCGACTCTAGCCCTCAAGGTCATCAACCGGAGCGTCGCGCAAAATCGCGATGCGCGATTACGTTTTCTGCGCGAAGCGCGCGCAGCCGCGAACATCCATCACCCAAATGTTGCCCGGGTAACTTATTACGGAGAGCAGGACGGCGAGTGTTTCTATGCCATGGAACTGGTGAAGGGCGAAACACTGGAAGCCCGTGTGCGACGCGACGGACCCATGCCACTCGCATCGGCGTTGGAGGTAGTTGAGCAGGCCGCCCGCGCGTTAGCTGCGGCGGAAGCATGCGGTGTGGTGCATCGCGACATCAAGCCATCGAACATCATGCTTGAATCCGACGCGGGCGGGGCGCTCACGGTAAAGCTGATCGATTATGGTGTGGCCAAGGTTTTGGGTCCTCAGGCAGAGCTCGGCGCCGAGCAAACTCAGGCGGGCTTTATTGGCACGCCCGCTTTCGCGAGTCCGGAGCAGTTCGTCGGCACCGGGAACTTGCCGATCGACATGCGTTCCGACATCTACTCACTGGGAGTTACTCTTTGGTATCTGCTAACTGGTCGCACGCCTTTTGTAGGAGGTACCATGGAAGAAATCCGCGTGAGGCAGACCGGTCAGTTACCGTTGGAACAGCTCAAAGGCCTACACGTGCCGGGTCAGGTTATTGCGCTGCTCAAATCGATGCTGGCTGCTGATCCGAAGGACAGACCACAAACGGCACGCGAGTTACTTTCCGCTGTCCATAACTGTTACGCACGATTTAACCCCGAAGCGCGCGCGAGACGCAGACGAGCAATCCTCGCAGGCGCTGCATGCGTGTTGGTATTCATGGCGATTGGGGCTTGGTTGTTTCAACGCACGCGCTCCCTGACTCCGCTCGAGCGATCTATCGCGGTGTTGCCTTTCGAAAACCTCAGCAGCGATAAGGAGAACGCTTATCTTGCTGAGGGACTACAGGACGAAATTTTGACACGCTTATCCAAGATCGCCGATCTAAAGGTGATCTCGCGTACTTCCACACAACGTTACAAAAGCGCCCCGGAAAACCTGCCTGAGATCGCAAAACAACTGGGTGTTGCCCATATTTTGGAAGGCAGCGTGCAAAAGAGCGCCGATGCCGTCCGCGTGAATGTTCAGTTGATCAAGGCCGCTACTGATTCTCACCTTTGGTCGGACACGTTTGATCGCAAGCTGACGGACATCTTTTCAGTTGAAAGCGAAGTGTCCAAAGCAATAGCCGACCAATTACGAGCAAAGCTTACGGGTGAAGAAGCAGAAGTCATCGCCGCAAAACCGACCGACAATCCCGAAGCCTATGATGCCTATCTGCGCGGTCTTGCTTACACACTGAAGACCGCATTTACACCGGCGAACTCCCTTGTCGCACAGAAATATCTCAAAGAAGCCGTGCGATTGGACCCGAAGTTCGCCCTTGCTTGGACGCTGCTCTCTTACGTCGATGCCAGCGGCTACCTAACACAGAGTCTTCAACCAACGGCCGCTCTTCGTGATGAAGCGCGGCAGGCAGCTGAAACGGCTCTTACGCTGCAGCCCAATCTTGGCGAGGCTTTACTGGCAAAGGGTTTTTATTACTACGCCTGCCTAAAGGATTACGACACCGCCTCAAAATACCTCGGGCAGGCAGAGCTTCTCTTGCCTCATAACAGCAGGGTTCTTCAAGGCCTTGCTTACGTCGAACGAAGGCGAGGCAACTGGGACAAAAGCGAGGCGTATTTCAATGAAGCCGAGAAGCTCGACCCGCGCAATGTTAACCTGCTCTCACAACACGCGCGTTCCTACATCTGCCTACGGCAATTTCCTCAGGCCCTGGCCAAGCTCGAGCAGATTCTCAACATTGCACCTGACGACATCGATACTCTTGTGTTAAAGGCGCGAATAGCGCAGGCGGAAGGTGACCTGCCGCGTGCTTCGACCCTTTTGGCGCCCCTTAGGCTTGGGGCCGACTACGCCAACGCCTTGGAAACACAAGTTTACCAGGCAATCCTGGAGTCGCGTCCTGCGGCGGTCATTGCTCAGCTAAAGGAAATACTGGCCAAGCCTGATCAATCGCTCGGTTTTTACGTAGGCGAACTGCGTTTTTGGTTAGGGTGGGCACAGGAAGTTGCCGGTGACCATGCTGCCGCCCGTGAAAGTTGGAGTCAGGCTCGCAGCGAGTTGGAACCCTTCCTTAAAGAACAACCTGGAAATTTTATCTTGATGGGAGACCTCGCGCTTACAAACATGGGTCTCGGTAACAACGCCGCTGCACTGGCTCTCGCCGAGCGTGCGATCACTCTGTTTCCAATCGATAAAGATGCGATCACAGGTCCGAGGCCGCTTGAAATTCTTGCGCGCGTGGCAAGCCGGGCCGGTGATCCCGACCGCTCCGTCTCGACGTTAGAGAAGCTGCTTTCGATCCCATACGAGGCGCCCCTGGCCGCAAACCCACCGCTAACTCCTGCATTGCTCCGTCTGGATCCAATGTTTGAGCCACTGCGCAAAGATCCCCGCTTCCAGAAACTCGTTGCCTCTGCCGCGCCAAAATAGCCTTCACCATCGACTGGCTCCGGCAATGTTAAAACATCGAACTCTAGAGGCGGGTTAAAATACCATCCGTTTCTCGTTAGGCGTTGCGAGGCAAAATGCATCTGACAC
>JBKPOB010000184.1:0-15381 GCA_046732875.1 Verrucomicrobiota bacterium | reverse complement strand
CATGTAGGCGACATGGGAAATGTGCAAGCTGACGCTTCTGGAAAGGCGACGCTGGAATATGTTGACCACGAAATCTCACTCACGAACGACCAACGGTCTGTGATCGGACGTTCTGTTGTGGTGCACGCGAAGGCAGACGATCTCAAATCCCAGCCTGCTGGTGACTCCGGCGCGCGCGTTGCCTGTGGCGTGATTGGACGGGCGAAAAATCAGTGACCGCGGATCGAAGAGCTGTTCATCCCACGCAGCTTGGCTCACGTAATCAGCGAATCTTCGTCAAATCTCTTTGCTCGACAGCGCGCTTTTCATTTGATCAAATTGAAAAAAACACTGCCGTCCACGCATATGCCACGAATACCCAAAACTGAATTGTCGCCGGATAACGGCTGCGTCATCGACATGAAATGGAAGATTGGTCCGCTGAGTTATCACGCTTCTGCGGCTGGGAAAGAGCCCGTACCGCTTGTGACACAGTCTACTCGCCTGCCGGAAATCGTACTTTACGATCACGTTGGATTCAAAGGCGCCTACGCTCGTACCAACCTGAGCTTCCATTACGTCGGCGATTTTTGGAACGACCGAATTAGTTGCCTGATCGTGGTGAGTGGAGTGTGGCGTTTCTATCGCGATGATTACTACAAGGGACCTTACTGGGACCTCGGACCGGGCTTTTACGAAAGTTTTTTTGCCGAAAAAGGCCCAGACGACGTGGTCAGCTCCTTTCAGTGCATCGCGCTAACGTAATTCGCACCAGATTAGCCGAAAAAGTTTCGCCTAATCTCGTTACATGGCTTCTATACGCGAGATATGCCTCATCGGCATAAATCACAAGTATCAGCTAGGCCCCGACGGGGTTACTCCTGTTGACGCCCCGCGCGAAACTTTCGCTGAATTTCGTCAGTTCCTTACGGCAGCCATCGCTCGCCGCGGTATTCGTGGCATCGCTGAAGAGATGAGTCCGTTCGCCCTGAAAAAGCATTTCATATCCGGTGATTCGATCCCCGCCTCGCCGCTGAAATTGGCGTGCCCCACCTTTACTGTGATCCGGAGCCTGACACCCAAAAAGCCTTAAATATCACCTCAGACAGCCAACGAGGAGACTACTGGATTAAAAAGCTCATCACATTCGATAGATTTCCGGTACTGTTCGTCCTCGGCGCTGACCACATCAGCAGCTTTCAAGGGTTATTGCGAGAGTCTAATTTTCAGCCGTCTGTTATTGTACGTAATTGGGAACCATGCTTCACTGCGAAGGATGCCATCTAACCATTCGCTGGAGCCAACCGCTGGCCGTCGCGATGCGCGCATTTGATTTGATCAAACCGTTCTGGATGTTTGCCACGCTCGCCGCCACCAGCTGTGGGTCAGCTCCTTCTCGTTAGATGTGCCAGCACTGACCCACCCGCCCAGTAAGATACAGAGGATAAGAATCGATGCGTAAACTTATTGTCTCAATTCACAGTACAGCCAACGACATCGTCACCGGGCCACCTTCTGATGAAACCAACTTTATGGTATGGGCGCAAGCCGGCATTGAAGATTCACTTGAAACATTTTTGAAGTCTCTAACCAACGTTGACACCATCCTGCTAGGGCGCGCCACCTACGAAGATTTAGTGAGAAAGTGGCCGAAGGTTAAAGAATGGCCTCATGTATCTGATGTCGCCTTACGCATAGGAGAAAGGATCAACGCTACTCCAAAACTTGTCGTAACTGGCAAACATCCACTTAAGAATCTCGAGTGGGGAGAGTTCGAACCGCCGACACAGCTCACCGGCACCAACATCGAAGAGCAGATTAAAGAGTTAAAAGAGGGCGGTGGTGGCGACATTATTACGTTTGGCAGCCCTACACTCGTGAAATCGCTTACGAATGCCGAGCTCGTCGACGAGTATCGGATACTCATTCACCCAGTTATCGTGAACGAGGGCAAGCGCCTGTTCGAAAATTTGGATGGTCGTACGGATTTTCGACTCATCGGTGTAGATACTTTTGAACGCGGCGCGATTTTAGTCACATACGCGCCACGGCCAGCAGGGTAAGTGGCGCATCTAACTACGCGCTGCAGCGGACGCGCTTCGCTCGAGGTTCCCTCGTTTCCTCCGCTCACTCGGCGCCGCTGAGCGCCGGCGTCAGATGTGGCCAGCACATGGACATTGCAACGTGGATTAGAATTTTAACCGGCATGGTCATCCACCGAATCAAGCACTGTAACCAACCGCTAGGCGATCATTCCGAGGACATCTTCGGCGCAGCCCCAAGAAAGCGTGAACCCGGAGCCGCCGTGGCCGTAGTTATGGATCACCGCGCGGCCGTCGCGCAAGTGAGCGCGCTCGACGCGGACGCCTGAGTTGCGAAACGGACGCAGCCCGACGCGCTCCGCGACAACGTTTGGTTTCTCGATCTTCAATGCGCGGCTGCACTCTGCGACGATTCGATCTGTTGTTGTAGAATCGGCGACGAGGTCGCTACTGATGTCATTTGTTCCTCCGAAAACGCAATCGTTCCTGCGAGGGATTGCGTACATCAGCGGCGCGTCATCGCAAACAACAGCGTATGGAAGATCTTTGATCGTCGGCACAATTGCGACCTGACCGCGATGCGGCTGAAGATCGATGTCGCCGACGAGTTCGCGGGCGCCGATTCCCACGCAGTTAATTACAAGCTCGAACGCTGGATCGACGTCTTCGAGTTTTTCAAAGCGGACGTTTTCAGTGATTCGACCCCCTGCTTTCAAGAATCGGTTTGCGAGATAGTCGAGATAAATGGTTGTATCCATCAGCGGAACACTGATTGCAAAAGCACTGGTAAATTCACGGGATTCCTCGACCTCGCTCGGGATGACCGAAGCGCCGAGCGGAATAGCCCAATCTGGAATCTGAATTTCTTTGGTGCGTGAAAACTGTCGGAGCTCGATCATGGAAACGCCGCTCTCGGGACGACGAACAAGGTCGATAAGGGTCCGGAAAGTCTCGAGCGCCCAGGGGATAACTTTGTCCGCGGGTTCCACATCGTAGGGGAACCAAAGCGCCGCAGCGGCGCCAGAAGTTGTTCGCTGGCCGATTTCTTTGGCGAAGATCGCTGTGCGATGTCCACGCTCGGCGTAAAGGACACCGCAAGTAAGGCCGGAGACGCCGGCACCGACGATTGCTACTCGATGCGTCACCGGAATCATCTACGTGCAATGGACCGCGGCGTCATATAAAATGGCGGGCGATGGTCTCTTTAAATCGAGATGGACTGACCGAAAAGGTGCTCGGCGGCGGACGAATTTCGGCGGACGAGGCCTTCGAACTATATCGCTGGCCGCTGGAGGAGATTGGGGCACTGGCTAGTGCCAGGCGCGATTTGGCAAAGGCGAAGAGTTACGCCGGACGTGGGCGCGAGATCGTCACCTACATTGTCGATCGAAACATCAACTACACAAACGTCTGCAACGTTTACTGCAAGTTCTGCGCATTTTATCGAACGGAGAAGGATGAGGATCATTACGTCCTCTCGTTCGAGCAGATCGATCATAAGCTCGACGAACTTTCAGCCGCAGGGGGTGTTCAAATCCTGATGCAGGGCGGGCACCATCCGAAGTTGCCGTTCCAATGGTATATCGATCTGCTGCGCCACATCCGGGAAAAATATCCGCATATCAATATTCACGGGTTCAGTCCGCCAGAGTTTCAGCATTTCGCAGAGACCTTCCGAATGCCGTTGCGGGAAGTGATTTCGGAATTCAAGAAGGCCGGACTCGGATCAATTCCGGGGGGCGGCGGAGAAATTCTTGTGGACCGGGTGCGGAAGAAAATTTCGCCTTTAAAGATTAACAGCGATCAATGGCTGGAGGTGATGCAAATGGCGCACGAGCTGGGATTGAAATCCAGCGCGACGATGATGTTCGGGCACGTCGAAAGCATCGAAGACCGGATCGAACATTTGCGTCGCATTCGCGATCAACAGGACCGCAGCGGTGGATTCACAGCGTTCATCTGCTGGACGTTTCAACCTCAGCATACGGTCTTGAAAATCAAACACCCAACCGGCGTGGCAGAGTATTTACGGACGCAGGCACTCGCCCGCATTTTTTTGGACAACGTCGAGAATATACAAAGCTCCTGGGTGACGCAGGGGCCGGAGATCGGCCAGATCGCGCTCAGATATGGCGCGAACGATTTCGGGTCGGTGATGATGGAGGAGAACGTTGTCAGCAGTGCGGGAACAACGTTTCGATTGGATGCCGGGCAAATTGAGTCACTTATTCGCGGTGCTGGCTACGAACCGCGCCGCCGAAATAATTGGTATGAACTTTTAAATTGAAGAAGCGGGCTGCCTATGGCCAAAATCGGCTGTTTCTGTTTAAAATCTCGCCTTGACGACTGACCCCTTCTTTCCGATATAGGCGCCTGTCCTGCGTGGGCTCGCTTGCGCGGGGCCGCGCTTCTTAACCTATGAAATATTTTTCTAGATGGATGCGCCCCCCGCCGTTTGCAATTTGGGCCGCCTCCATTTGCGCGCTGTTTGGTGCCACAATGGCCCGCGCGCAGGCACCTCAGGCGCCGCCAGCACCTCCCATTGTCCGCTCGATCGACGTGGAATACACCGGCCCCGGTACCGTGAGCAAGGAACGGATTCTCGCGCAAATGAAGACGAGAGTGGGCCAACCATATTCGAATGAGGTGGTCGAGGACGATATTGCGGCACTCTACAAGACCGGCTCGATTCAAAACGTTCGCATTTTTGCCCAGCCGCAAGGCGACGGAGTGAAGGTGATCGTAGCTGTGCAGACGCGTTCGATCCTGCGTGAGATCGTGATCGATGGAGCCGAGCGGGTAAAAGCGCAGAGATTGCGCAAAGAAATCAAATTGAGACTCAACCAGCCGGTTGACGAACAGCAACTGGAAGAAGCGCGCCAGAAAATCATCGAGGTCTATCAGGGACGCGGCTATAATGATGTCAGCGTTCAATTTCGAGTCGATCCAATTGATCAGAACCGCGGAACGGCGCGCGTTACTTACACTGTTAGCGAAGGTGTGAGAGGCGCAGTGAGCCGGATTCACTTTGAAGGAAACACGCATTTCAGCCAACGAGTCCTGCGCAAGCAAATGAAGACGCGCGGTAGAACCTTAATTTATTTCCTGGATAAGTCCGGACGCTTGGACGAGGCCCAGTTGCAACAGGATCTCGACAAAGTCCGCGAATATTACCAGGACCACGGCTACATCGATGTGGAAGTCAAAGATGTGCGCAGGGAACGCTCGGAGAAAGGCCCAATGATTCTCACCATTGTGATCGCAGAAGGTCCGCTTTATCACGTGCGCAAACTGACTATCACAGGTTACCAGGTGGCGAAGGAGGAAAGAATTCGACTCCTGTTAAAAATGAAGGAAGGCAGTGTCTATTCGCCGAAACAGCTACGAGATGACGCGAAGGCGATAGCTGATGCTTACGGCAGCGGAGGATTTGTCGATCTTGTGGTCCAGCCCGAAGGCGCGCCGGCTGGTCCTGCTTTGATCGATGTGCATTATAATATCGAGGAAGGGGTCCGCTCGTTCGTAAATCGGGTTAACATCGAGGGGAATACGCGCACCAAGGACAAAGTGATTCGGCGCGAAGTGCTCGTTGCGCCTGGAGACGTGTTTAACACGGTACGGGTGGATATCACCAAGAAGCGTCTGGAGAACCTGGGTTATTTTGCAAAAGTCGAGACTTATCCCGAAGATACCGATATTCCCGGTCGAAAGGATCTCACCATTTTGGTGCAAGAAAAACGGACCGGTTCGCTTAGCTTTGGCGGAGGATTTAGCACCGTCGATCAGTTGGTTGGATTCGCGGAGCTGACACAGGGGAATTTCGACCTGTTCAACTGGCCTTCTTTCACCGGTGGAGGCCAGAAATTCAGGTTACGTGCTCAGTACGGCACACAGCGAAAGGATTTCATCCTTCAATTTACCGAGCCGTACTTCCTGGATCGAAGACTGTCATTGAGTTTTCAGGCTTTTTATACGGAGGCAAATTACTTGAGTGCCCAATATGATCAGCGCAATTACGGGTTCTCGTTTGAAGCGCGCAAGCCGATCAATACCTATACGTACGCAAGCCTCGGATACATGCTGCAGGACGTCGATATTTTCGATGTCGACCCCAATGCGTCTGATTTCATCTTGTCACAACAAGGTTCATCTGTAGAGAGCAAGATCTTTAGCAGTGTTGTGTATGATTCACGCGATAATCCCTTGCTGTCGCGCCGCGGACAGCGCGTCAGCCTTTCACCTTACGTTGCCGGCGGCTTTCTTGGAGGTGATGTTCAGATTTACGGATGGGACCTCGAGGGATCGCAGTATTTTCATCTTCCTTGGGATACCATCCTGCTGATCAACGGCGAAATCGCGACCGTGAGTCAATGGGGTAGTGGGGACGACGTGCCAATTTTCGAACGTCTCTTTCTTGGCGGCTCAAACAATCTGCGCGGATTTCCGTTTCGCGAAGTTGGTCCGCAAGATGAAAATGGCGAACCAACCGGTGGAAAGTCAATGTGGCGCACGACGATTGAATGGACTTTTCCAATCGTCGAAAAAGCAAGAGGCGCAGTTTTTTACGATACTGGTTTCGTCAACAGCAGCGCGTGGTCCTTTGGCTTCAATCACATCGCCTCCGACATCGGGGTCGGGCTCCGGCTTGACTTACCGATCGGCCCGCTCCGCCTCGATTATGGCTATCCGATACAGCGTGACGGATATAACGGCGGTGGCCATTTCAACTTCAGCGTGGGGTATCAATTTTGAACGAATATATACGGTTGCAGTCTAACGCGATTCCGAGCACTGTATCCTCCATTTTATGAAAAACTCTCTGTCCATAATCTCTGCGCTGACGCTGGTGTTCCCGATCGGGGCTTTCGCGCAAGGCACTCTAAAAATTGGAACGGTTGACATGCAGCGCGCGTTTAAGGAATACAACAAGACCAAGGAAGCCGAAGTCAAAATCAATGATGCCAAAAATTCCGCCAAGAAAGAGTACGATGATCGAGCGGAGGCTTACAAAAAGGCCCTGGATGAAATCAATAATCTGAACAAGCAGCTGGAGTCGCCAGCCCTGAGCGCAGATAAGAAGACTCAAACGGCAAAGGAACGGGACGACAAGATCGCCAACATCAAAAACATGGAGCGTGAGATCAACGATTTCCGTCAAACTCGCGAACGACAATTGCAGGAACAGTTGATGCGTGTGCGAGAAGGAATCGTAAAGGAAATCACCGATGTGGTGATGGAGAAGGTGAAAGCCAATCATTTCGACCTGGTGTTCGATAAATCGGGCATGAGCATTAATGGTGTCCCGCTTGTGTTGTATGCGCCGGAGAATGTCGATTTTACCAACGACATCATCACCGTGCTCAATAAGCCGGGACGCGCTCCGAGCTCGACTGCGAAAGCGAATCCATCTGCCACTCCGGCAAGAGCTGCAAAGCCTTAACCTTTAAATTCGACAATTCGGAAATACACGCGAGCTAAACTCGCGTGTATTTTTTTCGTACGAATGAAAAGCAGCGACCGATATGAAATGGAAAGGATTGGTGAGCGGTTGCGGGCTGCGAAAATATCGATTCAAATCCAACCTCGAATCCTGCAGGCGATTCTTGCGTTTCTAGCGTTCTGCTCCAGCTCGCTCGCGGAGAATTGGGAAGGGACGATTAGCAAGGACCCGGCCGGAAATTTTCCGGAGCTGCGCCCCTTGCGCGCGTCCTATCGCTTCGGGTGGTCTGGGCTTACGGCAGCTACAGGAGACGTTCACTTTTCAAAACCATCTGAAGACAAGTTTCAACTCGACGGAACCGGCCGGACTATTGGTCTGGTTCGGGCGTTATGGAAGCTGGATGTGAATTATCAGGCAGCCGCCAGTGCCGAGACGTTGCGGCCGATCGAAGCCCAGCAAATCGAGAGCTATCGATCAAAGAAAATTCTCACGCATCTCACTTTCACAAATAACGGAGTGACTCGGGTGAGAACAGAAGACAAAGGTGCAGGGGCAGCGAAGACTCGCCAGTTTAATTTTCCCAACCTCTTCGATCTCTTTTCGGCCATGCTTTATTTGCGCAGTCAGCCGCTTAAGGACCGCAGCGTTTATCGTATCGTGGCCTATCCGGCGACGAATGCTTACCTTGCAACTGTCAGAGTAATTGACCGGGAAAAAATCTCAGTGCACGCTGGGAGTTACAACGCGATTAAACTCGATTTGCAGCTCAAACGAATTGGCAAGAATCGCCAATTAGAACCGCACCGGAAATTTCGTCGTGCCACGATCTGGGTATCGGATGATGGCGAACGACTTCTGCTTCGCATTGAAGCGCAGATTTTCGTAGGCGCAGTCTTTGCCGAGCTGCAATCGGTGAGCTTCGACAATCCTAAATAAGGCACACATCAGGCCTGCGCGGCTCCATAGCCTTGCGTCACGTCACTCAGGGACCCAATCACCGCGAACCGGCGGCCCGGGCGGAGGACGCCAACGTCTGCGCGCGGGATCGTAAAATGGTTGGCGTGGCTGCGGTAACAAGCGAAGGGCAGCCAGCGTTTCCAAATCAAGGCGGCCGGTCACCGGAATTCTAGCGCGCGCCTGATACGCTCGCAGCGAAAACTCCATTGCCGGTCCAAAGATTCCATTGACCTCTTCGTGATAAAGGCCGCGTCGCGCCAGCGCGATCTGAGCGGAAACTATTACATTGCGTTGCACTTCGGGCGGGGCAGCTTCAAAAGGCGTTCGCGCAAGGACTCCCGCCGCCGAAGGAAGTGGGGCGACGGGATTGGATGGATAGACTTGTTGATCTTGTGGCGGATTCGTAAAGGGCTGAACGGGTGGTGGCGTTACGTTCGCGCCCTCGATTCGAGGTTGTTCGCCAGGTTTGGATACATCGGCGCTGGGTGGGGCAGGCTTTGCCGCTGGTCGCGCAGCAGAGGAGGAGTTAATTCCCAGCGACTGAAGCGTCTCACCATTGAGCTGGCCGTTGACCTGCAGTCCGCTGCGAATTTGATAACGACGAATGGCCGAAGTTAAATCCGCACTCATCTGACCGGTGATCTCGCCGTAATAGAAGCCCTGCTCTTTCAAGGCTTGCTGCACGCTTTCAATCATCTGGTCCGCTCGCGCCAGTATAAGCGACCCAAAAAAGATCAGCGCGGTGATCTTGGCCCTCATAGTGATGTTATTTTGACGCCCTCGTCTTGCGGCTATTCAGCGCTTTCCCGGATCTGTTACTGCCAACGTTGGCTTCCGCTGACTCGTCGCGTCGCGATAATGCAAAATACCGTCAGCAACGGCTGCGGCTATCTGGTCGCGGTAATCTTCGCTCACAAGTTTGGAAATGTCTTCCTTGTTGGTCAGAAATCCTCCTTCGATCAAGACGGCAGGGGAAGTCACGTTTGCGATCACAAAAAATTGTCCGGGTTGCGTGCCCCGATCGATTGCTCGTGTGCGGGCGACCAGCGCTTCCTGAATGAATCCTGCGAGCCTTTGACTTTCGGGATTCGGGGACTCGGAAAGTGGTCGCCATAAAAACGGCAGCCACGAAGCGAGAGAGGACCCGGTGGTGATTTGATGCGAGGCATAGTAAGTCTCCACCCCACCGGCGACTGGCTTGTTATCTTCGTTGAAATGAATGCTGACAAAGATGCAATTTCTGATTCGATTAGCGAACACCGCGCGATCTGTCAACGAGACATAAGTATCTCCCAGGCGAGTCATCAATGTTGCGATTCCTTCCGAGTCGAGCAAACGATCGATTCGTCGTGCCACGTCGAGAGTGAGATCTTTTTCGAGTAACCCTGCGCACATTGCACCGGAATCCTGTCCCCCATGGCCGGGGTCAAGGATGACTACGGCGAATGGCCCAGGTGCAGCTGAAGGCTGCGCTGCTCTCGGCTCTGCGACCGCCGACTTAGCTCTTTCCGTCTGGCGGAACTGCATCCAGACGAAAGACGCCATCATCACCAACAAGCCAGAGAGAGCCAGGATATTTCGAAGCGGTTTCACTTGTGACCTCCGGACAATGATTTCTTCCCATATATTAGTCGCGGATCAAAGGACGTAATTCTTGGTCTGGAAACAAACGGTAGCGAATTGCCCTGCCGGTGTCACGCTCAAGCAAGGCGGCCTCGATTGCAGCATTGGCGAGCTGTTCCTGTCGATGTTTCCTCACCGCAGCGCGCTCTGGTAGCTCCTTTGTATCACTGTTTTGTAAAGTCATATGCCCGACGCTCCATGCGTCGAGCGCGGAGTTGAGCACCGTTTCAAGATTAGCATCCGGCGCGTGCTGAGTAGCGAGAAATTCTTCCATCAGTTCCCTCGATCGTTGTGTCCCGCTGAGTGCAGCGAAGTTCTGCCGCGCTTGCGTGTACGTTGCGCCGTTGGTCGCGATCTCACCGTCATACTCCACTCGTAGAAGCAAGTCCTCCTCGGGTCGTCCTCCGATCTCGGCGAACAGCATCCGTGCCAGATACGGTGGCCCATAAACCTGTTCAAACGCGCTCTTCATTACGGGGCTCAGCGAGTAATGTACGAGCCGCCGCAATGAAACATCTGTCGCAGACCGGGTAAAGCCTTCCGTGCTGGCCAATTCGATCGCCGCCATTCGTAATCGCTCGATGTCCCCAGGATGGCCAATCGCGCCCATGGCAATCCGGTCGTAGATCTCAAAAATTTTCTGACGCGTCTGACCGAGGGTGAGAAACAAAATGCCGTCGTTATAACCGAGTGCCGCAATCGGACGGCCCGGAGCGAGCTGCGCTTCAATGTACTCGCGCCGGTTCGCAATCGCTTCGACCCAACGATACGGCTCTTCAATCATGCAACCGTTTCCTTGAACACCGCAGCAATTTTGCTGTCCGGCAACGTTGTGATCCCTTCGCGCGATACAATCTTGATAAGCGGATAAATCTTTCCGCCGCGATCCACGCCGCCCGTCGACGTGTCGGATTCCGCAGCAGTATCCAAGGCGCGCAACGCAATCGATACCGCTTCGTCTTCGCTCAACTCCTTCAGCTGCTTCGCGCCCCAATTGTTTTCGTAATAAAGAATGCCGCGCACCGCCGGCGACCCGGACCCCGTTGCCGCGTAATCCGTCACTTCAAATTGTGCCCCCATTGCATCGTAAAAATAAAGGCGCGCCTCGGGCTTCGGATGAGAATCGTAGGTCGCGAAAATCGGTACCACGACTCCCACGCCCTGCATGACAAACCCGAAATTGTCGCGCAAGAGCTTGGATAGAGCGCGCACTTTGCCGTCGACGCTCATTTCCTGCAGTTGCGTTCGGCGAAAGTATTGGAATGAGTGTTCGAGCACACGCGCCATTTCCCACGCCGTTGCTGGCACACCGGCAATGGCCATGATCGAGTGCCGATCGATTTCCAAAACTTTGTCGGCGCGATCATACACAACTGTATTGCCAGCAGTTGCGCGGCGGTCGCCTGCTACCAACACGCCGCCTGAAAATTTGAAAGCGAGAATTGTGGTTGCCTCGGTTGGTTGCCACATCTTTTGAGGCGCTCCGCCTTGTGCCACTGGATTCGTTGCCGCCGGAGCCAGCAAGCCTTTGCGACGCAGCAGCGCAGGGAAATCGCCGGCTGCGCCAGAAAAATTCTGGTCAAACGCCACCGGAAAACGGTCCATTATTGGCCGGTGCGCTGGCGATAGCGCTTGGATTGATTGGGATCCACCTTGCGCATTTTCTTTAAAAGATCCTTCGTGTCCGGCCGAGAAATATCCGGTGAACGTGGACCTCCACCATCGCCTTGTTTTGGACCCCACGGAGCCGGTTCCACCGGCTTCTGAATGCGCTCAGGCATAAAAAAATCTAAGAGCAAATATCGGAAAGGCAAGCTGCCGTGTCGTGTAGTGATTCGTTTAAGCGTTACACTGTTACCTCAGATTTTCGTTTCCGTGATTCAACCTGGCGAAGCTGCTTGCCAGACAAATCTGCTGATGGCAAAGTTTTGCCCCGATGAAACTCGCAGTGATTTTTTGTGCGACATTCCTTGGCGGGTTGCTTTGCACTGCGTCTGCTCAAACGGATGCGCTGAAATCTCGGAAATCAGATGATGCCACTCAACTTGAAGCGTTGGCAAAAAAGATAGACGAACAGAACGCCAAGATCGACGCGCTTTCTCAGGAGATTCTCAAGCTGGAACAGCAAATCGCACACATGCGACCGGGTGTAATGATTGGAGAAAGCACTCCCTCGGCAGCCAGTCCTAGCGCTGCTGTCGCCGCCGGGTCTTCACCACATCCGGCTGGCGCAAATACGCACATCGTCGCACGCGGTGAGACACTCACTTCTATCGCGAAAATGTACAAGGTGACTGTGGATGAATTGCAGGCGGCGAATCATATCGAAGATGGCCGTAAGCTGCAGGCCGGACAGACCATCATTATCCCGGCTGCCTCGCCAGCGGCTTCCAATTCGCCATCGCCAACAGAGTAGGGCTCGTGAATCAAAGCTGGTTTCTGCGCAAGCACGAAGATGGAAGCACCTTTGGTCCGGTGCGTTTTGATCAGATCGCGCGCTGGGCTGCGGCAGCACAAATCGCACCGCACGACACGCTTTCTAACGATCGGCAGACCTGGGTGAAAGCGCCCATGCTGGCCCAGCTCGGTATGGATTGGTTGGTCGAGCTCACCAGCGAGCATTATTACGGACCGACAACCCTGGGTGCCCTCCAGGAATTTGTTCGGCTCGGCGAGATCGATGGCGAAACTCTCGTTATCAACACCCGCAACGGCGCTCGTTGCAAGATTCAGGAAATGCCGCAGTTGTGGGAAACCGCACCAGCCGGTATCGGGGATGCCCAGACCGAAATCCAACTGGGCGATCCCGTTGGGCCTGCGATGGTAGGAATGTCGATTCGGTTCCAAGAGCAGATTCGTGATCTCGAACAAAGCTTGGAAGAAGAGCGCCGGGCTCTGATGGAAGCCGAGCGCCGATACGCTGAGCTGAAAGAGAAATACGAAGCGGCGATTCAGCGTGCTGGAACATAAGTTGCGCGGAGCAAAGAGACTTTCCGATCCGCTAATGCTGTAGCGTGCGCTGTCCTCAGAGCGCTCGACATGGTTGTGCAATTTTCCTAACTTGATCCGCTGAGGACAGCGGACTCTACAGCCTTTCTATCAGCAGACTGGTAATTGTTCCTCTGCTTCGGGGGTCTGTGAAGCGGCAATTTCTGCCGGCGATTCTGTTTCTCGCGGCGGGGAAGTTTCGAGCAAACTTTGCTGGCATAACCGCGCATATTTTCCACGGAGGGTCAGCAACTCGTCGTGTGTGCCGCGCTCGATGATCCGGCCGTGATCGAGTACCAGAATTTGGTCCGCATGCACAATCGTGGAAAGCCGATGCGCGATGACGATCGATGTGCGGTTTGCCATTAGACGCTCCAGCGCTTCCTGGATCAAACGCTCCGTCGCAGTGTCCACACTCGCAGTTGCTTCATCGAGAATCAAAATCGGCGGATCTTTCAATAGCGCGCGGGCAATGGAAAGCCGTTGCTTTTCCCCCACGCTTAATTTTACTCCACGCTCGCCGACGACACTTTCCAAGCCGTCCGGTAAACGTTGGATAAATTGTCGCGCATTCGCCGCGTCGATAGCGCGCCACAATTCAGCGTCAACTGCATTTGATTTTCCCATGAGCAGATTTTCGCGGATTGATCCGTTGAACAAAAAACTTTCCTGGGTGACGACGCCAATCGATTCGCGCAGCGTTGGCAGATCGTATTGACGAATTGGTTTTTCATCGACGTAAATTTCGCCGTCGCTGAATTCATAAAAACGCGCCAGCAAATTTACCAAAGTCGATTTGCCTGCGCCGGTTGCGCCAACAAGGGCAATGGTCGCGCTTGGCGGAGCATGGAAAGAAACGTGCTGCAAAGCGGGCAATCTTTCCGCATAGCTGAAGCTTACGTCCTCATAGCGAATATCTCCCAGGATTGGAATGCTCTGAAGCTCAGAGATGGCCGACGGTCGGCCGCGGTCGGCGCCTGCGGCTACAAATCCCGGCTCCAGTGGTTCGTCGAGAATTTGGAACACGCGCTCGCCGGCGGCGCGTCCAGCTTGCACGAGTTGATTGAGCTGATGCAGTTTTCCGATCGGCTCATAAAGAAATCCGGTGAGCATGAGAAAAGCGATCAGATCGCCGAGTTGCATCGTGCCCGCCAGAACGGCTTTTGTTCCGACTGCGATCAAGAAGACGACGCCTAACGAGCCAATCAGATACATTGACGGGTGATACATCGCCCAAACCCGCATGACGATGAGCGTGGCCCGCCGCAATTCGTTGCTCGCTTTGTTGAATCGCCCGTGTTGTTCGCGCTCGCGGCCGAAGCTTTTGATTTGCCGGATCCCGGCAAGATTATCGTGCAGTAGTGCGTTCATGGCTGAGGAAGCGCGTCGTTGCAATCGATAACGCCGATGCGCAGTGAGCGTGTACCAAAGCGCGCCACCGGCCAGAAATGGCGCGGGCATCAGGCTTAACAACGTCAATTGCCAACTTAAATAAAACATCACGCCGAGAACAACGATCACTTGCAGCGCCGCGACCACGCCTTGTTCGATTCCGTCAATCAACACGCGCTCGACTGAGTTCACGTCTTCGATCACGCGCGTCATTAGATCGCCCGTAGCGCGATTATCAAACCACCGCAAAGGCAGCAGTTGAATGTGTGAATATAAATCGCTGCGCAAATCGAAGATCACTTTTTGTTCAAACGTGTTGTTCAGGATGATGCGCAGCGCATTGAACCCGTGCTGAAGAAGAAATGCGATCGCCGCGAGCGCGAGTAGCGGCAGCAATTTGTCCGGTCGATGCGCGCGTACCACATCGTCGATGATCCATTTCGTGGTCGCCGGAAAAACAATCACCATCAGCGTGCTCAGGACAGCGCAAGTCAATGTCCCTGCAGCCATCCAAGGATACCGCTTCAAATAAGCGAAAACGCGCCAGACTGTTTTCATCGCACACTCAACCTCGACGTGCGTGTCACGACGTCAAGCGAGGCGTGAACAGGCTGGTGCGATAAAAGGGATCTGGGATGCTTCCTCTAACCATTTGCCATTGCGAGCTTGGCCATTCCGAAAGTTTAGGCTTGATAATTGTCGGCCGGAGAGTCAAACCAGCGGTCATGAAAACGCTATATAGAACATTGGCATTCGTTGTATTAGCGGTAATCGTGACCCTCGTGATCGGCAGTTGGTTCTTAACCTATAGAATGGTCCCCAACCAAAAAGCCGAGCATAAATTAATTCTGATCATTGGAACTAAGTGGTTTAAGAAGACATACGTTGATTGGACGAGCGAGAATGACTTCGACAACGCATTGAAACAGGTTTGTGATCATAAGGGTACGTACACGATTC
>JBKPOB010000183.1:0-35043 GCA_046732875.1 Verrucomicrobiota bacterium | reverse complement strand
CCGGAGCGGTCGCGACGGGGGCCATATACGGTGATGCTCCCGCCGGAGTCTTCTCGGGAATTACATATTTGCCGGTCCTTTGGTTCGTCCAAAAGTAATCAACGAATCTATTTTCAATCCGCGGTTTGCCATTGTACCCGGCGGCATATTTCAGGAAGAGATCGCGTTCCTTCGGATTAAGTTGGAGCGACTGATTCAGCTTATCCATCAACGGCCCGACTTCATTTACAATTAACAGCGCCACTGTATTTGATTTTCCCGTTGGTGATTTCGCCACTAACTGCTTGTATTTTTCATTCAGTTTATATTGCAGGCGGACTTTGAATTCGAGTTTCTGCTCTTCGTCGGGAATGTGTTTGCGCAGAGTGTTGAAGGCGAAGAACAAACAAGGCCAATGAGCGCGAAAGAACAAAGTACCTGAAGCTCGTGCGGCAACCATCGCACCCGGAAGCGATCTTTCACCGGGCGGAATACGAAGGCGAGCAAGGCGCCCACGATGATCGGTAAAATAAGAATGCTTAATTTCCAGATCAGGAAGCCTCCCAAAATTAAGGCCAGCGTCGCAAATACGAGGTAAAAGACTGTCCGCCGAACCTTGCGCTCTCGTTCTCTGTCTTCGAAGTCCAGAGCGTTGCTCATCCTAATCCGGCCGTGTCTGCAGGAGTTTTCATCTGCACCAATTCATTGGTCGTACGAAGGCGATCGCCGATCATCGACGCAAGGGAACGGTAAATTTGACAGGCAGTTCGCGCATGCCGATGCATCAATCCGTCAAGGTCGTTCCGATAAAGCGCCAGTGCTCGAGTCGGTTCCAAAGCCCGCGCGTTAGCGGAACGCGGCGTGTCATCCAGTAGCGCCATCTCACCAAAAAAGGCACCTTTCTCCAAAACAGCGAGGCGGGTTGTGCTGGACTCTCGGCAAATTTCTATCGCGATTTTTCCATCCAAAATTAGAAAGAGCGCAGCACCGGGTTGTCCCTCCTCAAAAATTGATTCGTCCGTGTCATAGGTGCGTTCGAACATGATATCAGAGACGTGTTTGAGCTGCCGATTGGAGAGTCGGTCAAAGAACGGCACGGTTTTCAGGAACTGAATGCGATCCAATTCAGGGCTCAAACGTTTCCAACGTCCCAGTGTTTCCCACAACAATTTGTCCGCGGCGAATTTTCGAGCCGACATTAGTGTTAATTCGTTGAAACGACTTCGGCCAGCGGGCTCAATCAGGAATCTCCCGTCGTGGTTGCAACGATGGTAGTAAGAATCGCCTGACAATTTCAATCGAAAAGATCGGAGCACTCTGCTTCCTAAACCCCGAACAATTGGAGACAATCCGAACCATTCGATTCGCCAACGGCCCTTGCTTGAAGGATCGTCAGCACGCTTGCAACTAACCCCGCCTTTAGCTTATCTCATTCTCGTTAAGCTTTTCTAGGGCCATGCCTACCGACAAATCTCAACAGCGAGATGAGTTGCTCAGCACGGTACGCGATGCCTTGCGGCGAGCGGAGCTTTACTGCGCCAGGACCCGCCGGTGGGATACCCGCTTATTGGTCATCAGCATCATCTGCGGAGCAGTGGCCACTGTTCTTGCTGGTGGCACGGTGATGGGAGGCCAGCGCGCACTTGAAGCTGTCGGCGGATGGCGCATTCTTTGTTCAATTGTTGCGCTGTTAACGGCATCAGGCACTGTTGCCGGCGCGCTCCACAAAAGCTTTCAGATTACAACCCGTCTTTCGAGCGCCGAGAAGTGCGTCGCACGACTTAGAGCACTTGATGCCTCCATTACCGCTAGCGATTTACCGACTGCCAACGCACTGGAAACATTCCAGCGTATCTCAGAGGAGCACGCTGCTTGTTTAGCGTGACATGACACAAGCCTCCGTCCGGCTTACTAGCGCTGAGTGCAACGGTGATGGCTCACCTCTTTCTCGTTAGATTAACAAAGCGTGCATCGCGAAGTGATGCTTTTCGTAACTTCACCGCAGGTAATCATGCGCATTACGAAGATAGAGAACAAGATCGTAGCCGTGGCCGCTCGGGAAAGGTTTCCCGTTGACCTTGAATCCATAGTCGAACGCGAAACTCAGGACGCGTTCGTCTGCCCGGGTCGTCGCGAAAATGTTCTCGTTCTCCGCGAACGGAAGTAATTCGCCGACAATTCGCGTCGAGAGCCGTCGTCCCTGGTGTGATTTAGTCACCACGACCCAACCTAACTCAACAGGGTAGTCCTCTCCTGAGACAGTCGCGCGCGCGTCCGCGAACACCCTGTTTCGGTAGCTGGGCCGCGGATGTTTCAACGCACCGACTCCGACGAGTTGATCATCTGGCCCGCGAAGAAACAACAGGCGAGAAGCGCTGCGGATTCTTTCCTCTAAACCTTCTGGATTAACTGCGCCGCCTTCGATGACTAGTTTCTTGAAATCGGCCAATGCCTGCGATGTGCAATCCGAGGGCAGGAATATTGACGAAGTTAACATCGCAGGGCCGAGTTACTTCGAATGCAGAGGACGCGTGCGGCTATCTTGGAGCGGCGAACGAACGAAACCGAACACACCGTCCACTTCCATTCCATTCGTCGTAAGACGCGCCGGCTGTGATCTGGAATTTGTCGTTGCCAACCGTGCCGACGACATACGTTTCCCACATATCGCCGCTACCCTTCCCGCTCCATCGGCCGTATAAGAAGCCCATTTCGCCACCGTAATAGACTCGACTCGATGGCGGCCCCGTTATCTCGTCACCATTATCTTTTCCATCTGCTCCGTAATTCTGGGACCGAGAATTACGAGTGCTGTTTCCTTTGGGGGCGGAGACAGTGCTAAAAACATCTGGAGCCGAAAACGCAATCGGAAAAAGATCCAGCGAGGCCATACCGATTTGAGTTAACGCATTTTCGCTCGCCAACCAACCGCCGTCTGACCACGTCCTAACCGGACCTCTGCGAAGGAGAAGAAAGCTATCGCCTGCGCCCCAAATTCTCGGCTGATAAAGGTTCAGCGCAAAAGCAGGATCAAAACCACCGACCGGCCACTCTGCGCGATTCAATTGCTGTGCGCCAGCTGGACACAATGAAGCTACCAAACCCAGGGCGACGCAAAACGCGCGCTTAACCATGACACAATTCACATCTAAATAACCAGAAGCGCCAGTAAAATTTTGCGCAAACGCACGCAAGCGCGCAATTCTTTAATCAAGATTCGTGAACCGTGATACGTAACGATGCAACCTTCTAACGCTTCAACGATTCCTGAAAATATTTGAGTGTTGTCTTGATTCCTTCCTCAAAATCCACGCGCGGTTCCCAACCGAGGACTTCTTTTGCGCGCGCGATGTCCGGTTGTCGCACTTTCGGGTCATCGATGGGTAACGGCTTGTATTCGATTACCGACTTGGTTCCGGTAATCCGAACGATTTCGTCGGCGAACTGCTTAATTGTCATTTCGTGCGGATTACCCAGGTTAACCGGCTCGTGGAAATCGCTCATGGCCAGCTTGAAAATGCCGTCGATCAAATCGGACACGTAACAGAACGAGCGCGTTTGTGAGCCGTCGCCAAAAACAGTCAGCGGCTGCTTATTCAGCGCCTGCCCGATAAACGCTGGCACCACGCGTCCATCACGCAACCGCATTCGCGGACCGTATGTGTTGAATATGCGCACGATCCTGGTGTCAACGCGATGATAACGATGATACGCCATGGTCATCGCCTCAGCGTAACGTTTCGCCTCATCGTACACACCGCGCGGTCCAATTGGGTTCACATTGCCCCAGTAATCCTCCTTTTGCGGATGTTCGAGCGGATCGCCGTATACTTCCGACGTTGAGGCCAGAATGAACACGGCCTTTTTGTCCTTGGCCAGGCCCAGAGTGTTGTGCGTGCCGAGCGCGCCTACTTTTAATGTAGGAATCGGGAGTTCGAGGTAATCGATTGGACTGGCTGGGGAAGCGAAATGAAAGACGTAATCGATTTTCTCTTCCGGCAGAAAAATGAAATTCGAAACGTTGTGTTTGATGAATTGGAAATTCTCGTTCCCGGCCAGGTGCCCGATGTTCGCTGTGTTGCCGGTGATCAAATTGTCGATGGCGATGACCCGATGACCTTCCTCCAGCAGTCGATCGCTCAAATGCGATCCCAGAAAACCAGCGGCGCCGGTTACGACGGAAACGGGCTGGGAGTTTTTTGCGGCCATTGCGCGGTTTATCTAAGGGCAGGCGCACGAATTTGCCAGTACGAAGTGAGTCCTCAAACTGTAGGGCGTCTGTGTCAGACGCCAATGAATTCTCCCGGCGTTTCACAGAATGGAGCCGGCGGGCGCCGAGCGACATGGACGGGAAGCCCGAAGGATGAGCTCGCTGGTGCGAGCGAATCAAACGCCCTACAATTGTTTGTGCTTCATCATTCCTTCGGCCTTCGGCATTTGTCATTCGTCACTTGGATTGATTAGCTTTCGACTCAAAATCTGAAACCTTATCAAACTCATGCGCATCCTTTCCGGTATTCAGCCCAGCGGTGTTCTGCACATCGGCAATTACTTCGGAATGATGAAGCCGGCGATCGCACTTCAAGCCGAAGGCGAAGCCCTATATTTCATTGCCGATTATCACGCGCTTACCAGTGTGCGCGATCCGAAAACGCTGCGCGAGAACAGCCGGCTCGTCGCCCTCGATTTTCTGGCGTGCGGACTCGATCCAGAGCGTGCCACGTTTTTTCGGCATTCGGATGTTCCGCAAGTGACCGAGCTGGCGTGGATTTTATCGACAGTCGCGCCGATGGGTTTACTGGAACGCGCCCACTCTTACAAAGACAAACTAGCCCGAGGATTGTCCGCCACCGTCGGCTTGTTCAGTTACCCCGTGCTTATGGCGGCGGACATTTTAATTTACGACAGCGACGTTGTGCCAGTGGGCAAGGACCAAAAACAGCACATCGAAATCACGCGCGATCTTGCCGTGAAAATGAATGAAGCATTTGGGCCAGTTTTTAAGCTGCCGGAAGCGCGAATCCAACCTGCGACAGAAACGGTGCCGGGGATCGACGGCCAGAAGATGAGTAAGAGCTACGGCAACAATATCGACATCTTCGGCGACGAAAAAGAAATGCGAAGGCGCGTCATGGGCATCGTGACTAATTCCACATCCGTAGAAGCCCCAAAAGACCCAGCGCAGTCCACCATCTTCAAGCTCTACTCACTCGTTACATCAAGGGATGAAATTGCGACGATGCGTGAGGAGTTCCTAAAAGGCGGAACCGGCTATGGCGATTTCAAGAAACAACTCTTCGCAAAACTTTGGGAATATTTCGCGCCGATGCGCAAACGCCGAGAAGAAATTCTGGCCGATAAATCGTATATCGACGACGTGCTCAACAAAGGCGCGACCCGAGCGAATGAAATCGCGAATCAAGTCATGAAACGGGTTCGCGAAGTAGTCGGTCTGCGCTAGTGGAATCAAGGAAGAGCGATCTCCAGATCGCCCGGCGGCGCACTGGAGATCGCCGCTCTTTAGACGCCTGACCGCTAAAAGAACTACGCGCAGGGATCGTAAAGCGCGTTTGGACGCGTTCCTAACGGGTATGCTTCGATTGCGTTCCCCTCTTCGCGCGCACCTCGATCTGCTTGGTTTCAGCCTCGGCTGCCTTTAGATCCTTGGCTTTTGTCACGTAGGTCAGAATCGAATTCCAGAATTCTGAACCGCCGCTCGCCAACAGACCAAGAGCTAACGTTCCGGTCCAGTCATCCGGAATGCCTACGCCTTTCGGAATCGCCGCACTAGCCAGCCAAGCAGTGGTTATACCTGCTACCACGGCAGTATTTGAAGAGCGGCTTTCCTCCAACCTTCGTTGACAGGTCTCGACCGTGGTTGATTCAACCAGGGAACGAGCCCTTTAATGATATCAACAAGCCGCTCAGAGGCTATGCTGAGGGCAACAAGCAGTGATATGACAGTTGTTAGTTTCGTGGTGTCCATAAGACAACTTTCTGTGCCGGGATTGAGTCTCTCTTGTCAATCGGGAAATGAACAATCAATTGAGCAGTGATGACGATTCGAGTTTACGTCATTCCCAACGCGAAGATCGACAAAGTGGTGGGAAAACACGGCGGCGCGATCAAAATTAAGCTGCGGGCACCAGCGGTAGAGGGAAAAGCGAACACCGCTTTGCGTAGATTCCTGGCGGAAAAATTGAGCCTTCCTCAGCGCGCAATCGTACTCGAGCGCGGTGAAAGATCGCGCGATAAAATAATTCGCATCGATGGTCTGAGCCATGCCACGTTTGTCGAGGTTTGCTTGAATCAAGCTGAACCAAATCGCCGGCTAATCTATTTAAAGCAATCTCAGCGTCCCCTACTCTGGCGCGCTGGTTTGGTTTGCTCCTGGGGTCTCGTTTGAGTTGTTGCAGCGCTGTCGCGGTAAAATAAAACACCGTGCGCTCTCAAATTACTGATCAGCGCGTGCAGATCGTTAGCCACCTGTTGGTTGTTCAGAAGAGTGGCCACCAAGCCTTTGCCTTGTGTGGCGCTGCGAAGCACCTTGCGCGTGTCATCGATCGCGCTCTGCAAATTGTCAGCCGCTTCTTTTGCGGAAGTCATTGTGGACCCCGCTTGGTCGATGACTCCATCCAATTTCTTCGAAGATTCTGCCAGCGCAGTCGTAGCCTGCTTTAGATGCTCCATGCTTGCCTTCAGGTTTTGCATGTTCTCGCCAGAAAGCGTTTCCTGATTCAGCTTTTGCACTGTCCCTCGAAGATCATTTAAAAGAGCGCCACCTTCCCGCGTGATGTCGTCGATGCCGGTCTCGCGCGCACCGCTGATATATGCATTCGGCGGCAGATACGCCTTCGGCTGACCAGCTGGCATGGTTACATTTACAAACCGATCGCCCAGCAAACCAGAACTTCCGACTGTGAATTTGGTCCCCTCAGGTATCTTGATGTAATCATAAATTTTCAGCGGCACGACGATACCAGTACCTTCGCGAACCAGCCGCGGAGGGCCTGCGACCTTTCCAATTCTCGCGCCGGCGAGCAAGACGTCGGTGCCTTTCAAGAGCCCGCTCGCATCGTTGAAGCGAACGGTGAGGGTATAATAGGTTTTGAAACCCTCTCCCAGTCTGCCGAATTGCACGACCAGAGCGCCTAACATCGCCAATCCCACAAAAACGAAAACGCCGACCTTAAATTCCAAACCTCGCTCGTGCCGATTCATCAGTCCTCAACTCTCGCATTTCAACCCTTAACTCTCAACGCGGTTCCCTCGTTGCCCATCGGAGCGCCCGAGGAGGAAATCCTGGATCAGCGGATCGGTCGACTGCTGGAGTTCGGCCGAAGTTCCATGAAAATAAACTCGGCCCTCGTGCAAGTAAGCAATTCGGTCGGCCACGTCGAACGCATTTTTCATATCGTGGGTCACGACAATGCTGGTCATTCCAAACCGGTGTTGCAGCCGGCGAATCAATCGATTGATGCTGTCCGCAACTACGGGATCGAGTCCAGATGTGGGCTCGTCGTACAACACACAGGAAGGCCGGCGAATAATCGAACGCGCAAGGCCGACGCGTTTCTTCATTCCACCACTCAAACTCTCCGGCATCTTATCTTCCTGCCCTTCCATTTCCATCACATCAAGCATCTCCGCGACCTTTGCGCGCAAAACTTTCGGATCGCGTTCGCCAGCTTCGCGCAATGGAAAAGCGATATTTTCTTCTACAGTCATCGAATCAAAGAGTGCGCCGCCCTGGAAGAGCATGCCGATCTTTTTGCGGATTTCCCCGAGCTGGCGTTCGCTCATCCCGATAATGTTTTGGCCCTGGATCCAAATTTCTCCCGCACTGGGCTGCATCAACCCTACGAGATGTTTAAGTAAAACGCTTTTGCCGCCGCCGCTGCGTCCAATGATGGCGAGGGTTTCGCCAGTTGCGACTTCTAGATCGATCCCACGCAGAATTTCCTGCTGTCCGATTCTTTTCACCAATGCCCGCACCGCAATCATTGGCGAAGATTTGCTCGAAACCAAACGCGGTTTAATGGGGAACTTGGGAGATGGCGGCGCTTCGATCATCGCAACGCCCAAACTCTCAACTCTCAACTGTCAACTCTCAACTCCCTAATATTACTGATATCCCGCCGGGTAAATGATGTTGAACAACATGGTGAGGAAAAAATTGCAAATCAGAACCGCGAGCGAGGCGTTCACCACCGCCTCAGTCGTGGCCCGACCGACGCCGACCGCGCCTTCGCGGGCGGTTAACCCTTTGTGGCAGCTGATGAATACGATAAGTATTCCGAAACAGAACGCTTTTGACAGACCCATAATGATGTCGCGACTGCGTGTCCAGCGCACCATGTTTGCCATGTAGTAGGTGCCGTTGATGTCGAGCATGAAAATCGCTACGAAATAGCCGGCGGCGATGCCGACGGCTATACACTCCGCGACAAGCAGCGGCATCGATACCATCATGGCGAGTGCGCGTGGGACGACCAAATAATCAATCGGGTAAACCGCGAGTGCGCGCAACGCATCGATTTGCTCAGTTACTTTCATCGTGCCGATCTCGGCTGACATCGCGGCGCCGACGCGTCCAGCCACCATTAGAGCGGTCAGGACCGGGGCGAGCTCACGGCAGAGCGACACCGAAACTACCGCACCTACGGCGGAGCCCATTCCTAGCTTGTTAAATTGAAAAAATGTCTGTGCCGAGAACACTGCACCAGTGAATCCACCGGTGATTACGACGACGAGCTGCGAAAGCAAACCAACCTCGACGACTTGATTGAGAAATAATTTCCAACGGAGCTTGTGCGTGAAAATGGAACGAAAGGTGTCGGCCGCGAGCAACACGACCTCGCCCAGGTACTGCCAGAAGGCGAGCACTGGTCTTCCTAGTGCAATAAACAATCGAGCAGTCATTTGTACACTATGATAGTGACTCAGTGATTGGTGAACGGTGATACCTTGCAGCGAGCTCGTTTCCTACTATTCACCAGTCACCAATTATGATTCACTTCTTACGTGCTCAGCGGCTCCGTTTTTGTCCTGGGTCGAAGCTCCGGCGGAATTGCGCCGACGAATAGAGGTTCAAGCCCCAGCTTGAGAAAAATCGCCCGAATCTCGCGCAAACTCAGGGTCGGTCGGTCGAACTCGAAGTATACAAGATCGTGGTTTGTATCGATTTTGTAATGAAGGCCGGCGATTGGCTCGAGTTGAAGATCCAGCTCCAGGATTTTATTCAGGTCACGCAAACCCCGCGCATACACTTCCAGTTCGATCATAATAGCCGGGAACGTAGCGAGCCGGTCGTATCAGCGCAATTGTTTAGCGCTTCGCCGGTTTGCGCCGAGCCCGAAGCTGCGATAAAAGATGTGCACTTGAAGGAATGAGACGCGTCACTCGCTTTCTGCTCGTAGGCAATCTCTTGGTTGGCGCGACGTTTTTCAGCGCCTGCGAAACTGTTCCTCAGGGAATTCAACAAGCCAGGCTCGAGATGGCACAGAATATCGCAGCCGAACCCGCGGGCGATTATTTCATCGGACGGCGTTATTACAAATCCGATTACAAGTTCTGGGGTTACATCCGGCGCCCGGGCCAACCCTGGAGCACGGCAGAATTAGTGATGTTGAACGAAAAACAGAAGCTTGCTCCCGATCGCGAACGTGTCGATATCGGAAGCGATAACAACTACGAATACAAACTCTACGGCTATTTTAGCGGCGACAAGGTTTATGAGCCTGCGAGCAATGGAATTTATCCTGAGTTTGTTTTGAAAGGCTACCAGCTGATATCCACCAACCCGCCGCCGATCTTCAAGAGTCAATTCCGTGGTCACGCGACCGCGGAAGATCTCCGTTACGTGGTGGAAAAACCGGAGTGAACGTCTCGTTTCTTGTCATTCCGAGCAAAGTCGAGGAATCTCTTACTGTTGCTTGTAACACGCGTGTGATTTAAACAGTTAGAGTGTCTCGATTCTGCTCGACATGACAGAAGGTCCGCGCGCTTCCTTCAAAAAGGACCCTCTTACCGAGGACTTCCTGCGCTACCTCGCAAACGAGCGAAACGCTTCGCCGCGCACATTGAAGGCTTATCGCCAGGCATTGGCTGCTTTTCGCGTCGAAAACCAAACACCGTGGAAAAAATGCAAAGGTGACGATTTTCGCGATTATTTGTTTGCAATTGCGAAACGCGGGCAGGCGCGTTCCTATGTGCGATTGCAATTCTCTGCGTTACGCACGTTCTATCAGTTTCTGGCAGCCCGAAAAGGGTTGCGCGGCAATCCTGTGCGCGAGGTGCAGCTGCCGAAAATCGAGAAGAAGCTTCCATTGGTCCTCACGCGCCAGCAGGTCGAAGAACTTCTTGCCGCGCCAACACGCGAATCGAAAAGTAGATCTGCGCCGGTTTGGATGCCTCTGCGCGACGTCGCGATCATGGAATTGTTCTACAGCAGCGGCCTACGACTTAGCGAACTGGCGGCGCTCAATGTGGCTGACGTCGATCCCTACACAGAATCTGTCCGCGTATTCGGCAAAGGCCGCAAGGAACGAGTATGTCCTGTGGGTTTGCCTGCGCTGGAAGCGATCTCGCGTTATCGCGCCGTGGCCAACGTGCATTCGGGACCGTTATTCATTAACAAAGCGCGAAGGCGAATATCCCCGCGTTCGATCTGGCTCGTGTTAAAACGCTATGTTCGTTACACATCTATTCCAATTACAGTCAGCCCGCATAAGCTACGGCATAGTTTCGCGACGCATATGCTCGACCGTGGCGCCGACCTGCGCAGTGTTCAGGCGTTGCTCGGACATGCCAGCCTTTCGACAACACAAATCTATACCCACGTGACTACCGAGCGGTTAAAGAAAGCCTATGCGGACGCGCATCCGCGCGCGTGATTTGATACAGCTCGACCGCCGGGCGAGCCGAAAAACCGCTAGCTCGGTGCGGACGCGGCCGTGCTGCTCTGCGCCTGCGGCTCGGCGACGTGAAAACCAAGCTTGCCGTCATTAGCCGCGACTTCGACGTGGTCACCAGGCTTGACGTTGCCTCGGAGTAATTCTTCCGCCAGCGGGTCTTCGAGATAACGTTCCACCGCACGACGCATCGGCCGGGCGCCATATTGAGGATCATATCCTTTTTCGATGAGGAATTCCTTCGCGCTCTGCTTTAACTCAATGTGGACGTCCTTGGCTTTAATGCGTGCGAGTACTTTGTCCACTTCCAGCTCGACGATTCGCAACAGCTCCGGTTTGCCAAGTGAATGGAACACGATGATTTCGTCGAGTCGGTTAAGAAACTCCGGCTTAAAGACGCGTTTGCTTTCATCGAGAATTTTATCGCGCATCGAATCATAATCATGCCCTTCTAGCGGCGCGCCGAAGCCCATCACAGTCTGTTTCTTCAGCAAGTCGGCACCGACGTTGGAAGTCATAATAATGATCGTGTTCCGGAAATCGATTTTGCGCCCTAACGAGTCAGTGATTTTGCCGTCTTCGAGAATCTGCAAAAGCAAGTGCATCACATCGGGGTGCGCTTTTTCGATCTCGTCAAAGAGGACGACTGAATACGGCCGGCGACGCACGGCCTCGGACAGTTGTCCGCCCTCCTCGTAACCGACATAGCCGGGCGGTGAACCGATTAAGCGAGAAGCAGTGAATTTTTCCATGTACTCCGACATGTCGATCTGAATCAAAGCGTCCGGGTCGCCAAACATGAACTCGGCGAGTGTGCGCGCGAGATACGTCTTTCCAACGCCAGTAGGACCGAGGAAGACAAATGATCCGATCGGACGTTTTGGATCTTTCAAGTCCGCGCGGGAGCGACGCAAAGCTTTGCTGATCGCGGTAACCGCTTCGTCCTGGCCAATGACGCGTTGCTTCATCTCGGCCTCCATCATGAGCAGCTTTTGTGTTTCCTCCTGCTCCATGCGCTGGAGAGGAACCCCCGTCACTTTCGAGATGATGTGCATCATGTCGTCCGCCGTCACTACCACTTCTTTCTCTTCTCGCTCCTCGCGCCATTTGTTTAGAATGGCATCGAGCTTTTCCTTGGTTTGCTTTTCCTTGTCGCGGAGCGCGGCGGCTTTCTCAAAATCCTGCGCTTTGATTGCCCCTTCTTTCTCCAATCGAATCTCTTCTATTTCCTTCTCGATGTCCTTTACGTCGGGTGGCCGCGTCATGGCATTGATGCGGGCACGCGCCCCTGCTTCATCCATAACATCGATTGCTTTGTCGGGAAGAAATCGTCCCGTGATATAACGATCAGAAAATCTAACGGCTGTCTCAAGCGCTTCGTCCGTGAGCTTCGCCTTATGGTGTGCCTCGTACTTCGGACGCAGACCTTTCAGGATTTGAATGGCTTCATCTACCGTCGGCGCATCGACCTTTATCGTCTGGAAGCGCCGTTCCAGCGCCGCGTCTTTCTCGATATACTTGCGGTATTCGTTCATCGTCGTCGCGCCAACGCATTGCAACTCACCACGGCTCAACGCGGGCTTGATGATGTTTGATGCGTCCATCGCGCCTTCAGCGGAACCGGCGCCGACGATTGTGTGCAGCTCGTCGATGAAGAGGATCACGTTCTTGGAACGGCGGATCTCGTCCATCACCGCCTTGATGCGCTCCTCGAACTGGCCCCGGTACTTTGTGCCCGCAACCATCAGCGCCAGATCGAGCGTGATCACGCGTCTGTCTCGCAATAACTCCGGCACATTGCCGCTTGCAATCTCCTGGGCGAGACCCTCAGCAATAGCTGTTTTGCCGACACCTGCTTCGCCGATTAGGACCGGGTTGTTCTTTGTCCTTCGGCAAAGCACTTGGATGACGCGCTCGATTTCATTGCGCCGACCAATTACCGGATCGAGTTCGCCTTTCTTAGCCAGATCGGTCAGATCGCGTCCAAATGCACGGAGTGCTGGCGTCTTTACATCTTTCTTCGTTGGCTCGCCAGCTTCCTGGTCCGATTCAGAAGGCGTGAAATTGGGATCGAGCTCTTTGAGTATTTCGTTGCGTGTGCGTTCGATGTCGAGTTCGAGACTCTTCAGAACTCTGGCAGCGACTCCCTCGCCTTCGCGTAAAAGTCCAAGCAAAATATGTTCGGTCCCGACGTAGGAGTGATTGAGCGCCTTGGCTTCCTTGCCCGCGAGCGCCAGTACTTTTTTGACGCGAGGAGTATAGGGAACGTTCCCAACCATCTTGGTTTCCGGCCCCGAGCCGACCTGTTTTTCCACTTCCATCCGCACGGTCTCAAGATCAAGACCCATCTTTTGCAGAACATTGACCGCGACTCCCTGGCCTAGTTTGATAAGGCCCAGGAGCAGATGCTCGGTACCGACGTAGTTGTGGTTAAACCGATCGGCTTCCTTGCGAGCAAGCGCCAAAACCTGTTGAGCCCGGGGAGTGAAATTATTCATCGTTCGATGGCACCGCAATCGAGTCACCTCCCGACTGCCTCGCCATCTTACTAATATCAGGTTTGGGAAAGAGTTTCAAACGCTCGCGAATAATTTGGGCGCGCAAATGGTCACGTTCTTCCGCGTTCAACTTTTGTTGAGAGCTTTTCTGCAAATGCGCGGGCTGCGTCTCTATGAACAATCCATCGATTTGCAGGCGTCGATCTTCCGGAAACGCGCCCAGGTCCGTCCCGAGTTTGATTATCGAGAGCAGGTTGAGCGCTTCCTTAGAGGCCATGGCATGGGCGTAGGTCAAAACGCCGTACGCCCGGCCGATTTGATCCAAAAGCGTATTTGGCTTTTTCTGAAGCAACAGCTGCCGCGCGTTGTGCTCCTTTTCGATAATTGTTTCGATTACTTTGCTGAGGCGACTGATGATTTCTTCTTCCTTCTCGCCAAGCGTCGTCTGATTTGAAATCTGGAAAAGATTGCCCATCGCCTCAGTGCCCTCGCCGTACAAACCGCGTACAGCGAGCCCGATTTTGCTCACGGCCTGAATGACTTGATTAATCAACTCGCTGAGGACAAGCCCTGGCAAGTGCAACATCGCCGAGGCGCGCATTCCAGTACCAACGTTTGTAGGGCATGCGGTCAGGTATCCAAGGCGAGGATCGAAGGCGAAGTCCAGTTTGCCTTCGAGCGCGCTATCGATTTTATCGACAAGTTTGAATGCCTGTTTCAATTGCAGACCGGAACGAATCGATTGCATGCGCAAATGATCTTCTTCACTGATCATGATGCTAAGGGTCTGCCGCCGATTCACGACGACCGCACTGCCGGCGCCCTTGGCGGCATGCTCGCGACTGATTAGATGGCGCTCCACCAGAACCTGTCTGTCCAGCGCCGAGAGGTCCTGCAGACTCTCCGCAAACGCCTCCTGCATTTCCGGAAGCGTTTCCACGCGTGATCTGATTAACTCCAGAATCGAACTGCGCTCCGCCTTCTTTGCCCAACCCGGAAAAGGACGGTTGCGCAAGTTGCGTGCGAGCCGTACACGACTGCTAATTACGACCTGGTGATGGGGTCCCTCACCGCGCAACCATTCTCCTGCAGTGGTTAGGACGTTGGAAATTTTCATGATGACTTCGAGAGCTCGCTTTCGAGTTGTCTAATTTGGTCGCGCAACGAAGCCGCCGTCTCATAGTTCTCGTCCGCTACAGCCTTCTGCAAGTGCTCGGTCAAGGCACGCATCCGATGATTAAGCGCCATCGTTCGCTGCGCCCGCTCCGGGAATTTCCCAATGTGTTCGGTGCCCTTGTGCATGGCCTTTAAGAGCGAACCCAGGCCATCGCCGAAGGTAACGTAGCACTCGCTGCAGCCGAGGCGTCCGGTCTTTTTGAAGTCGGCCTGACTAAAGCCACACACTGGGCATTTCTGAGTCGATGCGCCTTTTTCAATTTCTTCTGCCGCTCCAATGCCAAGCAGCAAATCCGCGAGCGCGAATCCTGTCGGATCTTGTACGCCCTTCTCTTTCGAGCAAGCGTCGCAGAGATTCACCTTTTGCATTTTGCCTTCCAGAATTTGCGTCAGGAAAACCGTCGCGTCATTGCATTTGCAAACGTCACACAACATTTCTCTTAATTAGACCTTGCTGTTTTGGAAACATTCAACCCCCAATATTTCCACGACGTTTCTGCGTCAGAACCGGCTTTGTTCAATTTCTAGGCGAAAATTGGTGTACCGGTTTCGCGTGTCACCTGATGGAATCGCGCGATGATGCGCGCGGTGATGGGCCCTGGCTTTCCGCTTCCGATCGATCGCCCATCCGCTTTTACGACCGGGACGATCTCTGCGGCAGTGCCCGTAAGGAAGCATTCGTCAGCAACAAAAACATCATGGCGCGTGATGTTGGTTTCCCGAACTTTGACGCTAAGTTCCGCGGCGATTTCGAATACTACCGAGCGTGTGATTCCTCGCAGCGCGCCGGCCGCGACAGGGGGCGTGAAAATTTGGCCGTGTTTAACGATGAACACATTGTCAGCGGTGCATTCGGCAACGTTGCCCGCGTCATTCAACATGAGCGCTTCATCCGCGCCTGCCAAATTTGCTTCAATCCGCGCCATCACATTGTTTAGATAGTTCAACGATTTTACTGCCGGATTAAGCGCCGCCGGGTTGCTCCGACGTGTTGCACACGTCACAATGGTTAACCCTTTGCGGTAAAAGTCCTCATGATAAAGGGCAATCGTCGCCGCAATGATAATCACGCTTGGGGACTTACATTGCGTCGGGTTCAAACCCAGATTGCCAATCCCACGTGTAACCAGCAGCCGGATATAACCATCACGCAAATGATTTTGCCGGATTGTCTCGAGGACCGCTTCGGTCATATCCCGCATCGTCATCGGAATTTCGAGACAGATAGAACGCGCCGAATCCCACAGCCTTTGAAGATGTTCTTCGAGTCGAAAGACTCGACTGTTGTAAAAGCGAATTCCTTCGAAGATTCCGTCGCCATAAAGCAGACCATGATCGAAGACGGAAATCTTCGCGTTGGTTTCCGAGTAGAACTTTCCGTCGATATAAATCTTCGCATCTTTAACGCCGGTTGCTCGGTGTGGCCGACTTTCGACTGCGGGTTCGGTTACAGCCTCGGCACCTGGGTCGTGGATTTTCGGTTCGTCCAACACCGTCGCATCAGTGGTTTTCATAATCGCAAGAAAATCTCCAACGCTTAACCGGGCAATTCAAGCTGCAAAATGCGGAGATGGTCAAAGAGTTAAAATATTGAAGCGCGAAAGTGATCACCCACCCGCTTCAACGCTTGATCGCTTTACGCCTCTCACTGTAACACTCCGTCTTTAATGTGCAATTGCCGGTCACCCCGTGCTGCGAGGCGCGCATCGTGTGTCACCACCAGCAGCGTTTTTTTTCGCGAACGCGTCAACTCCAACAACAGATCAATAATCGCGTCCCCGGTTTTTGAATCGAGATTTCCCGTTGGCTCATCGGCGAAGATGATTTCGGGATTGTTCGTCAAGGCTCGCGCAATCGCTACGCGCTGTTGTTCGCCTCCTGAAAGTTCTGCTGGCAGATGATGCATGCGGCCAGCCAAACCAACGGCCGTTAAGCTTTCTTCGGCGCGTTCCCTTGTAGATTTTCCACCAATCATGCCCGGCAGTGAGACATTTTCCAGCGCAGTCAGCTCCGGCAGGAGAAAATATCCCTGGAATACAAAACCCATTTTCTGATTTCGAAAACGCGCCTGCGAAGCAGATGTCCCGTTGTAAAGGTTTCGTCCCTCAAATTCGACCGTGCCGGACTCGGGGCGCTCCAAACCTGCCAGGGTATAGAGAAGTGTTGTCTTGCCTGCACCTGAAGCACCAGAAAGAAAAACCGCTTCATTGCGCGCGACCTCCATTGAGATACCGCGCAAGACATCGATACGGCGAGCTCCTATTCGGAAGGATTGGAAAAGATTGCGCGCCACTAATTGCGGAGTTGCTGTTTCCATCGAGAAAGGTTTGTCCTCTTATCTGCAGCAAACACGATACTAAGACAAGAGCGTGTCACTCCTATGTACGCCAGAAAGCCGCCGTTGAGATGATCGACGGCGGCTTCCGGTCAAAAGAAGTCTGTTACGTCATTCCCAACGATTCCAGCGTCGGCTGATCAATGGCCGCAGTCGTATATAGGCCGTGATCGTGCTGGTAACCTGCAATCGCCTCGCGTGTAAGTGGGCCCAGCAAGCCATCAACTTCGCCTTGATAATAGCCCTGCTGTTGGAGTGCTGCCTGAACGTTGGCGACAACCTGATCCGGAGGAAGGCCGTTGTACGCGTAGATGGGGCCGTCCCAAGCATAATATGCGCCGGGGTCATAACCCCAGGCTGGGTACCACCAGCCCGAATTCCAGTAATACCAGCCACCATAAACGAATACGACTCGGTTGTAATGATTTCGCCACCACCATCTGTCGTGCCACACCGGTCGGTAATTTCGGAACGCCCAATAATTCTTGCCCTGCCAGTACTGACTTCCTTGAATTCGTCGGTTCTGCTGAAACTTCACAGCCGTGTATTTTGTCGGGCGCGTGTTTGAGGCCAGATTGAAACGCTGTGCCTTGTATTTTTTATTCGATTGAAATGCAGCGCCAGAAGCTGTGTTGCCTTTCCATTGCTTTGTCTTCTTGTTATAAGTTGCAGCGTTCGCGTATCGTCCCGGCTGCGCATTCTGTGCGGCGATTTGTTGGGAACCCTTCTTGGCCTTCTTTACGTTCGCGCTGGACTGATAAAACTGCCTGTTAGCGTTCTGTTGCGCTTGTTTTGTCTTCTTAGGCGCATATCGGGCAGCTTGGGTATTCTGTGTAGCGATTTGCTGAGAACTTTTTTTCGCCGTTTTAATATTCGGCCGCGACTGATAAGTCTGGTTATTGACGCCCTGGCGTGCTTTTGCTTTCTGATATGATGCGGCTGTTGAGGTTGGTTGATAGCGCTTGGGCGTTGCCTTCTTTGGAGCGGCTGCAGAACGGGCATACCGTGTTGATTGAGTCTGCCTATTCTTCTGCGCTTGCTTCTTTGATTTGTTATCATTTTTCGCAGCGCCCGCGGAACACGCGAGTGCAACGCTGCAAACTAAAATAAGAAATGTTCTCATAAGTTTCCTTTCGGACTGGTTAGATGTTTACGCTTCGTACTTTATTCAATGTTGGAGCGAGCCTTTAGTTGCGCAGTCTAGCGCAAGAGGCAAGAGAACCCATGGCAAACACCAAGTCGCAGTGTTTCAGTACGATCACTGCACAGTTAAACAAAAGGCTCCGGCTTTCGCAGCGAGAACTCTTTCTCGTCAGGCCATTCCCAGCGATTCCAGCGTGGGCTGATCGATTGCTGATGTCTCGTAAAGTCCGTGATCGCGCTGATAAGCCGTAAGTGCTCCACGCGTTTCTGGCCCAATCAAACCATCTATTTCGCCGTGATAATAACCTTGCTGTTGCAGCGATGCCTGCACATTAGCAATTACCTGATCGGGCGGCAGATTATTCGACGCATAGATAGGTCCATCCCAAGCGTAATACGCATTGGGAGCGTACCCCCAAGCAGGGTACCAGTAACCCGCGTTCCAAACATACGGAGCGCCGAATACAAATACGATCCTATTGTGATGGTTGTGCCACCAATTCTTATCATGCCACTCGGATTTATAGTTGCGAAAAACAGTATATTGTTGGCCCTGCCAGTTTTGGCTTCCTTCGATTCGCCTGTTTTGCTGGAACTTCACTGGAGGAGCCTTTGCCGTGTTTGGCTTACTTGGCACATTGAAATGCTGCGGCTTAATCGGCTTTGATTTCCCCTGAGCAACATTGGCTTGACCTTGTTTTGTCTTGCCCACAGCTGCTGCTTGACCGGTCGTAGTCGGCTGCGCACCTTTCTTTTCTTTTGCCTTTTGCGGTCCGGCCCCTGACGGTTGTCCCGCGGGAACATTCGCCTGTTGTTGGCCTTTTGCCTTGCCTTTTCCGACACCGGCGCCTGAAACATTTGTTTGCTGATGTTGACCGCCAGCTTTAGGAGCACCCTGCTTAGAAACGCCGCGCTGTTGGGCACCCTGTGCCGTCTGCGCCGGCTTTTTCGGTGCTGGTTTTTCTTCTTTCTTCTTTTCTTGCGCACCGCTCGCGGCGAATGCGAGCGCAATACTACAGATAAAAACTAAAAACGTTCTCATAAACTTTTTCCTTTTAGACTTTTGGACATTCCAAAGTCTCACTTATTCAACGTCGCCGCGTCATTTTCCGGATGTCTCTTTTCCCGTCGCTAATTTAACTCCCAGCGCGCCCGCCGTGTTGCGATGTTTTTGATCAACGCTGCTGTTGCCGCACGGCTTCAAACAGCACGATTGCGACCGCGGTAGCCAGGTTCAGGCTGCGGGTTCCATGCATTGGGATGCTGATGCAGCGATCTTTGTTGGTCCCGAGCAAATTCTCCGGAAGCCCTTTTGTTTCGGGCCCAAACACGAGAAAATCATCGCGCTGAAATCTCGCCTCGTAGTAAGGGCGCTTACTCTTTGTTGTCAGAAAGAAGTAATTCGCATCCGGACGCTGCGACCGCTGCAGGGCGTCGAAGGAATCCCAAAGCTTCAGGCTTACGTCGTCCCAGTAATCGAGGCCGGCTCGTTTCAAATGCCGATGGTCCAGCGAAAAGCCAAGCGGCCTGACCAAATGCAGCGTTGATTGCGTGGCCAGACAAAGCCGGCCAATATTGCCCGTGTTGGGCGGTATCTCCGGCCGAACAAGGACTACGTTAAACATTTACTCTTCCTCTTCTGCTTCGTCTTAATCTCCGTTACGCGGGCCGTAGAAGCAGAATAGGTGGAGGAAGAGGTGACGCTACAATTTGCTCGCGACGAATTTTTCCAGCTTCACTACATCTGCGGCGAACTTCCGAATTCCCTCGCCCGTTTTCTCGTAGGCCATCGCGTTGTCGTTTAGCATCCAGCGGAACTGCTTCTCGTCGAGCTTCAGCTTCTCGACCTTCGCCGACTTCGCTTTCTCGGGAACGAGCTTCCGCTCGACTGGCTCGTTCGATTTCGAAAGCTCTTCCATCAATTCGGGACTAATCGTCAGGCAATCGCATCCGGCCAGTTCCAGAATCTGTCCAACGTTTCGAAAACTCGCGCCCATCACTTCAGTGGGAATATCGAATTTCTTATAATACGTATAAATCTCCGTAACCGATTCCACTCCTGGATCTTCCGGACCAAGGTAATCGCGCTTGTTTTCCTTTTTGTACCAATCGTAAATCCGCCCCACAAATGGCGAGATCAACTGCACCTTTGCTTCCGCCGCACGCACCGCTTGCGGCAGCGAAAACATCAGCGTCAGATTGCATTTGATCCCTTCTTTCTGGAGCTGCTCAGCGGCGTTCAAGCCTTCCCACGTTGATGCGATTTTGATCAACACCCGCTCGCGCGGAATTTTTCGATCCTCATAAAGTTTGACCAACCGGCGCGCTTTATTGATCGAGCCCTCGACATCGTATGACAATCGCGCGTCGGTCTCGGTCGACACGCGGCCCGGCACAATCTCAAGAATGTCTGTGCCGAACTGAACAAGCAGATGATCGCAAATGTCTTCGATTTGCTCGTGGCCGCTCAGGCCTAATTTCTTCCGATCAGCCAGTACTTCCTCGAGCAGATGCGAGTACTCTGGTTTTTGCGTGGCAGCGTAAACCAGGCTCGGATTCGTCGTCGCATCTTGCGGCTTGAATTGCTTCATGGACTCAAAGTCCGCCGTGTCAGCGACGACCTTGGTAAATTTTTTGAGTTGATCGAGCTGATTCAGTTTCGTCTTTTTCTCTTCAGCAACAGGAGTGCTCATATTCTTTCCTCCATTTTTGAAACGTACGCCCGAACAAACGATCGACAAATGATAAAGTCTGTAGCGGCAGTCTATGACCGCCGAAGGCACTGAGGACTGACCTGGCCGATTGGCGCTCACAGAGCGCCGCTACAGTTACGCAGAAACAGCGGGCCGCGGCTCGGCTGTGCGCCTTGAGCCAAGCGCGGCTTTAACGAAATTATTTCCAAGTTCCCACATTGGTCCCGGGAATTTGCGGCATTCAGTGAGTACGTCGTCGAGCGCGCTGACGAACATGTCGACCTCTTTTTCACCGATGATGAGCGGCGGCAGAATTTTCATTACGTCCATGGCGTGCCCGGCCACTTGCGTGAGGATACGATGTTTGCTCAGCATTTGGGTCACGACCATTTGTGCAAAGAGAACCTTGTCGATCTTGTGCAACAGTTTCCACGCCATCCTTAGTGTGAACTCTTGCGGTTCATGAAACTCGATCCCAATCATGAGTCCTCTGCCGCGCACTTCTTTAATGAACGAGTGTTTCACACGCAGCGCGTCCATCTTTTCCATCAGAAGCGCACCCATTTTCGCAGAATTCTCGACTAATTTTTCGGAATCGATTACTTCCAGTGCTGCGAGACCGCAAGCCATCGCCAGATTGTTGCGCCCGAATGTCGTCGAATGGACAACACAACGATCCATTCGAGAAAAAGTTTTCTGATAGATATCGCGCCGGGTCACGATCGCGCCGCACGGCACGTAGCCGCCGCTCAATGTTTTTGCCAACGTGATGATGTCCGGTTCCAGATTCCAATGTTGAAATCCGAACATTTTTCCGGTGCGACCAAATCCAGTCTGCACTTCATCAGAGATCAGCAACGTGTCGTATTTCCGGCAGAGTTCCTGCGCGCGAACAAAAAAATCGGTCCTGGAAGTCCGACAGCCCTTTCCCTGAACAGTCTCGATCACTAAGGCCGCAACATCGCGCGAACGCAACTGCCGATCTAGCGCTTCGATATCCTCGAGCGGCACACGTGCATCGAATCCTTCCATCAAAGGTCCGAAGCCCTCAGTGAAACTTTCGCAACCCATCAAAGATAACGAACCGAGACTCAGGCCGTGAAATGCGCTTGCGAGCGAAACCGCTCGCTTACGTCCTGTGGCGGCGCGCGCAAACTTCAGCGCACCCTCCATTGCTTCAGTTCCCGAATTGCAGAAGAACACAGCGTTCAGGTACGACGGGGTTCGTTTCGTCAAAGCCTCAGCGAGTAACCCGCTCAAGAGCGAGCAATCCATCTGCACCATATTTGGCAGATCGAGATCCAGAACATCTCGAATCGCTTGTTTCACGACAGGATGATTCCGTCCGATGTTGAAAACGCTGTAGCCGCTCAGAAAATCCAGGTACGGCTGATTGTCCATGTCATAGAGATACGCGCCTTCCGCTCGCGCGTAGACCTTGTCGAACCCGATTACTCGCTGCGCCTGCACCAGCGTCGGGTTTACGTGTCGTTCGTGGAGCTGGTAATTCTCACCCAGTCGCGCCGCGATAATTTCCTTCAGGTCGAAAGCCATTATCCAATGTTCTGCGATCTCTGTACGGAACGCAACTGTTACGGTTTCCAATCCTCATAAGCGTGGTGGGCGCCTATCTCCAAATTGGTCTTTCCTGGTGCATATCGTTCCAATTGCGTGGCGAGCCATTGGAACCATTCAAATGTTTTCTGGGAACCGCTGCGCCGACGTTCTTGTTCGACATAGGGCTGTACTTTACGCCAAGCCAGCCGAACTGTGCCACCCAGTAGGTCCGCGACTACGCGCAACGGAACAATCCGCGCATATATAGAATAACCAAGCCCTTCGAGAATGCAGCCCACCGTCTGCATTGCAGAGAATACACGGGCGTCCCCTTCGATCTCCGACGCGGTCGATCCGTCGGGAATGCTCTGTACTGCGATCATCGACTCCATCCACTCTGGAGTGAGAATTGCTTGAACCGCGGCAAACGCCGCGCGTTCCGCGCGCTCCTTCCGTGCGCGCCGCGCTTCCAGCAAACCGAATGCGACAGCAGTCAGAACAGCTAATGCCGTGGCCACATTTGCCAGAGTCGAAAGATCCATCAGCAAATCTTATCGCAATCTCTTTGGATACAATAAAACCGAAACTTGCACGCAAAAAAATGTCGCAGGATTCAAACGAACCCTGCGACATTACGCTTGCGAATCAGATTCGCTTAGTCTTCAACGACCACTCGTTCGACTACCCGCTCCCTCTCAGGCCCAGTGTAGTAAACCCGCACCTTCTGCCCAGTTCGGAGTGGCGCGGTCACGATTTTGCCCGCGCCGTCGACGATTCGGGCGGCCGTGCCCAGAGCAAAACTGACTGGTCCTTGTTCACCCCTGACTACAACAGTCTTGCCGGGCTCATAGGTGGTCACGGTACCGGCCGTGTAGGTTGTAGTCGTTGTCTGTGTTGTCGTTGCTGGTTCTGTTGTTGTGGTTTGCTCAGTCGTTGTCGTGCTCGTTTGCGCAAACGCTAACGGCGTTAGCAGCGCGCAGATCAAACCAATGATTGTCTTCTTCACTTTGTCTCCTCCTCTTTATGGTTAATTTTACCCACAAGTTCGTGACTCACGGGTCGGACGGACGCTCCGCGCCCATCAGATGATTTGACTCCCTCCACTACGGCGGTATTCGAAGGATTTGCTGCTGGCGTGATTCAGTGACACTAACGAATGTTCCCATCCGCTTCGCTGGCCCTCTTGCTCTCAACTCGAACTCAAGGCTGGTCCGCTCTTATTCTTGTAGTTCCACGCGATCTACTGTCCGCATTGAGCCTGTGTCTGTGTAAAAAATACGCAGGCGAGTGCCGGGTTTAATCGGACCGGTCACAAGACGACCTAACTTATCGTAAACGAGACCGTTTCCGTAGAGCTCAAAGCGTTCCTGATTAGCTTTGTCTGTTCGAACAACGAGGGTTCTGGCAGGCTGATAATTAGCAGCAGTGCCCTCCTCGACTCCCGTGAGCGTGCCCGTAACGGTTACTCGTTCCGTCGTGGTGGTTGTGGTGGTTGTAGTAGTCTGCGCAAACGCCAGCGATGCAATGAGCACGCAAGCGAGAGCGACAATTGCTTTCTTAACCATGATGCCTTCCTCTTTTGATATTGATACCCAAGGTTCGCAGTTCGAAGAGCTGCCGGACGCTTCCCGGATGTTACGATTTGATGAAAATTCTTATTTTTCTTATTTGAGTAATTGAGCGGCCTTGCAGATTCGTTAACGTGAATCTGCCGATGATCAGCCAGATGCCGACTGCCGAGCCAGCAGTCACCCCAGAACTCGTCAAACAACACGGCCTAACCGCGGAGGAATTCGAGCGCATTAAGAAGATTCTCGGTCGCGAGCCAAATTTCACCGAACTGGGAATTTTCTCAGTGATGTGGAGTGAGCACTGCTCCTATAAGAATTCGAAAAAAGAACTAAAAAAGTTTCCGACTACCGGTGCGGCCATTCTAGTAAAAGCCGGCGAGGAAAATGCAGGCGTCGTCGATATTGGTGACGGTTGGGCGGTCGCGTTCAAAATGGAGAGCCACAATCATCCGAGCGCGATTGAACCGTTTCAGGGCGCGGCTACCGGTGTCGGCGGAATTATCCGCGATATTTTTACCATGGGCGCGCGCCCGGAATTTTGCCTGAATTCGCTACGCTTCGGACCAATCAGTGCTGAAAATTCGAAATCCGAAATCCGAAATCCGAAACTAGCCGCCAATCGGCGATTGTTCACCGGCGTTGTCTCCGGGATCGCGCATTACGGGAATTGCATCGGCATTCCTACAATCGGCGGTGAAATCTATTTTGATGACAGTTTCGAGGGCAACCCCTTGGTAAATGTTTTTTGTCTCGGTGTATTGCGTCACGAGCAACTGGCGCGCGGCACGGCGACCGGTGTCGGTAATCCGGTCTTTTACGTGGGTGCGGAAACGGGGCGTGATGGCTTGGCCGGCGCTGCGTTCGCTTCGCGCGAATTGACCGAGCAATCGCGCGAAGATCGTCCTGCCGTGCAGGTTGGCGATCCGTTCAAGGAGAAACTTTTGCTCGAAGCGTGCCTTGAGCTCCTTAGTCATGACGCTGTCGCCGGCATCCAGGACATGGGCGCAGCTGGGTTAACTTGCTCGACATGCGAAACCGCCAGCCGCGCCGGAAGCGGTATCGAGATTGATCTTGGAAAAGTTCCAAAGCGCGAGCCCGGCATGACCCCATACGAGATTTTGTTAAGTGAATCGCAAGAGCGGATGCTGATCATTGCGAGGCGCGGCAAAGAAGACGTGGTCCGCGCGATTTTCGAGAAATGGGATGTGCCGTGCGTCGAGATCGGCCTCGTGGCCGACGACGGCATAATGCGTGTGCGTGATAACGGCGCGATTGCCGCGGCGATTCCGGCCAAGGCTCTGGCTGACGAAGCACCTCTTTATTCGCGCGAAGCGAAACCTGTCCCGACACCTCGGGATGATCACCAAGTCAACAATCTCTCCAAGATCGACAATCACGAAGCGCTGCGCCAGTTGCTGTGCGACCCGACGATTGCGTCGAAGAACTGGGTCTATCGCCAGTACGATCACACCGTGCGCACCGGCACAATCGTGAAGCCGGGTTCGGACGCGGCCGTTTTCCTTGTCCGTTACGCAAACAAAATCCTGGCTGCGACTGCTGATTGCAATTCCCTGTATTGTGCGCTTGATCCGCGCGAAGGCGGAAAGATCGCCGTGGCTGAAGCCGCGCGAAATCTCACCTGCTCGGGCGCGCGTCCACTCGCCGTGACCGATAACTTAAACTTCGGTAATCCTTACAAGCCGGAAAATTTTTGGCAATTGCGTGAAGCAGTCGAAGGCATCGCCGAAGCCTGCCGCGCCTTTGGGACGCCAGTAACCGGCGGAAATGTTTCTTTATATAATGAGAGCCCGGCAGGTGTGGTCGATCCAACGCCGACCATCGGAATGGTGGGTTTGATCGACACAAAAGAGCACATCACGACGCAATGGTTCAAGAACGACGGGGATGTGATTATTCTTGTTGGTGAAATCGCCTCTGTAGCCGCGGGCGCCGACCGCGGCGGAGAAAAGACCGGCTACAACAGAGAAGCCGAGGTCAACGCCCTAGGCTACAGCCTTGGTGGCTCGCGTTATCTCAAAGTCTGTCATGGTCTGAAAATTGGACCGCCGCCACGTGTCGATCTGGCGTACGAAATTAAAATCCAAAATGTTGTGCGCGCGTTGATTCGAGAGGGCGTGGTAAAAAGCGCCCATGATTGCAGCGAAGGCGGTCTCGCAGTCGCGCTCGCCGAATGTTGTTTCAATCCGGAAAAACTTTTCGGAGCCGAAATTGACTTTAGCCGTCGCCATGTGGGCGAGGCGGAGTGCACGTCGCAAGCAGATCAGCGCCGCGCTTCGCACAGCGAAGCGGCTACGGTGTTATTTAACGAATCGCAATCACGCATTGTGATTTCCGTGACGCAGGAAAACCTCCAAAAGACAATGTCAATTTTGCACCAGAGGCAAATTCCGTTTCAACAACTCGGGAGAGTTGGCGGCGACAAACTTTCCATTTGCGTCGGCAGCGAACAATACTCGTGGTCAATTGTCGATCTTCATGACGATTGGTGGAATGCCATCCGCCGCGCGGTGGAAAGCGATTCGGCCGCTGAAGGCATCCCGAGCTTATGAAGCTCGGCTTACACGAGAATTTTGCCGCACCTTAAGAACGATTCGTTGAACCGTGCGCGATTTGGTGAATTATTGAGTGTGATCTCTCCAGACAAGATCGACATCCTCGAGGCGGAAACCAATCCTCTGCCGAAGCATGAGTGCGGGCTGTTCGGCGTGTTCGGTCACCCGAACGCGGCCGTGTTGACCTACTACGGTCTGTTTGCCTTACAGCATCGCGGCCAGGAGAGCGCGGGAATCGTGACCAGCAATGGCCCGGGCACGACTTTCCTCCAGCACAAGGACATGGGACTTGTCTCACAGGTATTTGGTCAGGAGGAGCTGGCGAGATTGAAGGGAACGCGCGCCATCGGGCACACGCGCTATTCAACCACCGGCACCAGCACCATCAAAAACGCCCAACCCTTCGTGGTCGACTGTGTACGCGGCCAAATGGCAATTGCGCACAATGGCAATTTGATCAATGCCGATCTCCTGCGCGATGAACTGGAGCGAAAAGGCTCCATTTTCCAAACCACAGCCGACAGCGAAATCATTTTACATCTCCTGGCGCAACCGTCGGAGAATGGCGGAAATGTTCTCGCCGCGCTGCGCCGGATTCAAGGCGCGTTCTCGCTCATCATCATGAGTGAACGAGAACTGATCGGGGTGCGAGATCCGTTTGGCTGGCGGCCGCTCGCGCTTGGCAAACTTGATGGCGCTTATATTCTGGCGTCTGAGACCTGCGCTTTTGATCTGATTCATGCGGAGTTCGTTCGCGAAATTGAGCCCGGCGAAGTGTTGATCATCGATGAAAACGGATTGCGCTCCGAAAGACCTTTCCCGGATGCGCGGCCGGCATTCTGCATGTTCGAATACGTCTATTTCTCGCGGCCGGACAGCATGCTCGGGGGCGTTAACGTCGGAAAAGTGCGCATGGAAATGGGACGCGAATTGGCAAGAAAATTTCCGGTCGATGCGGACATCGTCGTGCCGGTGCCGGACTCGGGAAACTATGCCGCCCTAGGTTTCGCTCAGGAGCTAAAAATTCCCTACGCCCATGCTTTTGTCCGCAATCACTACATTGGCCGAACGTTCCTGCAGCCGAGCCAGCTCATTCGCGATTTCGATGTGCGGGTGAAATTGAATTTGATCAAGGAAATGGTGGCCGGGAAACGGGTCGTGGTTGTGGACGACTCGATCGTGCGCGGGACAACGGCGCGAGCACGAGTAGTCAACTTGCGCGAAGCCGGCGCAAAGGAAGTGCACATGCGAGTGAGCTGTCCGCCACACCGGTTTGCATGTCACTACGGCATCGACTTCCCCGATCCGGACAAGTTGATCGCCAACCAAATGTCGATGGAAGACATCTGCAAATACCTCGGTGTCGATAGCCTCGGTTACCTCGATGTGGAAGGCATGGTACGGGCGACTGGAAAGCCGATGAATAGCTTTTGCCTGGCCTGTTTCAATGGGGATTATCCCCTGCCCGTCGATCCTGCGTTAGACAAGTTCATCATGGAAAAACGCGAGCAGCGCGCCAAAGCGCTCGCTGACCAGGAAGCACATCCGACCTTGTTCACAGATTTGAAGTGATTTCTTCATGTGCATCATCCTGAGCGAAGCGAAGGACCTCCCGTACGAAGCTTGGATCACGGACGCCGAGCGGTGTGCCGAACGGGGCCTGCGTGAGGTCCCTCGCCGTCTGCGCGGCTCGGGATGACCACCCGAAAGAAGGCTTACGCACGTGCGGGCGTTGATGTCGACCTTGGCAATCGACTCAAGGGGCAAATTCAATCACTCGTTAGGCAAACACACGGGCCGCAAGTGCTCGGCAAGATTGGCGGTTTCGGCGGTTTGTTTCGAGCGAACTTCCCTGGAATCCGCGACCCGGTTCTGGTTGCAAGCACGGATAGCGTCGGAACGAAATTAAAGATCGCGTTTGCGCTAGATCGGCATGATACGGTCGGCGCCGATCTGGTGAATCATTGCGTCAACGACATTGCCGTGGTCGGCGCTCGCCCGCTCTTTTTTCTCGATTACATCGGCTGCGAAAAACTCGAGGCGCGTGTCTTCGATCAATTGCTTCGCGGATTAGCGCGCGCATGTCGTGCGGCTCGGTGCGCACTGATCGGCGGCGAGACCGCGCAACTCGGTGACATGTATCGCAAGGGCGAATACGATCTCGTTGGGTGCATCGTGGGCATTGTCGATCGCGGAAAAATGATCGACGGCCGGAAAATCAAACCGGGCGATGTGATTCTGGGAATGCCATCGAACGGTTTGCATACCAATGGCTACTCGCTCGCCCGAAAAATTTTACTCGAGAAAATGAAACTGAAACCGACCTCACGTTTGCCGGGATCAAAATCGACCATCGGTGCAGAACTCCTCCGCGTTCACAAAAATTATGAGCCGATGCTCGCAAAACCGCCGATCGGCATGGTCAAGGGTCTTGCTCACATCACGGGCGGCGGGCTCCTTGACAATCTGCCGCGAACTCTGCCTGCAAATTGTGACGCAGTGATTGAAACAGAAAGCTGGCGTGTACCGCGCATCTTTCGAATCTTGCAGCAAAACGGAAATATCGATCTTCACGAGATGTATCAGATTTTCAATATGGGCATTGGAATGGCAGCGGTGGTTTCTGAAACCGATGCTCAGCGCGTGATGCGAATGTTGAAAGCAAAACGAATCGGCCTAATCACACGCGGAAATGGCAAGGTTCGTTTGAAACTCTAAGCAAAGTTGAGCGAAGCGTCTTAACCAGGAACGACGGCCTGGGCACACGTAAAATTCAAACGTGACGGTCGGGGAAGCCCGTCACTCCTTGAGGGGCTCGCCTATTCAGGAAGATTCGCCGAGACCTCGTCCACGGTGTTCGCTGGCACCTCAACTTGCGGCGCTGAGTCGTTTCCGCCGATTTTGCCTCGACGTATCACCCGCTGCAGACCAGCCCGATGCGCTGCAAGATCGACGAGTTCGGCAACGCGCGACTTCAGCAAGCGCGCTCGTGTCCAGAGGAAGACCAGAAAGAGTACGTAGGGAACAACGACCCAAAGATCCACGTGCGAAATATTCAGCTGGCGATAGGTCAACAAACTTAAGGCAATGAGGTTGAAAATAATCGTCGTCGTAACAAACCGGCTGCGAAGCCGAACACGGGTCAAACACTTACCGCCGCCGTGATACTCGGTGACGGTCTGAAGCGCAATGCTCCACCAAAAATTGCCGTAAATCTGAATGTCCCATTCGTTCCACCCGCTGTCAGTGGAATAGCGCCAGCCTTCTTCATCCAGCAACTCGAAGATGGCGCCGAGCAAGTAGTGGCGGTCGCTCCCCTGTTCGCTCCAAAATACCCGGCGACTCAGACTGCCCGCAAAACGGCTGCGCTCTGGCAGATGTTCATGTGCCCGAATCACACTTGCCGGTGTGCGCTTGAAATGCAGCCAGGTGAAATAACGCGAGAATCCGCGCACGAGCGGTTGAACAAAAGCCAGAACCATCACCAGCAGCCGCGCGCCTGCCGTATCGAATTTTGGCTCAATGGAAGCTCGCACCATGTAGGAAAGCGCGACGCATAGCGTGCCGCCAAGCATGAGGTACGGAACAATGCGCAACGCTGGGAGAAAAATGCCCAAACCGAACAGGAAAATTGTCAGGGCAAACCACTCAATACTGCTCAGGTAGGCAGCTACATCTGATTGAGGTGTGGGATAAATCGATTGAAAAAAACCTTCACCGAAAATTCCGTGATAAATCACCGGCCGATTAACGAACCAGCTGAATCGCGGCGTCCCATATATCTGCCCTCGCCATTTGGCCGTGCCTGTTGGCCCGAAAAAGATCAAATGCTTAAAGCGCAGCAGTGATTCTGCTTCGCCATAACCGTCCTGCTGTTTCAAAAAAGCGCGAAGCGTAAAACGCCGATAATGCCAGACGATCGCTGTTGGACTGAAAGCGACGACCCAACCAGCCTGCTGGATTCGCCAGCAAAAATCGACGTCATCACCTGCTTTGCGGTATTCGGTGTCAAAGCCCCCCACGCCCTCAAACGCCCAGCGATAAAAGGCCATATTACAACCGGGAATGTGCTCGGCAACCACGTCGGTAAGCAACACATGGCTCGGTCCACCCGGTGCAGCTGCAACGCAGGCCTGAATCCAATTTTTGGCTGGCGGCGTGACGTTTGGTCCGCCTACGCCAGCGTAATTACCGCTTACAAGTGTGCCGATGAGATAATACAGCCAATCGCGATCAACCATGCAGTCAGAGTCGGTGTAAGCGAAGACTTCACCCTTGGCTGCGCCGGCACCGGTATTCCGAGCGTGGCTCAATCCTTGATTGCTTTGATGAATGTAGCGCACCCATGGGAACTGGGCTGCGATATAAGATGTATCATCGGTCGATCCGTCATCGACCAGGATGACCTCATACTCGGGGTAATTAAGTTTACCTAACGAATCAAGGCAGGAGGCAAGTGTCGCGCCACCGTTGTACGAGCAAACAATCACCGAGACAAACGGCGTCTTCGGCAACGGACGATGAGGCAAGGTTGAATCGTTCCGACCCAGTTTCTCTTCCAGCATGTAGAACGCTCTCTTTGGTTGGCGCTCCCGCGTCACGATCCCAAACGCCCAGTCGGTAATTTCCTGGCCGCCGGTGAACCATTCGTCTGTCCACGTAAAGAAAATGGTCCCGGCAAGACCACATTTTACGACGCTGTCGATATGCCAACCGAGCATCTCGGCTTGCTCGTCTTGCGAATGCCGGATCGTGTCCATGCCAAATTCCCCCAGGATAAGCGGATGCTCGCCCGTAAGATTTTGCAGTCGCAACAGGTAACCTTCGAAATCGCGCTGATTGTGGAGGTAAACATTGAAACAGCAAAAATCGGCATTCTGCGGCAGCAGATATTCCGTCGGCGGGTATGTAGCATAGGAAAACAGGGCATCTGGATCGATGGCACGCCCGATCCGAATTAGTTCTTCGACAAATTCAATCACTCGACGCGCACCGAGCCACCGGGCCATTGTGCTGGAGATTTCGTTGCCGACGAGATAACCAAGAATTGCCGAATGGCCGGCATACTTGCTCACTGTCGCCCGGACTGCTTCGGCAATCTGCTTGCGCATCGATCTTTCGCGCAGGAACTCGATATGTTTTTCCCAAGGAAGTGTCACCAGCACGCGCATCCCTGCATTGGTGCATCGATCAAGAAACCAGGGCGGCGGTGCATGATAAATCCGCACAACATTCAGACCGGCTTGGCGCATGAGGGCGAGATCGGCATCCACCCGTTCGGGCCGGCCGAGATAGTTCCCTTCCGCGTCCGGCTTGAAAGGACCGTACGTAACACCTTTAACGAAAAACTTCTTGTCGCCCTCCAAAAAAAATTTCGCAGCGGGGCGAATTCGCGAGTTTGCGCTCACAGCGAGAGTTCCCTTAGTCCATGCACCGCATTGACGCAAAGGTTTTACGGTGGAGGCAGCCGTGTCGGTGCAGCAAAAGCAGATTGTAACCCACGTCCGCCGTTTGGACGGACTCGTCCCGTGGCGAGTCTGTCCCTAAAGCTCCGCCAGCGCTTCTCTCATCACGACGCTCGTGCGTTCCATCTCTTCTGGTAAATGCGCTGTGGATATGAACCCGGTTTCAAACTGCGATGGCGCGAACGAGATCCCGCGCCTCAGACAAGCATGGAAAAATTTCGCGAACATTTTCAAATCGCTCCGTCGCGCGCTCGCGAGATCGAGAATCGGTCCCGAGGCGAAGAACAAGCAGAACATCGAACCGACTCTGTGGAAAGTGACGTCGTCCTTCGTATGTTTGATGGCACTCCGCGTGAGTTTTTCGAATTGCGCGCCAAGCTCTTCCAATAATTTCCATCCGTTGATGCGTTCGAGTTCACGCAGTTGCGCGAGGCCTGCTGCCATTGCCAGAGGATTTCCAGACAACGTCCCTGCCTGATAAACCGGACCTTCTGGCGAAAGCTGGTCCATGATTTCGGCCCGGCCACCAAATGCGCCAACTGGTAGTCCGCCGCCAATCACTTTTCCCAGCGCCGTAAGATCGGGTGTGATTCCGTAAATTTCCCGGGCACCGCCACGTGCGAGACGGAAACCGGTAACTACTTCGTCAAAAATTAAGAGCGCTTCGTTGACCGTGCATTGGTTTCGCAGCAGCGACAAAAAATCAGCGCTCGGAAGATAAAGACCAGCGTTCGCGGGAACAGGCTCCACAATTATCGCTGCAATGTTCCCTTTGTTTTCAGCAAACGCTCTCCGCACAAGATCGGCATTGTTGAATGGCAGTGAGATGGTGAGATCGGCGAAAGCCTGGGGCACGCCTGCACTATCAGGCCGCCCGTGCGTAAGCGCGCCGCTGCCTGTTTTCACGAGGAGCCCATCCACATGGCCATGATAACAACCGTCGAACTTGATGATTCTATCGCGGCCCGTGACCGCACGCGCCAGTCGAATGCACGACATGGTTGCTTCCGTACCGCTGTTCACCATCCGCACTTTTTCGATCGACGGCATCCAGGCGCAGATCAATTCCGCCATCTCGACTTCCAACGGATTCGGAATTCCAAAACTTAGACCGTGGGTCGCAGCTTCGCGCACCGCGTCCACAACGACGTTCGACGCGTGACCGAGAATCGCCGGTCCCCAGCTTCCCACGTAATCGATGTATTCCTTTCCATCGACGTCCCAAATTTTCGCGCCCTTGGCACGCGCCACAAAAAACGGCGCACCGTCCACATTACGGAACGCGCGCACAGGCGAGTTGACGCCGCCGGGAATATGTTTCTGCGCTGCTGCGAACAGTTGTGAGGAGCGCGAAGTCACGGCCCAAGATAATCGCTAGATCGCTTGCTCGCGACGGCTTTTCGGCGCTGAATCGGTAATCATTTCGCTGATCACCAATCACCGATTACGAATCACATTCGCCGGTACGAATCGCCTCGCCGCGTTGACACGCTCTGCTCCCACGTTACGCTCTTTGCTCGCACAAATGGCGGGGTAGCCAAGTGGTAAGGTCGCGGTCTGCAAAACCGCTATTCGCGGGTTCGATTCCCGCCCCCGCCTCCAGCAACGTTGGCGATTCAAAGAGCGGTGAGCGTCACCGCGAACAAGCAGCCGCTACGCGGTGAAGCGCGATGGTTCATTGCTTCGGTTGATTGACAGCTTTAGTGATTATTCAGAACCGTTTGCGCCGGCGGTTTGCTCAGTTCTATCTCTCCACTCACTTTCTGTAACCCCGCAGCAAGCGCTTCAATTTGCTTTTGCTGGCGTGCGATGGGCGTTTCTTGTTGCTTTAACCTCCGGTCTTGCTGCTCAATGTTGCGGTGTTCTTCGAGAACTCATTGAGCAACATCGCGTTTACGGCGTCGTAGCGAACCGTGTAGATCTTTCCAGGGCGAGCCGCTGCTTTTACAGTCCAGCTAGCAACGTCCTTCTGATTCCGATGCCCCGCCTGATGTCGAGATTGCTTTCGCCATAATCAAGGGCAATAAGGCGGGGGCGGAACCGGCAGCGTATCCCCGTCGTAGTGCTCGATAATCGGGAGGAAACCTTGCCCGAACGCCATCACGCCCGACCGGTAGTAAAGCTTGGACGTGACCGTGTAGTTGGCTTCATCCTTAACAGATGCGAGATAGAGGATATTGTCCGGACTGACCGGCGGTCCCGCCGGCGGCAGCGTTCCAATCGGAATCGTTCCCACATATTCCGAGCCGTTCCACGACAGCGAGATGGAACCGAAATCATGAACGTCCGAAGGCCTGGTGTCGATCTGAGAGGCGTAATAGAGATTCACCTGGTCGATTGCGCTCCCACCGACAGGAGCGGTCACGTGAAAGACCATCGTGGTCGGTCTCGCCTCCATGCGAACCCTCGGTGTTCCGGCTGGCCGCGGTCCATTCTTGAAGCAATACTTGAACCAGGCGTTGATGTCCTGGATGAGCTCATACGCGTCTGCATAAAGATATTCATCCCTCAGGACGCCATGCTTCCCGTTGGGCTTGATCATAATACGCTTCCGGAATAGCGGGCTTGTTCCTGCACTGGCAATTCGGTCGTACGTGGAATTGATGGCCGGTACTGTGAAGAATTGGTCGTGTGAGCCGATGATTGTCAGTATCGGCCCGTGCTGCGTCGGTGCATAGGCGATCGGATCAAAATAGTTCAGGAATGTGGTAAGTGTCGGATCGGTACAGTAGTTCGAGACCGTGTTGAGGAAGTCCAGTCCGCTTTGCAGCCCGTTCCGCGTGTAATAGTAGAGACCGTGATAGAGCCAAGCGCCAGGATAGAACCCGATAGGCCACCAATCGCCCGCCACCGCAATTCCCACCGCTCCCTTCACTCGATCATCTACCCCGTTGATGTAGTACGTGAACTGTCCCCCCATCGAAGCCCCTATCACACCTAAACGCGTCCGGTCGATGCGGAACGGGTTTAGGAACAAACCTGACAACCTCTCGAAAAGGGTCAACGCCCGCATGCCGGCGTACGCGTAATGGTACTGGTAGCTCACGTAAGGGGCCGGCACATTCATGATCTCTTCGACGGAAATCCATCCCTGTTCCGCTGTCTCTTATACACATCTCCGAGCCCACGAGACATTGGCT
>JBKPOB010000182.1:0-13076 GCA_046732875.1 Verrucomicrobiota bacterium | reverse complement strand
CACCTGCAGTGTAAGCCGATTGCTGCAGCGGCGGGCAACTTCGGGCCGCGCAGACCAGCACGGCGTGCGTGCCCCAGCCAAACTCGGGGCGCAGCATGTCGTTTTCGATATCGTTCAACGAAACGTTCGTCCCACCGAGCTTGTGGCGCCGCTCTTTGAAGGAGCTCTTTAGCGCCCAAATACTTTCGGTCGGATAATTTTGCTGAATCCATTGCAAGACGAATCCGTTGTAAGCGTTCACGAGTGATGCGTAACGTTCATTTCCCTGCGCTGCGCTTCCGCTGCGGGCGAACTGCGCGAGATAATCATCGAGCGCTTTCAGGTCCTGGGCAGACCCCTTCCACTTTTCATACGCGACCAGCCCTTCGGCGTTCACGTATTTTTTGAGCAGCCGGTCGTATGCGTCGTGTTTGATCCCGGCAGGAACTTCGACCGCGCTGCAAAAAGATCGCAGTCCGAAAATCAAAACCGAGGCGCCGATATAAATTTTCGTTTTCAAAGCGGGTCTGATCGTCTTGTTCACAAGATTGGAACGCAAGAAGAGAAAGAACATGTGGAACATAACCACGAAGTCGCGAAAAAAATCGAAACCTTACTAGGTAAATAAGTCCTCTTGTGCATCTGTGACAGCGCGTGATAAACCGGCGCAGTATGACAAAGACCGTGCTGATGCTTGTTGAATTTGGCGGCGGGGATTTGCAAAGGTTACCTTCAAATCTTCATCGCCTTGGCAAAAGCCAATTCGATAACCTGCTCCGCCCCGATATCTGAAGTCAGCACACAAACCACGGTCCCCTCCTGCCAGAAAACCATTGTCAGGCCTTTACTTTCGTAAATATAGAATCTGATTCCTTTGTTCTCGCGTTCCACTGTGCCGGCTGGCAGTGCAGCTACCGTGCCGGCGTACATCTGACAGACGAGAATCTGGTCTGCCGGCCCCTGATAAACAAAGACGGCGCGGGGCTCGTCATCCACGCGCTGAACGCGTCCGCCGATCAGACGGTAATTCATCATGCCGAGGTCGAAGACGCGTGTGTTGAACCAAACACCATGCGTGGCAAAAAATGTCTCCATCTGTTTTCCGTCATCGGTCTTCAACTCCAAAGGTAACTTTTGTGCTTTGTAATCGCGAAAATCGCGTGCCGCGATTTTGAGTGGGTTGTCTGGCTTGCCCGTGAAGACGACTACCAAACCGATTGCGATGACCAGAATCGCGGCAACGGCCAGGGCGGCCGCCAGCTTTGGCACCCGGAACCGCGGCCACACAATTCTGGCCTCCCGGCGGTCTTCGCCCGATCTCAATGCGCGCGATATCTTCTCACGCAGCTCTGCCGGCGTTTCCACCTGCGCAAATCGTTTGATCGCAACCTGCCTGGTCCACTGGAGCGCCTCAAATTCCCGACGGCATTCGTCGCACGTTTCCAGATGCCGCTCCACTTCGGCCCGCGCCGGCGCGTCCAGCCGGTTATCCAGCAGGTCCTGGATTTCGTCTTTGAAATGTTTGGGTGGCGTCGGCATATCAGGCAGGTGGCCTTCGAAGAATCCCGCTTTTTTCGGCGTACTCGTGAAGGGCGATAAACAGCGCCCGGCGCGCGCGGAACAAACGCGAGCGCAGCGTTCCCACCGGGCAATTCAGCCCCGCAGCAGCTTCTTCATAAGTGAAGCCTTCCACGTCCACCAGCAACACCGCGGAGCGAAAATCTTCCGGCAGTCTGGCCAGGGCCTGCTTCACCTCCGTCCCTTGCCATTCATGTCCGGACAGCGCAGCGAAATTCCTCTCCCAATTGGAGTCGGCTAGCGTGCGATGGAACACGTCTTCCAACTCCTCGATGGAAACAGTGTCGGGCTCGCGCTGTTGCTTGCGGTATTTGTTGATGAAAATCGAATACAGAATGGTAAACAACCACGCCTTGCAATTGGTTCCCTCCCGAAAGCTGGAAAAGGTTCGAAAGGCGCGCAGGTACGTTTCCTGGACCAGATCGCTCGCATCTTCAGGGCTTCGGGTCAGGTCAAAGGCCTTGTTGTAAAGGGGGCCCATGAACGGCATAGCTGCCGCCTCGAATCTGACGGCAGCCGTCTCCTCCCTGTTAACATCCCAAATTGCCATGAACTAAGCGATGGTTTTAGCGCTTTCGCCGAGCGCCATCGAAATGTTTTTTTTCCTCATCCGGGAACTTTTCCGGCGGGGAAATTGTTAAGGCTTTGGAAATCCAAAAAACTCAACCAATAACGAAAATAAGACATCTATGGTACGAAAATTATTTCCTCAATTTGCTATCTTCGCGCTGGCACTGCTACCAAGTGTCGTTTTTGCCGATGCTGATCGGGCAAATACCGGAGCGGTTTACACGATGGACAACTCCGTTGCCGGAAACAACGTGCTCGCCTTTCACCGCTCGGCCGACGGCTCTCTGGAATTGGCTGGGGCTTTCCCTACCGGCGGCACTGGCACCGGCACCGGTCTCGGCAACCAGGGCGCCTTGATTCTAAGCCGTGACGGCCGCTGGCTATTCGCGTGCAACGCAGGAAGCAACGAAATCTCCGTTTTTATAGTGACACGTCGCGGCCTGGTGCTTTCTGACAAGGTGAATTCAGAAGGCCAGCGTCCCATCAGCCTCACGGTCCGGCATGGTCTGCTTTATGTGCTCAACGCCGGCGGCGTGGCTGGAGGCACAGACAACATCACCGCTTTCCATCTCCACTCGGGCAACCTTCTGCATATTCCCGGATCGACTCGCGCGCTGAGTGGCAATAACACCGACCCGGCACAGGTTTCATTCACGAGCGATGGCAATGTGTTGGTGGTGACGGAAAAGGCCACGGGCATCATTGATACGTTCACCGTGGGTGATGATGGGTTGGTGACTGGCCAAAGAACGTTCTCCTCGCCGATTCCCACTCCCTTTGGATTCGCCGCGGGCCGCAGAGGCCGCATCTTTGTATCGGAGGCGAACGGCGGCGCGCCGAACGGCAGCTCCGTTTCGTCGTATGAAGTTTCCGATGACGGCGAATTGGTGGCTATCAGCAGCGCGGTACCGACGCACCAGACTGCCGCTTGCTGGGTCGTGCTGACAGGTAATCAGCGCTTTGCTTATGAATCGAACACAGGAAGTGGCACCATCAGCGGTTATCGTGTTGCCCCGAACGGAACCCTGCAATTACTCACCAGTGATGGGGTGACAGGCACGACGGGACCAGGGCCGATCGACCTCGCTGTGAGCCGCAACAGTCGCTATCTCTATAGTCTCAACTCCGGCGACGGCACCATCAGTGCGTTTCGCGTACACGCCGATGGCTCGCTGGTCCCACTGCCGGGGCCAAATGGAATTCCACTGAGCAGTAACGGACTCGCCGCGCAATAAGAAAATAAATCCGCTTGTGCGTCGACGACAGCGTGTGATAAACGAACGTACCATGACAAAAAACGTCCTGATGCTTACTGGCTTCGCCGTTGTTCTGGCCGCCGCTATTGCTTGTTTCACTCCCACGAAACGAACCGAGGACCGCTCACAGACAGGTGCCGCTCCCACGTCTTCGCCTTCGCGCTGACATGACATTGGCCGAAGAGGCCGCTGAAGTCCGTGCCGTGCTCGCTGCCGCCCGGGAGCGCGTTCCGGAGTCGTTTCGCGGCCCGACTCAATTCATGGGACGTCAGTATGTGGGATGTGGCGCAACGATCGGGGCGATGCCGAAGTGCGATTTCTCGTGCACAGGCTGCTACCTGAATGCCGATGCCAACCGTGCCCGCCCGGCGTCGCTTTCAGAGATCAAGCAACAACTTCAGCAAATCCGCGCGTGGCTGGGTCCATGTGGCAATGTCCAGCTCACGGATGGCGAGATTTCGCTTCGAGAGGAATCGGAGCTCATCGAGCTCATCGCTTACGCGCGCTGCCTCGGCCTGGTGCCGATGCTCATGACTCACGGCGAAACGTTTCGACGGCGTCCCAGTCTTCTCGAACAGTTAATGGCAAAAGGCGGGCTGACGGAAGTCTGCATCCACGTCGATACCACTCAACGCGGACGCCGCGACAGTTATCGAGCGGCGCAGACTGAAGCCGAACTGGACGGGCTTCGAGCTGAGTTCGCACAATTGATCCGCACCGCTCGCGCCCGCACCGGGCGCAGGCTTGAGGTCGCTTCCACAGTGACGGTCACGCAGGATAATCTTGCGGGCGTTCCCGGAATCGTCCGATGGTTCCTCGCCAACGCTGATGCATTTAAAATGGTGAGCTTTCAGCCATTAGCCGAGGTCGGGCGCACGGACCGTTCGCTCAAAGGGGTCGCGGTGGACGAGCTGTGGCGGCGCATCGCCGAGGGCGCTGGTGATGCCATGATTCAGCGCGGTGAAGGCTTTTTGGGCCATCCGGCTTGCTCCCGATTCGTCCAGGGGCTGGCGGTCCGAAAACGTAACGGCGTGACGTTTGTGCCACTGTATCGCCGGGATCAAGTGGACGAAATGCGCACACTCAATGAATTACTGGATCGACTCGGCGGCGTCTCTTTCCGCTTGGATAATTGCACCCGGGCGTGGCGCCGAGCAGGTCGCATTGCCGTTCGCCATGGTGGATTCATTATTAGCCGATTAGTGCCTGCGTTCGTTAGGCTCTTGTGGCGCGCGCGTTCTTTCAGGGCGAACTATTTCTGCATCGTAAGTCATCACTTCATGAGCGCCGCTGAAATGAAAATGGCTCTGGGTGAGGAGCGGCTTGCCGCCTGCGCCTTTCGCGTGCCGATCAATGGCCGCCTCGAGCCGATGTGTGCAGTAAACGCACTGGGCCTGCGTGAGGCCTATTATCGTCAAAACTCCACCGCTGCATGACGGCTTTCGGATTTTTTGTTGCCGCTGGCGGAGTCACAGCGATCCTGTGGTTGAAATCCCACCGACGCCAAATCGGCGTTAGCGAAAACGAATTCTGGATGGGAACCTGGCTGACGTTCCTCGGCGGAATTGTTGGTGCAAAAGCCCTCTTTATTATTCTCGGATGGCACCATTACGCGACCGGTGAATTGCACTTTTGGTCTAACTTCGGAACCGGCTTTATCTTTTTCGGCGGCCTAGCGGGTGCTCTCGGCGCCGGCGCCATGTTCGCATGGTGGCGCGGTCTGAGTTTCTGGCGAGGCACTGATTATTTTGCAGTCGCATTGCCGCTGGGACACGCGATTGGCCGCGTAGGATGCTTTGTAAACGGTTGCTGTCCCGGCCGCTCACCGCATCCAGTTCAGCTCTATGAATCCGCGGGCCTACTGGCAATTTCGTTCGTCTGCTTCATCCTGCTCAAAAGCGTTGAGGCGTCTCGAATGGCCCGTGGCACGGCTTTCTGCGGCTATTTGTTCCTTTACGGTTTGCTGCGACTGCTCTTGGACCCGTTGCGAGCTGATGGACGACCCGAACGTTTTTTAGGGCTCTCCTATCAACAGGGGATCGCCATCGCGTTCATGCTGCTGGCCGGCGTGAGTGCGCTTCTGATTAATCGCAATCGCGGCGCCTCCACGTTCGCATCTACGGGCAACGCATAGACAGGCCAGAATTGTAACGCTGCCAAACCGATTTTCCTCGCGAGCCGAACTAGAAATTTAGAATAACAGCAATTCCCGCGGCTCCTACCAGTGTGGTGGCTGAACTGTCGTGAGCGACCCGAGCATGAATGAGGCGGATTTTGAGCAACTGGTGGACCGGCAATACGCGCCGCTGTATAGGTTTGCGCTCAGCCTTGCGAAATCGGAAGCCGACGCCGCAGATCTGACACAGCAGACATTTTTTCTTTGGGCGTCGAAAGGGCGGCAGTTGCGCGATAGTTCGAAAGCGAAGTCGTGGCTTTTTACGACGTTATATCGGGAGTTTTTGAATCGACACCGGCACGAAGTTCGCTTTCCAAAAATCGAACTGCATGATGCGCGTGAGGAGGAGCTGTTGATCTCGCCAAATCTCCGTGCGCTCGACGGCACGTTGGTTTTGGAAGCTTTGTGGGACGTGGAAGAGCCATTTCGCGCGCCGCTCACGCTTTTTTACTTGCAACAATTTACGTATCACGAAATCGCGGACCTGCTCGATGTGCCCATCGGCACGGTGATGTCGCGGTTATCGCGGGGCAAGGCGCAGTTGCGTGAGCGGCTGCTCTCGAAAGAAGAAGTTCTTGGGAATAAAGTCATTGCCCTCCAATCAGACAGAAGAGAGGAATCTCATGGATAACCGGGAGGCAAAATTTATTTTGAATGCGTATCGGCCTGACGGTCAAGACGCGAACGATCCGCGCTTCGCCGAGGCGCTTGAGCAGGTTCGGCGTGATCCGATTTTGCAACGCTGGTTTGACGAATCGATCGCCTTCGATGCAGCAATGACAGAAAAACTGTCCGCGACCCCGGTTCCCAACGATTTGCGCGAAAGCATTCTCGCCGGCGCAAAAGTCACTCGTGTGCCGCTCTGGAAGAATCGTTGGCGTAAATGGGCCATCGCAGCTGCGGTGGTTTTAAGCGCGACGCTGGGAGTTTTGATCTGGCGTGGCACGCACCCGACCCCCGTGGCAGGGTGGCAATTACAGGCGCTGGACACTATTTTGTCATCAATCGCGCGAAACGAATCGCACTTCGACGTGATATCGGCCAATCCGGCCAATCTGGTGAAGTGGCTCCACACAGAACATGCACCAGCGGGAGAACAATTGCCGAACAACCTGGATAAACTACCCAGCATCGGGTGCAAAACGTTTTTTTGGGGTGGAAAACCGGTGTCGCTAATTTGTTTCACTCTGCCGGAGGGACGAGCAATACATCTCGTCATAACGAATGTATCGATCGAGTCGGATCGGGCGATCAAGCAAGAGGCAAGAGTGATCCAGCAGGGTCGCTGGGCAACCGCAACGTGGCGCGAAGGAGGCATGATTTATATGCTCGCACTCGAAGGCTCGCGCGATGAACTACGCCGCTATCTGCTGTGATTTGGGCGACACAGCTATCGTGAGTCGACTCTGGATCGTCCCTATCATCATTGGGTTGAGCTTCGTCGTGATGACTGCGCGAGCGCAGACTGGTGAAAACGTGCATGTCCGGTCAGGGATAAATCACAATGAGTACGATCGTCTGCTGAAAAAATATGTGAACGAGCAGGGGCTAGTGGAATATGGCGCCTGGAAAAAGAATGCGGCGGATCTATCTGCGCTCGATGACTATCTCCACCAGCTCGCAGCAAAGGCCGACCCGCCTCCGCACGGCGAGGGCGCGGCGGGCAGTGCCGCGCAGGGAAACGAGAAGGCCGCTTCACTCGTAAACGCATACAACGCACTCGTTCTGCGCTGGATTCTGTCCAATTATCCGACTGAGAGCATCTGGCAGCTGAAAAATTCGTTCTCCGCCAAACGTCACGACATGGGCGGACGCAAAGTTTCATTGGACGACATCGAGCATGGGACGTTGCGCCCGCTGATAGGCTATCGCGCACACTCGATCTTGGTTTGCGCCGCGCGCAGTTGCCCACCGTTGCAGCGATTTGCCTACACAACCGACGAATTCGATGAACAAGCCGACGCTGCGTATCGCGCATGGTTGGCGCGGGAAGACTTGAACAGGTTCCTGCCCGATCGGAACACGGTAGAAATCTCAAGTATCTTCAAGTGGTTCAACCGAGATTTCGAGGATGCCGGTGGCATTTCAAAAATTCTGGGCCGCTATGCGCCCCCGCCAGCGCGTGAGTTCGCCGCCAGCGGGAATTATAAGATCAAATATCTTTCCTACAATTGGGGTTTGAACGATCACGGACCGCACGGCAGGAACTACACCCGGGCCCAGCTAATTTTCGACAACATCTTCAAGTGAGGTGCGCTCCCCAGAAGGATTCATTCAAAGAACGCCTCTTTGTCGGGACGTAGATCGATTTCGAGCGTCCATGCGCTGCGATCCTGCTGGATCAGATTCCAGTAGGAATCCGCGATCGCTTCTGGCTTGAGCAGCGGTTCGTTGTCGGAAGATTTGTAGGTCCCTCGGACCTTTGGCGTGTCGATTACGCCGTCGATAATCACGTGCGCCACATGAATGCCCTTAGGCCAAAGCTCGACTACGAGCGATTGCGCCAGGCCGCGCACGGCAAATTTTGCGCTGCTGAATGCAACAGCGCCGCCCCGCCCACGAACAGACGAAGTCGCGCCTGTAAAAATCATCGTGCCCGCGCCGCGCTTCAGCATGTCGCCCACAGCTTCACGCGCACAGAGAAATGCACCCAGAACTGCGACACGCCATGATTGCTCGAATTGGTCGGAGGTGGTCTTAAGTAATCCTTTGCCGACCGAGCCGCTTGCATGTGCGATTAGAATCTCAACCGAGCCTAGGTGGCGTCGCACTTCCTGAAAACCTGCCGCGAGCTGCTTCGCGTCAGAGACGTCCGCTGGAACTGCCAGGGCGTACGGCTCAAGTTCCTGCGCAAGTTGGCGAATAAATCTCGATGACCGTGCGAACATCCCAACGAGGCAGCCTTCTTTGACTAGCTTGCGCACGAGTGCTGCTCCCAAACCAGGTCCGACCCCAGCCACGAGCGCGACAGGTTTGTCTCTTCTACGGGCCATGTATCTATGTTCGAATCGAAGAAGTCATTTAGCCGCCAGGTGGTGAAAGCGATGCGAGGACGCATCGCACTCCAAAAGCACTGAGTGCAAATGAATTTAAAGCACATGCTATTTGCCGCGCCGCCTGCCAGGTTTGCCAGGGCCAGCGGAGCGTATGCACACAATGACAACCTACTCAGCTAGGTCATCCGCGGCCTCAACTGCCCGATCCGGAAACTCGCCGTTAGGCAATCGCCAGGGACGCTGTCCCCGAAAAGGCATTGCAAAGAGTTTCCCCAGAGTGAGTTCGTGTTCCTCGCGATACGCCGCAACCCCGATGGTGACGGCGTCCTGCGGAATGTCCCGGCGCAAGGTGCGATGGAGTTTGTCCCACCAGCAAAAAATCGTGCCCCAGTTTGAATTCGTCTCGCGTTGCACAATCGAATGATGAATCCCGTGCATGCGCGGCGTGACCACAACGAGGTTGAGCAACCGCTCGAGCTTTATCGGCAACCGCCAGTTGGAATGATGAAAGAGTGTCGCAGCCTCGAATGTGATGAAAAAGATCACCAGCATTATCGGAGTGATGCCAAAGACCATTACTGCCAGCGAAAGGAATCCGATGGAGAAAATCATCTCACCAAAATGAAACCTCGCGGCCGTGCTCACATCGAGATCGAGATCGGTGTGGTGCACGTTATGAAATCGCCAGAAAAGCGGAACCATATGATTGGCCCAATGCCACCACCAGTAGGCGTAATCCATCAGCAGAAACGTTGCGATGGCAGCAAACCACGGGGGCACAGCAAGCCAGTTTAACAAACCGATGTGTTTCTGTTGTGACCATATCGCAATCGCAATCGGGATAGGGAGCATGGCGAGACGTACAATCGCGAAGCCGGGGAGCGAGAGCACAAAGTTGCGCACAAGCCGGTGCAGCATCTTGAAATGCTGGCGACGTAGCGGAAAGCGCCATTGAAGCAAAAGCAGCGCGAGGAATATGCCAGTCAGCAGCGGCCTGCCCACATAATCCATCAGGGGAATTTTTGGCATTTGGTTTAGAGACGGAGCTTCAAAAAGACGTAACGATACGCGCACAACATTATATCAGGCGAGAGTGAAGGCGATGCGAAGACGCATCGCGCTCCAAAAGCACGTCGTGCGAAATCCATCGAGATACGCCTGAAGTATTTCGCGAAGCTTTGGGAGTGCGCACGCGTCCTCGCGTCGCTTTACCAACGTTCAACTACGCTACGCACCGATGCGTCGAAACGTGAAAGTGGTCTCTGGCTTTATGACTTCGCCGTTCATCTCCAGCAGTGGATAAGCGAGAAAATTAATCGGGCCACTTGCTGGCTCCGGATCGACGACCAGGTCACGACCCTTTGTTAGTTCAAACCGATTGGCCGGATTATGCCCAAAATAGTAATCGGCTAGCTTTGGATTTTTCCACGCCTCACTGATATCCACCGGTACCCAGCGTCCATTCGCCAGAAATTCTGCCCAGCAATGATAGCCCTCGATCGTACCTTCGTTTTTATCTGCTGGAATGGTAGCACCAATAGCAAAACGCGCCGGTATGCCGATGCTGCGCGCTAGCGCGATGAAATAAGCGTGAAAATCAGTGCAGTTGCCAGTACGCACATCGCAGGCGTACATGGCGTCGCCGCGGCCCCAGCCGATACCTGATTTGTCATAGCGCATTCGACCAATAACGTGATCGTAGAGCGCTTTCGTGCGCTGAAGATCATCCGTTTTTCCCGCTGTGGCTTTCTGAGCGAGCGTTCTAAAGGTCTCGTTGATGGGTACCAACGTTTCCGGGCGCAGGTAACGCGCGGCTTCAGCACTGCTCGCAGAATAGGCAGCCTTCTCTTTGCGAGTCACGCGGTATCGGATCTCGACGGTCTTGCCGCTGTCTGAATGCTGCGGATAGAGCACGCAAATGTCATTGCCGTAGTCTCGGTCCTGCACTCGTTCCCATTTTACGGGAATGTTCAGTTTTTCCTCGGTAACAGTCTGAAATGCATCGGTTTTCGCCAATGGTATCCAAACGCGGGCTTCGCCTTTGATCTCCGGAAGTTTGACTCGATAGACGAACTCGAATTGGTCTGTGCCCTTAACGATGGCTGGATTGTCAGCAGCCCAACAGGAGGCCGCGAGAGCGATCGAAACTACCAGGAGAATCCGACGCGCCATACGCAGTTAACGCTCCATTCCCGCTATTAGCTCGCCGGCACTTTCTGCCACTTGCCATTCTCTTCCTTCCAATTGTAAAGCGGTTTGCCATCGATTTTGTGTACCGTTGTCTCGGTGACTTTCATTTTGCCCGGCTGTCCGGTCAGAAAGAAATCGATGTCATAAGTTTTCCCGTCGGTCGCCTTCATATCCACGCAAGCAAAGTATTTGCCTCTGCCGAGATCCTGCAGGCGATCATCGTGTACTTTTACCAGTTCGAGCGCGAGATCCTGGCCCTCGTACTTGACGTGAAATTTCCCGTCAGGGTTCTTTTTGCTTTTCGCGTCGATATTTGTTTTGATGCCGGCGGAGATATCAGCCGTGCTGACTTGTTTTGCCTCCGCACCTTTTTTCGGGTGTTCAGCCCCTTGCTTGGGATGCTCTGAGCTTTTCTTTGGATGCTCAGGGTGTTCCTGTGCAAAGATGGTTCCCGCCGGTGTAAAGAATAACGCAACCGCTGCTGCAATAATCAATCTTGAAAACATATAGATTCCTCCGGTTTCGCTTCGTTTGTTGATAGTTATGTGGATGCTTCGCTAGCTTTCTGGCATTGCGGCTAAGATGGGGAGCGGGTTCGCACTCCTCTTGTTGCAAGAGGCATCACGCAGCCGTTCTATTCCTGGATCAAAATCCCTGGTAATCGATTTGGTGAAAACCACTCGAACAAAGCTTTCAATCATTGTTCCGACCTTTAATGAAGCAGCACTCATACGCCCATTTCTTCAGCATTTGCGCGACCGAACACCCGAGGCGGAGATTATTGTCGCCGACGGTGGAAGCACCGATGACACAGCTGATCTCAGCGTGGGCTTTTGTGATCAACTCGTTCGAAGCCGAACCAATCGGGCAAGACAAATGAATGCTGGTGCACACGCCGCTCAGGGTGAGATTTTTTGGTTTCTCCATGTGGATGCTGAAGTTCCGTGGGGATCTTTGGAAGAAATTGAGCGTATTATGGAAGATCCAAAGGTGGTCGGGGGCTACTTTCGGGTTCGCCTGCCGCGAAACCCTGTTTATCGATTGACGGACAGCTTTGCGCACTACGCCGGGATCCTGTTTCGAATGCGGTGCGGCGACCATGGGTTCTTCTGTCGGCGCACGGCGTTCCTGGATATTGGCGGTTTTCCAGAAGTACCTTTCATGGAAGACGTGGAATTTTTTCGCCTGCTTCAACGCCGCGGTCGCGTGATATGCAGCCAAAAACGGATCCTGGTAAGCCCGCGGCGCTATGAAACCGTTGGACGCATGCGTTTGACTTTGGCATACGGATTGATCGCAATGCTTTACATTTTCGGCGTCCCGTTATCGAAGCTTGCGTCGCTCTATGAGCGCATCTGCTGCAAAGCAATGTAGCCAGACTTAGTTGAGTGATGCTGCCAAGGCGAGGCTCTCCGATGCGCCCAATGAGGGCATGTCATCCGTTTTTTATGTACAGGGAACAGCAAATGGAAAGGAGGCAGTCATGAAAATAATGAGCCTTATCATCACTTTGACCGCGGCTACGGCGCTCGCTGCGCTCGCTCAGGAAGGAACAGTGGAAGATGTAAAACAGGGAGCAAAAAAAGCAGGACAAACGGTCAAAAACGGACTCGAAACGGCAGGCGAAAAGACCAAAGAAGCGGCGGAAACAGTCGGTGAAAAAACTAAAGAAACTGCAAAGACCGTCGGAAGAAAGACGAAGGAAACTGCGCAAACCGTAGGCCAAAAAACAAAAGAAACCGCCAAAACAGTCCATCGAAAATCCAAAAGAGCGCTGAACAAAGCGAAGACAGAAACCGGCGGTCAACAATCGAAAAATCAGGCGCCAAATACGCCGGCTCCGACTGACCGCTGAAAGAAACTGGCCCAGGCTGCATTCGGGCGACGTCACGCTCGCCGCGCTTTCCTGTCATGTTGAGCTAAGCGAAACATCTCTGATTTTTCTCTGTTCGCGCCGTAGCAGAAATGTCTAGAGATTCTGCGCTTCGCTCAGAATTGACAATCACAGTTTGCGATTTTGTTCGTTTCGGACTTGCTCGGGCTGATTGACTGAGTCCTATTTTGTGGCGATCAACCCCGAATGCTTTCGGGGTCAATTCGCGAAATTGTTTGAGCCAATGAGCGGTCTGCGCCTGGGAGTTAATGTCGATCACGTAGCAACGCTGCGGCAGGCGCGCTATGCCAGCATGCCGGAATCGAAAAACGCGGAGCCAGATCTCATTATTGCGGCGCGAATGTGCGAGCGCGCGGGAGCACAGGGGATTGTCGCACATTTGCGCAGCGATCGCCGGCATATCCAGGACAGGGACATCGAACGGCTGCGCGAGAACA
>JBKPOB010000181.1:0-3602 GCA_046732875.1 Verrucomicrobiota bacterium | reverse complement strand
CGAATGATTGCATCAAGAATCCACAGCCGCCGATTCAGGTGCATCAGTATAACGCACAGACTTTCATCCTGCGCGAGAGCCTGTGTGCGACTTACGAGGCGCCGTTCATCTATCTGTTAATTGGAAAAACCAAAGCGCTGCTGATCGACACGGGTGCTGTCGCTGAGGCAAAGACCATGCCGCTAGCTCAGACGGTGATTTCCTTGCTGCCGGACACGGGATCAAGGCTGCCGCTGCTGGTCGTGCATACACATGGCCACCTCGATCATCGGTCCGGCGACGATCAGTTTCGAGCCTTGCCGAATGTGGAAGTAGTCCCGACGGACCTTGAGAGCGTGAAGAGCGGTTTGAACATCGCTGACTGGCCAAACGGTATCGGCCAGATCGATCTCGGCGACCGTGTCATCGATGTAATACCAACCCCGGGACACCACCGCTCACATGTTGCCTATTACGATCGGCAGACCGGACTCCTTTTCTCAGGCGACTTTCTCCTGCCAGGGCGCCTTCTGATCGAGGACGCGGACGCGGACCTCGCGAGCGCACAGCGTGTCGCTGAATTCGTCAAACAGCGTCCAGTCACTTATGTGCTTGGCGGGCATATCGAGCTGGATGAGTCCGGTAAGACCTTTTGGGGCACGCGATATCATCCCAACGAGCGCCCGCTACAACTGAGCAAGCAAGATCTGCTTGCGTTGCCCGGGATCGCCGACGGATTCAACGGTCTCTACGCTAAGCGCGGCGTGTATGTGCTGATGAACCAGAACCGCATCCTGATTCTTCTTGGGGTTGGCGCGGTTGTTTTGCTCGTAGCAATAATTCTGATCTTGCGGGCACTCTGGCGCTGGTTGCGTTCGCCGGCGAGAGCGAAGTGACCCTTGGTTTTACGCGATGGTCCGAAATCGAACTTTTGGGTAGCTCGTTGATCCTCGACACACGAGGCTTCAACCTTCGGTGAAGCTACTCCGAACGGGTTCGCGAGCAGGCGGCCTGGCAGGCGAGATTCGCGCGCGCAACCTCACGCAACTCGCGGCCATTTGCGCGAGCGCTTTGCTTGAGAAAAGTGGAGAAGACCTATGAGAAAAATCATCGCAATCACGCAAGTCAGTCTCGACGGCGTCATGCAGGCGCGCGGTGGACCCGAGGAGGATCCGAGCAACGGGTTCACCCACGGAGGCTGGGCCATGCCCTTCGTGGACGACGCGGCAGACCAAGTCATTGGCGAGATTATCGCCGGTGAGTTCGACATGCTTTTGGGACGCCGGACCTACGAGATCTTCGCTGGCTACTGGCCAAATCAAGGCGACCACCCGATCGCCAAGGCGTTCAACAAGGCGACGAAATACGTCGTCACGCGCAGCCTCGAGCGTTTCGACTGGGAGAAATCACAGCGTATTGACGGCGACGTTGTTGAGGAGGTCCGCCAGCTTAAGGCATCGGACGGGCCGGCGTTGCATATCTGGGGCAGCCGCGAATTGCTACAGACGCTGATCGCCGCCGATCTTGTCGACGAGTATCGCATCTGGATATTTCCGGTGGTGCTCGGCGAAGGAAAGCGGCTGTTCGACAACGGCGTGCCGGCGCGTGGGCTCACTCTGGTCGAGACGCGAAGCACGCCTAGAGGTGTCCTCGTCAACACGTACCATCCGGCCGGTCCTCTTCTGAGGGAGTGAAATGCCGTCGGAAGCGGAGTGGCCTCACAATTCAAATTGGGGGTTGGATCGGGTAATTTGCCGCACTGCAGCCGTCATTGTCAGGATGATACCCGATGAGTGTGCGGGTGACTGAGCAGTGACTCACTGCGGAGTGATGGCAGGCAATCTCAGCAAACGCCGATCGGTGCGAGCCGTACTGGGATTTAATGCCCAACACCCAACGTCCAATGATGTCTCAAGCGGGGACCGCGCCCGCATCGCTGCGCGAACCTGCTGGGGGCAGGCCGCGTGCGCTACGCTCGACGTTGCGGCAATTTGGCTTGACTGGCTGACCTAGTTTTCGCCAAACTTGGCGTCGCTAAACGGATTCGAATCTGGCGGAGGACTGCCTCCTCCCCGCTTGGTTCTTCGTCTCTTCCGGACCCGCAGTTCCAGAGAAGTAAGTTAGCGGGGAAAGAAAGGAAGAATCATGAAGAACAAATCTGCTTCGCAAGTCGCCTTCTTTAATCGTGGCGCTTCAATCAGGGCCGTCTTTTGCCTCACAAGTGTTGTAGTCGCGTTGGTTGGTTCCGGCGCATTCGCGACGAGCGTGTTCGCCCATGTAAACGCCGTAACAGCTAATATCTTTACTCCCGAGGGCTGCTTTTGGTCGCCCGGTCCGGACATGCCTACCCAATTAGTCAGAGCGGTTGGCATTTACTTCACCGACGGCAACTTTTATACCGTTGGTGGCAGTACCTCAGATAGTCCAGGCTCTGACTTTCAGCACGTGCTCCAGTTTGATGCTCAGGGATCCTTCTCCTGGAACCAGATGAGTGACATGCTGCCCGATAACCAGGTGAACAACATGGCTTGTGGCGTGCTCACGGTTTCCGGAACGCCTTTGATTTATTGTGTAGGCGGCTCTGCAGTCGGAGAGACCGTGGCTACAGCTCGCGTGTTCTTCTATAACCCGGCGACGGACACACACACTGTACTTAACGCCACGGACAACTGGCCTGGCAATCCAGGCAGCATCCTTCCTGGCGGGTTTGCGGTCGCTAACAACAAGCTATACATCCTGGGCGGGTTTAACATTAACGTAGCGTCCACCAACGGAATCTGGGAGTTTGATCCCAATGCTGCCGAAGGATCCAGGTGGACAGAGAAAGTAAATGCTCCGGTAGGGATCATGTTCGCGCCTGCTTGCACCATAAATGGCACCATCTATGTGGCGGGAGCCTCAGATTTCCAAGGTGGCTCGGTGGTGGACACGACCAACTCGTTCAGTTTCAATCCTGTGACTAACACCATAGGGTCGATAGCACCGATACCGAGAGCGACAGGTGAGACGCGTGCGTTGAGCTTCGGTGGTTCTATGTTAGTTATGGGCGGTGGCAGAGTCCCGCCTAATCCCTCCAATGAGGTTGACATCTATGATCCGGGTAGTGACACGTGGACATCGGGTTCTGGGGTTCCCTCGTTCACGAATGCTCGGCGCGACTTTCCCACGGATACCGACGGGAGCAGCTCAATCTGGCTGTCGGGCGGCTACGATGTTAACGGCACGCCGCTGACGTTGATGGAACTTACCGAATGCCCGGGGGGCACGCCACCGCCGAGACCAATTCCCACACCACGCTCTCGCCCAACACCGCATCCACGCCCGTGACGCCTTCACAGGCGACCCGGCATTCGCCAAGGCTACGTCGTGCCAAGCATAGAAGGGTCCGAGCCGACTGGCACTAGTGCCGAAGGTAGGAGTGAGCAAGACGGGAGGTGAGCGAGTTTCATCTGATTAGTCAGAATTCATAATTGAGAATTCGATATTCTCTCGATTTAGATTGCCAGCTGAGCGGGCGATCTAAAAGATTCGGTGCATGAAAGAATTTGAGGGAAAGGTTGCACTGGTAACCGGCGGCGGATCAGGAATCGGTCGCGCGACGGCGGTGGCGTTTGCTCGCGAAG
>JBKPOB010000180.1:0-11539 GCA_046732875.1 Verrucomicrobiota bacterium | reverse complement strand
GGTTTTGTGAAGCACCTGGACCAGATCGGCTGGCGCAACCGCATATCCGATACGCAAGCCGGCCAGTCCGTGAATCTTCGAAAACGTGCGCAGGACGACGATGTTTCGTCCTTCGCGAACGAACTGCAGCGTATCAGGCGGGCGATCAAGGAATTCGAAATAGGCTTCATCGAAAACGACGACCATCTTCTCCGGAACATGCGACATGAAATGGTCGATTTCGCGCTGCGCAAGCAAGGTCCCCGTTGGATTATTTGGATTGGGAACGAAAATGAGCCGGGTTTTGGGTGTGATCGCAGCCAGCATCCCGCCCAAGTCTTGCTGATAATCCGCACTGGGCACTTCAATTGTGCGGGCGCCAAACGAGGTCGCGATCAATTTGTAAACGACAAACGCGTACTGGGAGACGACCACGTCGTCGCCCGGATTAAGAAACGCATGACCGAGAAATTCGAGAACCTCATTTGACCCGTTGCCGAGAATCACATTCTCCGTCGCTAGACCGAGCTTGGTGGCGATCGCTTTGCGCAGGTAAACGCAACTGCCCTCGGGATAGAGGTGAGCTTTTCCCAATGCGTCGTGCATCGCCTCCACTGCCTTGGGAGACGGTCCCAACGGATTCTCGTTCGAAGCCAGCTTGATGATTGCACTTGGATCGAGGCCAAGCTCGTCAGCTGTTTGGTCGATCGGTTTTCCTGGTTGGTAGGCCTTCAGGTCGCGCAACTGCGGGTTTGCCAGCTCCCAGATCGAAATCATGCGCAGGAGATTAAATGGAACTAGAGTAAGTTTCCAATAGGTCAGTTGACCTTTTCCTATTCTTGCTCTTACTCATGCTCCCGCTCATGCTCGTAATTTGTAGGGCGTTTCTGTGAAACGCCGCGAAGGATTGGCGTCTGACACAGACGCCCTACAATTGGTTGCTTCTTGTCTGAAACCAGTTGTAAGGATTAAGCGCATGAGCAAGAACAGGAGTACGATTCCCGGATGACTGGCGACGACGAAATCATCTATCTCGATAACAACGCTACGACCCAGCTTGATCCCGCTGTGATCGAGGAAATGCTGCCGTTTTTGACCAGGTATTACGGCAATCCTTCGAGTGGATACCGTTTCGCCGCCACGGCAAGGAAAGCCATCAACGTTGCCCGGGAACGGCTCGCTGCGTTGCTCGGATGTGAACCCACCGAAATTATTTTCACCAGCGGCGGCACAGAATCTAATAATGCCGCGATCAATTCCGCCCTGCAGCTAGAGGCTCGCGGAAAACGCGTCGTCACTAGCGCGGTCGAACACAGCGCTGTGCTGCGCCCCTGCCAGGATCTCGCAAAACGAGGATGCGAAGTCACATTTCTAGGCGTGGACAGGCATGGCAATCTCCATCTTGGCGAATTAGAGGCTGCGATTAGCCCCAAAACGGCGCTTGTTTCAGTCATGTGGGCGAATAACGAGACCGGTGTGTTGTTTCCTATCGACAAAATCGCTGAAATGTGTCGTGAAAAAGGCGTGATGTTTCATACGGATGCCGTACAAGCGACCGGGAAAATTCCGATGCGTCTGTGCGATACGGCGATCAATTTTCTTTCTCTTTCCGCGCACAAATTTCATGGGCCGAAAGGCGTGGGGGCGCTTTACGTCAGCCGCGGAAGCCGGTTCAGTCCGTTGATTGCAGGCGGTGGTCAGGAAAACGGACGACGCGGCGGAACGGAAAACGTGGCGTCGATTGTCGGCCTCGGCAAAGCGGCCGAGCTGGCCCTGAAGTACCTCACTGAAGGAAAATCCACTATTCGCTCCATGCGGGATCGATTTGAGAAATCGATGCTCGAAACAATTGGCGGCGTCTCCGTGAATGGTGCGGATGCCGCGCGGCTCTCAAACACGTCGAGTCTTTCATTTGAAGGTATCGAATCCTCGTCCGCGCTTCTCTTGTTGGATCGACAAGGGATTTGTTGCTCCGCCGGTTCGGCTTGCCGAACCGGTTCACAGGAAGCCTCGCATGTGCTGCGAGCAATGAATCCGAGCGCCGATGGGGCGCGACGCAGTCTGCGCTTTTCCTTCGGCCGATTGAATACCGACGCGGAAATCGACCGCGCCATTGAAGTCGTTCCAAAAGTCATCGACAAGCTGCGTGAAACGGCGACGCCGCCCCGCGCGAGCGTGGTTTCGTCTGGGTAGCGCGCGCAACGGCAGCGTTCGTCCTTTAACGCGCGTTTTCTGCGTAGATGATTCTTCTCGAATTGACTGGGCATCACTTTCGGAGTTGTTCTTCTGACAAATGGAAACACCACGTGATCCTGCCGCTTCGCGCTACGAACATGCGGCAAGAGGGCTGCGCCGGAGCGACCTCGACCGCGACCCGATCAAACAATTTGGAAATTGGTTCACGGCGGCGATTGAAGCCGGGATTCGGGACGTCAATGCAATGAGCCTGGCCACCGCTGGGGCCGACGGCAGGCCATCCGTGCGCATCGTTCTCTTGAAGGGCTTTGACCAGGACGGGTTCGTCTTTTTTACCAACTACGAGAGTGAAAAAGGAAAGCAGCTCGATGCTAACCCGTACGCGGCGCTGGCATTCTACTGGATCGAACTTGACCGACAAATTCGGATTAGCGGGAAAGCAGAAAGAACTTCTCGCGAAGAATCGCAAATCTATTTTCATTCCCGCCCCATGGGCAGCCAGCTGAGCGCCTGGGCTTCACGTCAGAGCCAGGTTCTTGATGGGCGTCGTGTGCTGGATGCGCGCATGGCGGAAATGACCGAACGCTTCGGTGACAAGCACATTCCGTTGCCACCGCACTGGGGCGGGTACCGAGTGAAGCCGAACGTTATTGAATTCTGGCAGGGTCGCCCGAATCGACTTCACGATCGTTTTCGTTACACCCGACAAGCCGATGGCAGTTGGCTGATCGAGCGGCTGGCACCATGATGAATCCCGCTAGCCAAATCGAAATCATCCGCGGCGATATCACAAAACTCGATGTTGATGCGATCGTTAACGCGGCCAATACGTCACTTCTCGGCGGCGGAGGAGTCGATGGCGCAATTCATCGAGGCGCTGGTCCTGAGCTGGTTGCAGAATGCCGGACCCTAAGCGGCTGTCGGCCCGGTGAAGCGAAAATCACTCGTGGCTATCGGCTGCCCGCGCGATTTGTCATTCACACAGTCGGTCCAGTTTGGAGAGGAGGAGGAAAACATCATGAGGCCGAGACTCTGGCGAACTGCTATCGAAATTCATTGCAACTGGCGGTTGAAAATGGAATCAAGACGATTGCTTTCCCGGCGATCAGCTGCGGCGCATATGGCTATCCAATTCCAGAAGCAGCACAGATCGCCATAAAAACCACCCGCGATTTTCTCGCGACCGAAGACCGCATCGACAAAGTGATTTTCGTGCTTTGGGGCGATGATATTTATGATGCGTATCGTCCGTTGCTGTAGCCGCTTTCCAGTGGGAAGCGCGGGACGTGGGTTCCATGGAACATCAGGACTGTGTTTCGCGCCCACCTTCGCGCGGCTCCGACGCGGCAAGCAGCGAAACGGCTACAGAATCCGAGAAACGCAACCGGAACATCAGTTACGATACTATTTTGTATGATTAATCCGAACGAAAACAATCTTACGGGGGGCGAACCGCTGCCGACGTCGGTTCAGCCGGGCGAAGAACAAATTGGCCCGGGTGGGCGTGAGCAGTTTCGTCAACCAACAAGCAAATTTTCCGCGGCTGTGAGCCAGACGTGGGATGAGACAAAGGAGAAAGCCAGCCGTGCGCGGGAGCGTACTGAATATTTCGTACGCGAAAATCCCGTGCCGACCATCCTTGGCGCGCTGGGGCTCGGAATCGCAATTGGGTTGGCGATCCGCTTCGCGTCTGCCAGCGAGCGAAAGGCAGAAATCGAGGTGAAGTCGCCGTTGGGGGATATTAACTGGGGCGTCCTCTCCCTCCCTTTTCTCTGGCCGTTGTTTAAATCAGCCAGGGAAAAATATGAAAGCTCTGCCGAAGCGGTGAAAGATGGCGTGAAACGACTGAAAAAGATCGACGTAGACCGCTACGCAAAGCCGATCCGCAAACGCTGGAAAGCCTGGACGCGTTGAGCGTTGCGGCAGACCGGCGGCGAACGCTTCACGCAAGCTTGAGAAAGCTATTGATGAGATCCGCGAGCGGACGCGGATACTGGGCCATGAAGGCGTGGCCACCGCCGTTGAACTGAGCCAGCCAGGCGCCAGGAATAGCGTTAACCAGTCTCAACGCATTTGACGGCGGAACCACAACGTCGGCCGTGCCAGCGGCAATTAACACGGGTGCGTTTAACTCTCGCAGTTGGTTCGCGATGCCAGTTTTGTGCCACGCGTCAATCGCCGCGGCCTGACGATTAACGAGATCGGGAGACAACTGCGCACGCGCCGCTGCTACGACATCGCCGAATTCGCGATAAACAGATTCGGCGATGTCACTGGGAAAAAGTAATGACAGTAAACGACGCGCCTGCTCATGAGGCGTTCCTGACATATCGATTAGTCGTGACCACACCGCAGCCGAGGCGCGATCTGCGTCGGCTCCTCCTGGAGCTGTCGATAATAAGATGAGTTTGTTAATACGCCCCGGCCGCTGCAAGGCGAGAGCCTGGGCGATGAAACCACCCATCGACCATCCCAGCAAGCTTGGGCGCTCGATGCTGAGCGCTTTCATTACTCGCAGCACGTCATCAGCGAGTTGGGCTATATGAAATGGCCGTCCGTTGTCCGTGGAGCAGCCAATCCCGCGATTGTCGATGAGGATGAGCTCGTTGGAAGAAGCGAGTCTGTCGATAAACGAAGGATCCCAATCCGCACTTGTCGCAGCGAAGCCGTTCAGGACGACGAGCGGTCGCCCAGTTCCAATTCTGCGATAAGCAATTTGCGCCCCATCAACCTGAACCTTATCGAAAGACTCATTTGGCATTGGCGATGTTAGGGAGTCGCACGATGACGGTCAAGGTGACTGCTACGCGGACCGAAGTGACCGAGAGTTGAAGCGCGCCCGCACCTCGCGGAATGTGTCGATCTTCACATGGCAAGATCGAATTCATCGGGACAGCCCAGTTGGCAGCGTAATCCGATCTTCGAATTTTTCGCTTCGCTTAAACTCGCGGTCGTCTTGCTTGCGGTGATCATTGTCGCCGCTATCGCTGGGACGCTCTACGAATCGAGTTTCGATGCGAAGGTTGCGCGCGCCTACGTTTACGGAGCGCCGTGGTTCAATCTCTGGCTTGTTTTGCTCGGGGCAAATCTTGCCTGTTCCGCGCTCTCTCGTTGGCCCTGGCGCAAACATCATCTCGCGTTTCTCATCACACATCTTGGTATCATCACGCTGCTGATCGGATCGCTCATCGGCAGAATCTGGGGAATCGAAGGAACGATCACCCTTTTCAAAGGCGAACCGGCAACAAATCGGCTCCTGGTTAACGAACGCCAACTACGCGTCCACGATGTCGATGGAATCGTAAAAGGCTATCCCGCCGAATTTCTGCATCATCCGCCGACGCCACAGCGTCCACGCGATCTTGGCCTGCTCGCGAGCGGCGCGCATTTGAGGATTATTGATTACGCCCCGACGATTGAAGCAAAGCTCAACCCAAAGCCACTGAACGACGGCGGCGCGCCCGCGCTGCATTTCACCCTTGCCACCGCGATGATGAACCAACATCTCGATGGTTGGCTGCTGGCCGACGATCCGCAGAACGGAAATTTTTCGATGGGTCTGGCAAACATCGAGCTCAGACGCGGCACGGCGCCGAGCACAAATACTGTAGAGGCAGGCGTGTCGCCTGCGACGCAGCCGGCACCGCTGCCACCACGGAATTCGGAAGTCGACATTGAGGAATCGATTTTCGCCTTTAGCAAAGCGCCCGAGGAACAGATTGGTCGTGTTCGCAAAGGCGGAAGCACGGGGGCGAAAGTGCGCCTGGAACAACCCCAGAACGGCAACAAGGGACGGGTTCTTGTTTCCCTAGGCGAAAAAGAAGCCAGTTTCGACGTTGCAGAAAATCTCGGTCACGACATCGCAATCGCCGGTACGCCGTTCGCGCTCAAAATCGACGAGTACTGGGCTGATTTTCGAATCGAGAATGGCAAACCCAATTCCGTGAGCGATCAGCCAAACAATCCCGCCGTACTTGTGACAATCCGAGGTAAGGGTGTCCCCGCCAGCGAACCCGAAACAAATCCACCACATGGAAGTAATAAAGATCTCACTACGACCGGAGGCCCACCATCGATGCCTGGCCTCGGCGAAGAAACGCCGAATCATCTAACGCTGTTTAGCGGTGACGATGGCACGATCAGTTACGAGCTTTCTTCGCGAAAGAATGGCAAATCGAGTGGCAAGATTGAGTTGGAGAAGCCACTGCCGACCGGTTGGGCTGATTGGCAACTAACGATTGATAAGAAGATATCACACGCGGCGAGCTCGATGGATTTCAACCCGGTTGATTCCGAAATCGCAACGGCGAGCAAAGATTTGCCAGATGGCGTGCGCGTCCGCATTCAGCAAAATGGCGAAACATTTGAGCGATGGGCTCCAGCTGGTTGGCAGATTGCGATTCCCACTTTACCAACTCCGACTATGGTTGCCTACGGCTGGAAAACAGTGTCGCTTCCAATCGGATTGGAACTGCTGAACTTCGAAGTAAAACGCAATGAAGGCAGTGACAGCCCTGCGGGATTCAAAAGTACCCTGCAGATTGTTACTGCCGACGGCGAGACAGCCACAGGCTCATGCTGGATGAATCATCCATTCAGTTATCCGGGCAATTGCTGGCACACATGGACGGGACTCACTTACAAAATTTCTCAGGCGTCCTGGAATCCGGAAAACCTCGGACAAAGCACTGTACAGATTTTGCGCGATCCCGGCTGGCTATTGAAATGGATTGGTTCGTTGCTTGTGGTGATCGGCGTATTCATGATGTTTTATCTCCAGCCGTACCGAAAACAAACCGAAGGCGAACCCATCACCCCTTCAACTAAAGCGCCAGAACACGAACTCGTCAGAGACGAAGGAGTCACGCAAACCGTACGTTAGATTCGGCACCGCGCCATTGTAGGGCGTCTGTGTCAGACGCCAGCGACGGCGTTTCACAGAAACGCCCAACAACATTCGCCGGGAGATCGACACGAAGCGCCACATGAGGGTTGAATCTTGAGCGTTGAGCGCTAAACGTTTTGATCTCACATGGAAAACAGAAAAATCATTCAGTCATTTGTGTTTTTCGTTGCCGTCTTTACCGCATGCGCATCGGATAAAGAGGCAGCAGGAACGGATCAAGCCGTTCCAGGGGCAACCAAATGGGGCTTTTTCAATGGCGAGCCAGTGACCAAATGGAATCGAGATGGGCGAACAATGACGCTGTTAACTGAGTTGCGTTATACAGATCCGAATGGCTTCGTTTGGGTCGCCCCGATCGGATCACAAGTCGATGGTGCATCTATTCCTCGTTATCTCTGGTCGATCATGGGCGGGCCGTTCGAAGGAAAATATCGGAATGCTTCCGTGTTGCACGACGTCGCCTACGGGGAAAAGAAGCGGCCCTGGCAGGATTGCGACCGCATGTTCTACTACGCCATGCGTTGCAGCGGCGTGAGCGCCGTTGAAGCTAAGACCATGTTTTACGCGCTCTACAGATTCGGGCATCACTGGAAATTTCCAATCAAACGCGCGAAACCGGTGAAGTATGAAGGCCAGATGGTCGCGCGCGCCGAGCCGATCCCGCAGCCGATTCCACGCGCAATTCCAGTGAATCCTGAACAAATCAACGAAGCGCGTGACTGGATTAGCAGCGCCGACCCGAGTCTCGAACAAATCGAGCAACGAGCGAACACCGAAGCGTGGTGACTGCGCTTTGCGCATGGGCACATTCTGGGGGCGCACGCGCCTCCCGTGCTGGCAATTGCGCAATCGCGATCGCGAACTTTTTCGAACTCCGCGCTTGGCGCGCAATCACCATAGTGTGTTTCGGCGAGGGCGCCGAAACGGGCACGCGAGGGCGCCTGCGCTCCCTAGACCAGCAAAAAGCGACTGGCGCCTCGAAGAAGCTCTGTCTCGAGGCCCCGGCTCTGGGTCTGTCTCTGGCGCAACCTAACCGATCGGTAGCAAATCGCTGCACGCACGATTGCAGCCGGGCGTTACAAACAGATGACGGCCTCGCAAAAGAACGGTGACATTTCCGTGGCGATCACGTGAACGACCCTCGCGTGACGCGACCAGCTAAGAGCTGACGATTGGTCGAGACAAAATCCGGGGACACCGCCGTGTTATCTCCATTTTCTCTATCGCTCTTAAACGCGAGTGGAGTTATGATTGTGAGGCGATGTCCCAGGCGAACCTTCGCACCTGTCTCATTCTTCTCTGCGCAGTCGCCTCCGCCTTCGGCCAGACACGGCCGCCAAAGCCGGTCCCGACGGAGCCTCTCGAAAAATACGATAATCCGCCGGCTCCCTACGTCTTCAGAATAGAAACTTCACCACAAATGGTCTCGCAGCACGGCGCATTCACGAGTTACCAGGTGAACGTCGATTCGAATGGCAACAATATTCTGCACGACGCTGCGAACGAGCCGTCGATTTGCGTTGACCCGACAAACCGCAACAGGATGGCAATGGGTTGGAGGCAGTTCGACAGCGTCTTTTCAAACTTCCGACAGGCAGGCTACGCATATACAGCCAATGGAGGCACGTCGTGGAGGTTTCCCGGCGTTCTGCAGAGCAACGTCTTCCGAAGCGATCCGGTGCTGAACTCCAGCAGTAGCGGCGCATTTTTTTACCTAAGTCTCCTAACAACATTTTTTGACGATATGTGGCGCTCGCTAAACCGCGGCCAATCCTGGACGCGCCTGCAGGCGGTCGGCGGTGCCACGGGCGGCGACAAGCAGTGGTTCACCATAGATAACACCAATGGCATCGGGCACGGGTTCCAGTACCAGGCCTGGAGCACTGACGGAAATAATTATAGCGGAAGACAATTCAGCCGTTCGACCGATGGCGGATTGACCTGGATGAATCCAATCTTTATTCCTCACTCTCCAATATGGGGGACGCTGGACGTGGACACTGGCGGTAGACTCTTTATTGGCGGCTTTAACGACGTAACCGGCCAGATTTGGTGCATTCGCTCGAGCAACGCCAGATACGGGAACGTCACCCCAAGTTTCGACCAAAGCACGCCGGTTAACCTGGGAGGACACATAGTTTTTGGCGAGCCGATAAACCCAGATGGACTGGTCGGTCAGATATTCCTCGCTGTAGATCGTTCCGGCACCAGCACAAATAACAATGTTTACATGCTGGCCAGCGTCCAGCCCAGCGGGTTCAATAATGGAAGCGATGTGATGTTCGCGCGCAGCACAAACGGCGGACAAACATTCAGCGCACCTCGCCGGATCAACGACGATCCTATTAACCACGCGAAGTGGCACTGGTTTGGTACGCTTTCGGTGGCACCTAATGGCCGAATCGATGCAGTCTGGCTGGACACGCGCAACGCTGCGAACAATACCAACTCGCAGCTGTTCTATTCGTCCAGCCTGGATGGCGGAAATACCTGGTCTCCGAACGTAGCAGTGAGCAATTCGTTTAACCCGTTCCTCGGCTATCCGAGTCAGAACAAGATCGGCGATTACATCACACTGGTCTCCGATAATTCCCGGTCGAACGTGGCATATGCAGCCACATTCAATGGCGAAGAAGATATCTATTACGTTCGGGTTTCACCGCCAACAGGCAGGGCGGCAGTGGCCGACTTTAACGGCGACGGCCACCCGGACTTTGTGGTTCAAAGCGCCATCACGAATCAAACCGTCCTAGCGTATCTGAATAATAATATCGTCGTAGGCGCCGCCTATGGCCCGACCCTTCCGGTTGGCTGGGGGCTGAGGGGTGTGGCGGATTTTAATCGTGACAGCCATCCAGATTATGCCTTGTTCGTCACACTTACCGATCAGACCATAATTGGGTATTTATCCGGACCAACGATTATCGGAGCTGCTTATGGACCTACCATTCCCAATGGCTGGGATTTGGTAGCTACGGGCGACTTTAACAGCGATAGCTATCCAGATTATGTGCTTTACAACACCGGCACCGGGCAAACGGCGATATATTATCTCAACAATAACGTTTACGCCGGCGGCGGTTTCGGTCCAACTCTTCCGCCCGGGTGGGTCTTGATAGGTGTAGCGGATTTCAATCGCGACGGCCATCCAGATTATGCCTTGTTCAATTCTGGTACTGGCCAAACACTACTTGGGTATTTGTCGGGGCGAACAGTTATAGGAGCCGCTTTGGGGCCGACCATTCCCAGTGGCTGGGCATTGGTGGCTAGCGCTGATTTTAACGGCGACGGCTACCCGGACTACGTGCTTTACAACGCCCGCACTCGTCAATCAGCGATATATTACCTCAACAACAATGTTTACATCAGCTTCGCAAGCGGCCCGACTCTTCCCGCCGGCTGGAGCCTAATCGCGCCATAGAACGCCATAGCGAGGTTGGTAGACGCCTCCAACATTTTGTCGCTACTGTCTGCGAAGTCGAGTCCAAAGAATTCAAGAACTTAACAGGAGGAAACTTATGCTGGGCGAAAAGATTGGTGAAATGTCGGGCAAGATTAATTCCCAGCGCGTGTTGTTGATCGACGGTGGACATCCAAAAATGGAAACGTCGTTCAGGGGAACGGAGCGTTGCTCGGAGTAGACTTCAAAGAGACGGGCACATATTGGACAATTGCCCGACCGGACGGGACACTCTACGGAGAAGGGCGAGGAGTAACGACAGGAACGGACGGCAAAATCGGTACGTGGACAGGCCATGGCGTCGGCGTCACAAAGAAAGACGGGACCGCGAGCTATCGCGGTGCCATATATTATCAAACTATGCCCCCACGTTGGTCGCGGTTGAACAAGGTGGCGGTGTTATTCGAATACGAGGTAGACGCGGAGGGCAACACACACTCCGAATACTGGGAATGGAAATAGCCGGCATCGTAATCCCAATTGCGCGGAGACCAGTGTCTCAGTTCGACGAAGAGATGCTTCTCTAGAAAGACGTTTGCTCTTGCGCGCCTCATCCTTTCTTAGAGTTTCTGCGATTAGTTCCCGCCATTTTGCTTTCCATATGAGGCGGATCGGACAAACCTGACTTCCGTTGGCTCGCTCGACACCGAGGCGCGTGTATTTGTGACCCAATACATTACAATCGGACCGACTCCAACCTCCACACCATGCACCGGGAGGTGCACACCGACACCGAGACCGCGCCCAAGTCCGGCACCTCGCCCGACTGCTCGTTTGAAGGACCAAACACTCGATGAAGCCAACGGCCCCGTTGCGAAATAAGTCCAGTGTGTTTGCCACGACATCCTGCCGTGGCTTATCTCCGTCTCGAGACTATCCCCAAGGCCCGACGATCAGGTCGATTTGCTTTTTGAAGTCGGCGCGGCGCCGTTTTTCTCCAACGCTGCGGCCAGAACTTCATCCACATTTTCAACCGGGACGAACTTGAGTTTTTGTTT
>JBKPOB010000179.1:0-28398 GCA_046732875.1 Verrucomicrobiota bacterium | reverse complement strand
ATCTCCTGCTCAACCTCGCGAGGCAAGCCGAGTCGTGCGCATAACAAGGCGTTTTCCACGGCCGCGATGCACCTCAGCAACTGTGAAATTCATTTTCGCCGATCTCAAACAAGCTTACACTCCTGCGAACCCAACGCCGTTGTGGCGAAATGGCAGACGCAACGGACTTAAAATCCGTTGGGCCGTAAAAGGCCCGTGCCGGTTCGAGTCCGGCCATCGGCAATTCGTTTCCTGGAGAATCGTTAGATCGGAAAACGATTCACGAATTACCAGTTACCAATTACGATCCGGAAATGGAACGCGCGCTTTTTATTCCAATTATTCTGGGAACCGCTCGTCGCGGGAGGCAAAGCGAGAACGTTGCCCGGTTTGTTTTGGAGCAAACAACGAAACGTGCCGGCGTCGAGACCGAGCTGATCGACGTGTGCAAGCTTCCTATGAAACTGGACGATGCAGGCGAGCAGATGAAGGACCCAAAATTCTCGGCGACTATCAAGCGTTGCGATGGGACTCATCATAGTCACTCCGGAATACAATCATGGTTACCCCGGCCTTCTGAAGCACGCCCTCGATATGAATCTCGAGGAGTACATTCACAAAGCCGTCGGGATCTGCGGGGTTTCGGTGGGGGGGTTTGGCGGCGCGCGCGTGATTGAGGGGTTACTACCAGTCATGCGCGAGCTCGGTCTGGTAACGATCTTTTGGGACGTGAATTTTGGAAACGTAGAAAAGCTTTTCGATGAGCATGGAAATTTGCTCGATCAAAGTTACGTGCGACGCCTCGACAAGTTCCTGAATGAATTGATCTGGATGGCGCACGTTCTTCGCTATGGACGCCAAAATATTCCGGAAGTTACGACGGAGCAGTGACTGTAGCGGCGGTCTCGGACCGCCGATCCAAAATAATTGTCGCTCAGAGAGCGCCGCTACAGAAATGCATAACGCATGAACTCATTTCGGGAGCGAATGCACCGACTTGGCATTCGCGATGTCGATCTTGAGGAAACCTTTGCGCGATCCAGCGGGCCGGGCGGTCAAAACGTAAACAAAGTCGCAACTGCTGTAACGCTGCGTCATCGGCCGAGCGGGGTTAGCGTGACAGTGCAGGATTCGCGCTCGCAAGCGGTGAACCGCAACCTCGCGCGAGAACGATTACTGGATGCGATCGAGAGCGCTCGAGTAGAACAGCGCGCGGCTGAAATCGCGAAGCGCGAAAGAGAGCGGCGAAGAAAATCGCCGCGACCAGTTGCGCTCAAAAAGAAAATTCTGGAATCAAAACGGAAACGCGCCCAACTAAAGAAGCAGCGCGCAAAGATCGAGCCGGATTAACATCACCCTGGACGATGTATTTTGGAGGCCAACCGGCGGAAGCGGCGATTCGCGATGCAGCGACGTTAGGACGACTGCAAAGAGAAGAATCAAAACCCGCCCTGCAACATGCACACTGGAGACAGTATTCTGTTTATGACCTCCAAAAAAGAAGAATTCTTCGCCCTAAATACGTCTGGCGATGCGACCTGCGACGAATCGTCTTTTGAAGAAACAATTCATGCTATGAAAAAAGCAATTATACTTGGTTCGGCGCTTTCTGTTTTCGTCTTGATGCTGGTGTCTTGCGCCAGTGAGCCTGAGGCAACTACTACCACAACGCGTCAGACTACGGTCACAACACCGGTGCCGCCACCGACGTCGCAAACAACGACAACAACCACGCACATGGGTGGTGGCTACTAATCGGCGAGAACCTTGGTTTGTGTTAGGGCCAGGGCGCGCGCTGGTTGGGGCCTGAGTCGGATTTCTCTGGCGACGCCCTCAGCTCAACATGATCTGGCGTCTTCAGAGGTGAACATTAACGCCAAGGGCGCCCGGCCGTTTTGAAATCGCCGCCAATTGTTGGCTATGGCTTTTCCGCTGGCACTTCCGCGGTTTGCGCTTCCTCTTCCGCTTGGCTGACCACGGGCGCGATCGCCTGAAGTTTTTCGCCGTTGCGGAGATCCATCAATTTTACGCCCATCGTGTTTCGACCGGTTTCGCGAATTTCTTTGACCCGCGTGCGCACCATCTGGCCCTTGTTGGTGATGAGCATGATCTCATCAGTGTCACGGACGGTGAGCGCGCCAACGACGTCGCCGGTTTTCTCACCGGTTTTCATGGTAATGATGCCTTTGCCGCCGCGCGATTGCCGTCGGTAATCATCAAACGGAGTGCGTTTACCGATTCCATTTTCGCCGGCAACCAGCAGCATGGCGTTTGGATCGACGATCGCGATGGCGACCACGTGATCGCCCTTCTCGGGGCGAATTCCCCAAACGCCGACTGTGTTACGGCCTTGATCGCGCAGTTGTTCCTCGTGAAATCGCAGGCTCATTCCATCCTTGGTGATCAGCACGATTTCGTTGTTGCCATTCGTTAGCTTCGCATCAATTAACCGATCGCCTTGCTCGATCTGGATGGCAATAATTCCGCCGCGGCGGACATTCGCGTAATCGGAGAGGTTCGACTTCTTGACGATGCCGGACTGGGTTGCGAACACGATGTGCAGATTTTCGTCCCAGGTTTGATCGACAGCGCTCGGTCCCGTGCCGGATTTTTTGGATTGAATACGGATCGTGGCTGCGATTTTTTCATCGGGCTTGAGCTCGAGAATATTCGCAATGGAGCGTCCCTTGGCGGCGCGGCCCATCTCGGGAATCTCGTAAACTTTTTCCACATACGCGCGTCCCGCTGCGGTAAAGAACATCAGGTAATCGTGCGTGGTTGCGGTGAAAAGATGCTCCACGAAGTCGCCTGCCTCTTCTTCAGTGGCGCCTTCGCGCGTTTGCATGCCGATCACGCCTTTGCCGCCACGGCGCTGCGCACGAAACGCGCTCACCGCGGTACGCTTGATAAAACCGCCATGGGTAATGCTGATGATGCAACCCTCGTTCACGATGAGATCTTCCATGTTGATCTCGGCTTCATCGGGGGCGATCTCCGTCAGGCGTGGCGAACCGTATTTGTCGCGAATTTCACGGAGCTCTTTTTTGATGATCGTAAAGACACGCTGCTCTTTAGCCAGAATGTCACGAAGATCTTTGATCGATTCGAGTAGTTCCTTGTATTCCTTGTCGATCTTTTCGCGCTCGAGCCCTGTGAGCTGATAGAGGCGAAGATTAAGAATTTCGTCAGCCTGGTGCTCGCTGAAGGCGTAGCGGCCATTTGTCAGGCGGGCCTCACTGCGAATCAATATGCCGATCTGCTCAACCTGACGTTTAGTGAATTCGAAGGCTAATAGCTTGACTCGCGCCTCATCGCGACTGGCCGATCCGCGAATGATGCGAAGAAATTCATCGAGATTAGCGAGCGCGATAAGATAACCCTCGAGTGTTTCGGCGCGCTCCTCCGCTTTACGCAACTCAAAACGGGTGCGGCGCAGCACAACTTCGCGACGGTGCTCGATGTAGCAGGCATTCGCTTCCTTGAGGGAAAGAAGCTTCGGCCGACCACCGTCAATAGCCAGCATGATTGCAGCGAACGAGCTCTCGAGGGCGGTATGTTTGTAGAGATTGTTGATGATGACTTTCGGATTGGCGTCACGCTTGAGTTCGATCACGATGCGCGTGTTCTCGTCCGATTGATCGCCGACGTAACTGATGTCGGTAAGCACCTTTTCGTTCACCAACTGCGCGATTCGCTCGACCAGCGTCGCGCGGTTCACTCCGTATGGAATCTGGGTGACCACGATCTGTTCCCGCCCGCCCTTGAGCTCCTCGACGCCGGCTTTGCCGCGGACTTTGAAGCTACTGCGACCCTTCTCCAGGTACTGGCGAATTCCAGCCGTCCCACAGATCACACAGCCGGTGGGAAAGTCCGGCCCTTTCACGTGTTTCATCAGTTCATCGAACGTGATTTCGGGATCGTCGATTTGCGCACAAATTCCGTCGATCACTTCGCTGAGATTGTGCGGCGGAATATTGGTCGCCATGCCCACGGCGATGCCGGTTCCGCCGTTAACAAGCAAATTTGGAAAGGCAGCTGGGAAAACCGTCGGCTCGGTGCGTGTTTCGTCGTAATTTGGAATGAAATCGACGGTGTCCTTATCCATGTCGGTCATCAGCCCGGCGCCGAGATGGGTCATGCGCGCCTCGGTGTAACGCATCGCCGCCGGTGGATCGCCTTCGATGGAGCCGAAGTTACCCTGGCCGTCGACGAGTGTTTCACGCATGGCCCACGGCTGGGCCATGTGGACGAGCGTGGGATAAATCACCGCTTCGCCGTGCGGGTGATAATTTCCGCTGGTATCACCGCAAATCTTCGCGCACTTGCGATGCTGTCGCCCCGGAAACAGAGAAAGATCATGCATCGCATAAAGAATCCTGCGCTGCGATGGTTTGAGTCCGTCACGCGCGTCTGGCAACGCGCGTGAAACAATGACCGACATCGAGTAGTCGAGGAAGGACCTCGATACTTCCTCGGCTACATTTATCGGTTCAACTTTCTCGTGTGGGTTCAACATGGTGTTTGGATTTACCCGTGCGCTGGCACGTACGTGGAAGGACGCTCACTAAGGAAGCGCTCTTCCCAGATTCGCGAAATTTCGTCAGCCTGTCTGATGGTAACGGGGGGTCCAATCCGAGCGCCGCGCGGCAGCGAAATTCTTAAGAAATCCAGCACACCGCGGATGGTTTCCTCATAATCCCGGCACAGTTCTTCGTACTCGACCTGAAAAGCAGCAATGCTGTTTCGCTGAAAAAATTTGTACCAGATGTCTTCCTGTCGCTCGGCTTCTCTTAAAGATTGCTCGATCAACTCCGCGTCGAATTGCGGTTCTCGTAACGCGGTCTTTCCCTCCTGCACTTTCCAAAGGCCGGTTTGAAGCGCGCGCGCGGTGGATAATGCTTGTCGCAATTTATGGCGTCGGACGATGTGCACAAAGCGAAGGCGCGGGAAGGCGTTTCGCAACATTGTGAGCTCATTCGTCGCGGCGTCGCCAAAAGCGCGAGTATCTCGCAGGCGGGCGAGGAAATCGTCCAGGTACCAGCTCATTAGTTTGAAACCGAAAACTTCATTGCGAGTCCTTTTCGTATTAACGATGCCGCGCACGTAACCCGGATAATCAACATCTGGATCCACTCCCAACTCGGCACCGTAGCGGGCTTCAGACTTTGGGAGAAAGAATTGCTTCGGCATGCCGGCTTGACGCGTGGCGCGCAAGCCATCCGTCAACAGATTACTACCCGAACGCGGAATTGTGCAGACAACGTAACAGCGTCGCGGATGGCGTAGTTTGTGAAACAGGCCTCCCATCTTGGAATTTATACGTCGAGATTGCGCACATTCAGCGCGTTATCTTCGATGAATTGCCGACGCGGCTCAACGACATCACCCATCAGGATTGTGAACATTTTATCGGCATCGACGGCGTTATCGTCGTTCAGGTCGACCTTCAGGAGTTTGCGTTTCTCGGGATTCATCGTGGTCTCGAACAACTCCTTGGCGTTCATTTCACCGAGACCTTTGAAACGCTTGATCTGCACTCCGCGCCGGCCGATCCCCAAAATCTTCTCAAGAATTTCCGGAATTGAAAACAGCGGATGCGAAACCGCTTTTTCGCCTTCGCCTTCGATCAGCTCAAAGATCGGCTGGTCGCTGGTCGCGTAATGGGCAACTTTCAGACCTTTGCGGGCCAACTCCGCTATGATTTTTTCGATCGCAGCCGATTCATGCAGCTCAACGAGTCTGCCGCGTCTGCGGCTCCCCTCTGTACGCGCTGGGGCTTCGCCCAGCGGCAGCAATTCCTGACCAAGCTCAGTGTCGAACAAATTCAGGTCGAGATTTTCCTGATGAAATTTGCGAACTGCTTTTTCGTCGTGAAAATAATACACCGTCTCCTCGTTTCCTTCGCGCACTTTGACCAGATACGTTGGAAGTTTGCCCGACTTCGAGTTTCGTTGAGCAAGATAAGTTTCGAAATCACCGCCGTGGCGGCGCACCGCTTCGCTTAACTTTGCAAGTTTCTCCAGTGATTCGAGAATATCCTTCAGTTGTGTCGCCGGGATTTCTTTATCGTCGGCCAGGTTTCTCAATCGTACGTCTTCTGCGCCGAGCGAAATGAGTATCTTATTTAACCGGGCATCGTCATCGACATATTCTTCACGTTTTTTTCGCTTGATTTGGTAAAGGGGTGGTTGCGCGATATAAATCTTGCCCGCACGCACCAGCTCGGTCATCTGTCGGAAGAAGAAAGTAAGCAATAGAGTGCGAATGTGCGATCCATCGACGTCTGCGTCTGTCATGATAATGATCCGGCCGTAGCGCAGCTTGGTGATATCGAAACGACCTTCGTCTTTGCCGTTGCTGTCCTCTTTTGATTTGCCGATCCCGGTGCCGATCGCAGTAATCATGGATTGGATTTCGTTGTTCTTGAGGAACTGATCTTCGCGTGCTTTTTCGACGTTTATCAATTTTCCGCGGATAGGCAGAATGGCTTGATAACGTCGGTCCCGTCCCTGTTTGGCGGAGCCGCCCGCCGAATCGCCTTCGACGATGTAAAGCTCCGTCAATTCAGGATCGCGCTCGGAGCAATCAGCCAATTTCCCCGGCAATCCGCCGCCGGTAAGGGCGCCTTTGCGGATTGTTTCCCTGGCTTTTCGAGCTGCTTCCCGTGCTCGCGCTGCGGTGAGAACTTTGTCGAAGATCCGTCGTGCGACTGGCGGGTTCTTATCGAAATAGGTCATTAGCCCGTCGTACACAACGGAGTTTACAATCCCGTCGATCTCCGTGTTGACCAGCTTCACCTTGGTCTGCGATTCGAAGCGCGGATTAGGCAGCTTGACGCTGAGGACACAAATCAATCCTTCCCGGACGTCGTCTCCGGATAGCGAAGGGTCCTTCTCCTTGAGGAGGCTGTTTGATTTAGCGTACTGATTGACCGCCTTGGTTAGCGCGGTGCGGAAGCCAGTCAGGTGTGTGCCCCCGTCCGGATTCGGGATTGAATTGGCAAAAGGCAAAATCTGATCGTTGTAGCTGTCGTTATACTGCAGCACAACATCGACAAAGACTTCATCGCGTTGTCGAGAGATCACAATCGGCTTCGGATGCAGGACCTGTTTGTTTTCACCGAGCTGCTTTACGAATTCTTCGATGCCGTGTTTGTAGAAAAACTTTTCTTTCTTCGCAGGGTCCGTTCGTTCGTCGGTCAGAGTGATTTCCAGACCAGGATTGAGAAATGCCAGTTCGCGCAAACGCGTTGCCAGACGCTCGAACTTAAACTCCGTCGTGATTGTGAAGATTGTCGGATCGGGAAGAAAAGTGATCAGCGTCCCGGTTGTCTTTTTGTTTTTAACCTCGCCGATGACAGTGAGTTTGTCGGTCGTCTTGCCCTTGGCAAAAGCCATGTGATAGACCTTGCCATCGCGAGAGACTTCCACCTTGAACCATTCCGAAAGCGCGTTTGTGCATTTTGCGCCTACGCCGTGCAAGCCGCCGGAATATTTGTAGGCGCCTTGCCCAAATTTTCCTCCAGCGTGCAGATTGGTGAGCACCAGCTCGATCGCCGGCATTTTCCATTTGGGATGAATATCTACGGGAATTCCGCGCCCGTTATCACGCACCGAAAGCGATCCGTCGACGTGGACGGTCACTTCTATTTTTGTGCAAAAGCCAGCGAGATGTTCATCGATCGAATTATCCAGCACCTCGAAAACCAAATGGTGCAGACCCCTCTCGTCAGGGTCGCCGATGAACATTCCAGGGCGTTTTCGAACTGCCTCAAGACCCTCCAATTTGTCGATTTGTGCGGCGTCATATTTTTGTGCCGCACCGATTCCCGTCGATCCCCGGCCAGATGATTTTTCGACCGGAATTTCTTCTTGAGTTTTTAGCATAGATTAAGGCCGGAAGGACCCTCGTAAGATGATATCCGAAATGTCCCGATAAACAACTAATATCTCGTGGGTAATGCGGCATTGCTTGCGCTAGGGATTGGGTGAACGGGCAGGGCTAAGCTCAAGATATTGTGTCCGCCAAAAGGAGCCACAACCACTGGTTTCGGCAGCTTTTTTCTCACTACTTGACCATCCGATTTTGAACCAGGAAAATGCGGTCCCTGATGCGCTCGCAAACCCTTTTAGAAGCACGTTGGATTCTTCTAATTCTGGCAGCTGTGGGCATTGCGGCCTCGTTCTTTTCGGTGTGGTTGTCGCTCGTTTTTCTGGCGCTTTTTCTGTTCACTATCGCTTTTTTTCGAGACCCGAATCGTCGCGTGCCGGCGGATCCGAATCTGATTGTTGCTCCGGCCGATGGCAGAGTCAGCGACATCGTTGAACTCGATGAGAAGGAAGTTCTAAAAACGAAAACGCGGCGCGTAGGAATTTTCCTGTCAATTTTCGACGTTCATACGAATCGAGCGCCGATCGCTGGGCGTATCATTTACCGTCAGCATCACGACGGTCTCTGCCTCGATGCTCGGGATCCAGATTGCCCTGAGAAAAATGAAGCGATGACGTGGGCGCTCGAAAATCCGCGCGGCACGATAGTCGTTAGGCAACTGACGGGCGCAATTGCCAGGCGCATTGTGGCGTGGGCGAATGTTGGAGATGAATTGAAAAAGGGAGAACGCTTTGGGATGATTCGCTTCGGTTCGCGGACGGAATTATACTTACCGCTCGACGCTGAAGTCCTTGTGAAAACAGGCGATCACGTTTTTGGGGGATCGACAGTCATCGCGCGCCTGCCCGATTGATGAACGAACAACCATCTAAAATTTATCTCCTGCCCAATTTGATGACGGCAGGCAATTTGTTTTGCGGGTTTACGGCCACGCTCAAAATTCTCGAGGGCGCATTGCTACAGGCGTCTAATCCCGATGCGGCCAGTGATCTTTTTCACACTGCAATCTGGTTTGTGCTCGGTGCGTTCGTTTTTGATTTTCTGGACGGGCGTCTTGCTCGTCTGGGCGGGCACGAGAGTCCGTTCGGCCGCGAGTTCGATTCGCTGGCGGATATTGTGTCATTCGGCCTTGCTCCCGCGCTGATGGTTTACCGCGTCGTGTTGCAAGAGTTCCCACGCGCGTGCTGGATCATTGCATTTATTTATCTGACTTGTGGAGCACTCCGCCTGGCGCGTTTCAACTCCGCAGCGGCGAAGCACAACGGATCCAGTCACCCAGACACGTTCACTGGTTTTCCTATTCCCGCCGCGGCGGGTCTGATTGCGTCGATTACGCTGTTCCTCCTTTGGCTCGCCGAAGGCGAACATCACCTCGGTAACTGGCGCTTCGTTCTGCCCCCACTGCTGCTCTTTCTCTCCTTCATGATGTTTAGCCGGTTTCAATATCCGAGCTTCAAGGCGCTGAACTGGAAAACGAAGAAATCTATTCCTCGTTTTCTGGCGATCATTCTCATCGTCATCATCACCGTGATGAATTACGAATGGATGCCGGCAGTGCTTTTCCTCGCGTATCTGCTCTATGGCGTGCTTCGTCCCTGGCTCTCGCGCGACTGGCGCCGTGAAATTGAAGAAGAGATCGGCGAAGAGCCTTCCGAGGAGGCAGCCGAGCAAGCACGATAGGATTGGCAAAATTGTAGGGCAGCCGCTCCGGTTGCTAGGGCGCATCGCAGGCGGAGCGCCTGCCCTACAGCGGCCGATTCAGCCTGGCTAGAATTTCAGGATCGCGGACGTCCGCCCATTCACCGGTTAGTTCGAGTGCTTGCACTTTCTTACCTGAATGCGCGAGATCGCGGATTGCGTCCGTCAGTTCGTACTCGCCGCGCGGTGATGGTTTCAGCCTTGCGATGAAATCGAAAATGCTCGGCCGAAATGCGTAAAGACCTGCGTTATACCACGGGCTTGTTGGTTCGGCTGGCTTTGGTTTTTCCCGGAGATCGACAAGCTCCATTTGTTCGTTCACAAAAACGGCGCCGCCTTTGCTGACATCTTCGCCGCGCGTAACTGTGATGCTCCCTTCACAGTCATCGGGAAGATCGACGACGCGTTTGTAATTCTCTGGACTGATTAAAATATCGCCATAACTCAAAATGAATGACGAATCGCCACTGAACTCGCGGGCAAGATTCACGACGCGCCCCGTACCATCCTGCACCGTTTGCGTGACGTATTCGATGGCCACGTCGCAGCGCCCCCCGTCACCGAAAAAGTTCCGCACGGCTTCAGCATGATAGCCAACGATAATCAAAAACCTTCGCACACCGGCATCGCGCAGGCCCTCGACGATATGCTGCAAGACCGGTTTACCGCGCACTTCGATCATCGGTTTTGGAATATCGGTAGTGAGTTCACGCATGCGCGTACCGCGCCCAGCTGCGAGCACTACTGCCTTGTCGATCTTAGTCATATCAGCGCGCGGTTCGTTACGCGGTAAAAGGAGGGCGAACGCCTGTGAGCCTGGGCGTCGCGGAAGCCCTGCCCTCCAATGGCTATCCACTTTTCTTTGGTTGCGCGATGATAAGCGCGGGTAGATCAGCTTGCTTGATCAATTCGCTTACTTTCAGCACATCTTCGGCTTTCAATTGCGCCCATTTCTTAAGCTGCTCTTCCAGCTGGTTGTTCAACATTTGGAAAACGTTGAGTTGTCCCTGGGTCGGCTCCGTGTCGGCAGACTCAATTGTGTGGCTGAATGTTTCAAAGCGTTCGTTCAGCATGTTCGGGAAAGCCAGGTTTCCCTCCGAACCTTTCATGTTAACCTGGATAAGTTTCTGTTCGATCTCCGACATTTTGTGGTCGAGATCGTCCGTTGCCGCGAATGCCGCTTTTAATTTGGGATCGTCGCCGAAACGTTTGTGCAAAGTTTGAATCTGCGACCTGAGATCGCGGATTTCATTGACGGCCTGATGCAATCGCGACATGGAATCATTCACCTGTGTCGCCAAAGCGAATTGCTTTTGGACGGCAGCCTCCGCGCCCTTGTTTCGTGGATCGATCGCCAGATGCAACGGCGCAGTCTGCGGCTTGCCGCCAACGGTCAGTTTTACCTGATAATCACCGGGCCGAGCAAGCGCTCCTCTCGGTCCGACGCCGGAGTAAAAGGCACCCGGTATTTGTGTGGGATCATCATAACGCAGGTCCCACGCGAAACGGTTCATCCCTTCGTTTGCCGGGATTGTTTTTGGTCGCTCGACACGATCCGGCCATTCTGGCGGTTGTTCGCCTTCTTTTTTCTCTTTGCTGGAAAGATGCCTGAGGACTTTGCCTGAACCATCCAGAATATCGAGCGACACTTCTTCTTTCGGCGCAGCCCTGAAATAATAATTAATGATCGCGCCCGCTGGCGGGTTATCGCCAACTGGCTGGCGCTTATCGAATTCCTCCGGATGATGCAAACGCACCGCGGTTTGCGGTTGATAAAGAATCACATCTTCCTTGGAAGATTGCCCACTGACCTGACGCAATGGTGTAATGTCGTCCAGGACCCAGAACGAACGGCCGTGAGTTGCCACGACCAGATCGTCATCCTTTACCACCAAGTCATGAATGGGTGATACCGGCAGGTTTAACTGCAGTGGTTGCCAGTGGGCGCCGTCATCGAACGAAACAAAAACTCCCAGCTCAGTGCCCGCATAAAGCAATCCGCGTTTTCTAGGATCCTCGCGAACCGCATGGACATACGCGCCGTCGGGAATGCCGGTCACAATCGCGCTCCAGCTTTTTCCCAGGTCGGTCGTTTTGAAAATGTAAGGCTTGAAGTCGTCGAGTTTATGCCGATCGACCGCGACATAGGCAGTGCTGGCATCGTGCGGAGAGGGATCGATGAGGCTGACTGTGCTCCACTCTGGCATCTTCGGCGTGACATTCGACCAATGCTGCCCGTCATCGGTTGTGACATGGACAAGGCCATCATCCGTGCCGGCCCACAGTGTTCCCTTTTTCATCGGCGACTCCGCCAGTGCGAATACGGTGTCGTAATATTCAACTGAAGTGATGTCGTTGGTCAGCGGGCCGCCGCTTGGCTGTTGTTTCGATTTATCGTTGCGCGTCAGATCGCCGCTGATCTGCGTCCAGCTTTGCCCGTGATCGGTCGATTTGAAAACGCATTCTGCTCCATTGTACAGAACATCAGGGTTATGCGGTGAAAGGGTGAGTGGTGATACCCACTGAAAGCGATGAACAAGGTCGGCTGCGCCGTGTCCGGAATTATCTAGGGGCAAGACGCTGACGTCCTGCGTTTCTTCCTTGGTCTTGTCGTAACGATTGATGGAGTTTTCGTAGCCTGAATAGATGATGTGCCAATCCCGCGGATCGGCCAGAACAAAACCGCACTCGCCGCTGCCGGCCACGAACCAATCTGCGGGCCCAATCGCGCCCCAATCTGTCCGGCTCGCAATGCCAACGCTCGTATTGTCCTGTTGCGCGCCGTAAATGTGATATGGGAAAGCATTGTCCACGGAAACATGGTAAAACTGCGCGGTCGGCTGGTTGTTTTGGGTAGTCCACGTTTTCCCGCCGTCGATCGAGATACTCGCGCCTCCGTCATTGGCGTTCCCGATCCGATTCGGATTTTGCGGATCGATCCAGAGCCCATGATGATCGCCGTGACGCGCTGGCAGCAAATTAAAAGTCTTTCCGCCATCAACCGAACGAAACAACCCCGTGTTTAAAAGATAAACTGTGTCAGCGGATTTGGGATCAGCATAGACCTTGCTGAAATACCATGCGCGCTGACGAAATCGGCCGTCATCATTCACGCGGGTCCAATGTTGTCCGGCATCATCGGAGCGATAAAGGCCGCCTTCCTTCGCTTCGATGATCGCATAGACGCGATAGGAATCGGCACCGGAAACTGCGATGCCGATCTTGCCCAGGATTCCATCGGGGAGGCCATTGCCCTCGAGGCGTTTCCAGGTAACGCCATTATCTTCGGATCGGTAGAGCCCGCTTCCTGGACCGCCGCTGGAAAAAAACCACGGCTGCCGTCGAGCCTGCCACAGTGAAGCAAAAACAATGTTTGGATTGTGGGGATCAAAAACGACGTCGATCCCACCGGTATTTTCATCTTTGGACAAGACTTTCGTCCACGTCTTCCCGCCATCCGCGGTGCGAAATATCCCGCGCTCTGCATTTGGGCCAAACGCGTGACCGAAAGCCGCTACCAGAACGATGTTCTCATCTCGTGGATCGACGATCAGTGCGCCAATTTGACGGCTGTCTTTTAACCCAGCATTCTGCCATGTCTTGCCGCCATCGATGGACTTAAAAACTCCGGTGCCATAGGTAGTATTGCCGCGTATGGCCGCTTCGCCCGTTCCGGCATAGATCACATTGTGATCTGATGGCGCAATAGCAATCGCTCCGATGGATGAAATTGGTTGTTTGTCGAAGAGAGGAGTCCAGTTCGCGCCGCCATCGATCGTTTTCCAAACCCCGCCCGCGACAGCACCAAAATAATAAGTCTCCGGCTCGCCGGACACGCCTTCAATTGTTAAGGCGCGCCCGCCGCGAAACGGTCCGATCTGTCGCCACTGCATTCCTTTGAACAATTTTTCATCAATGCTTCCAGGCGGAGCAGGAGTAGGGGACGGAGCGGGTTGAGCAGAAGGTGAAAAGGATAGAGAAGCAGCTAAAATGATTTGAATTAGCCAAAGAGAACGGCAACCAGGCGTAATCATCCGCCTAAGGTGGAAAGCCTGCGACTTCGTTCAACTGGAATCGCACGTTTCCTTCTAGCCAGTGCAGAGCATTCGCTACGTTGCGGAGCGGGGACGCACCGTGCTCCAAAAGCACTGCGTGTGAAATTGTGGAGACGCCCCTTTACATTTGGCGACAGCTTTGAAGTTGCGACGCGTCTTCGCGTCGCTTTGCTAAGCCCTCATCGCAGCCATTCTCGCAGTGGAAGCTTCCGCCGCTGTTCCACCCGGTTCACCGCCACCAAAATGGCGCGCAGCGTAATAAGAGCCAATTACCAAAACGGCCGCAATTAACTGAGCAACGAGAGTCTCGACCGTAGGGAACACTGCAAACCAGAGTCCCATCCAAGGCGGCATATAGTTCTTTAGCGACGTGATTTCAGTTGTGGAAATCCAATGCGCTAACTGCATTTCCTGGGCTTGCTCACCGACCATTACCAGCAACACAACTCCGAGGAGAATGCCGGTAGTGATCAGCATTTTCCGATAAGGCAGCCGCTGTTGAAGGACAAAGGTCAATACCGCTACCATAGCTGTCAGAATCATTCCCAAGAGCGCGCCTTTCAGCACAACGGCTCCGCCGAGTCGCAGATGATAGCTTTGCAAAAAAAGCACGACTTCAAATCCTTCGCGATAGAGAGAAGTGAATCCGAGCAGGATCAATCCGAACCAGAGACGCCACTGGGAGATTTCGGCGGCGCGCGCATTTTCAAGTAACGCCTTGCGGCGGCGATTATGGGCACGAATCCAGCCTCCCCAATAAATCTTGTGAAAGAACCAGTTCATGATGACGAGCAACACGATGACTGCCAGCAAGCCGGTAGCGGCTTGCAAATCGAGGGCCGACATATTGTCGCTGAGTGAGCCGACAATACGTACTGCGATGAACCAGGTGATTAAGCTGGCCACAAACGCCAGGCCCGCGCCGAGGGCGACTGGCCGGCGATGGGCGCGTTTGACTCCTGTCATGCTGGCGGTGATTGCTGCCAGAACCAGGATGCATTCCAGTCCCTCGCGAAAGACGAGAATCCCAATGTCCAGAAACGCCACAGTCGGGCTCGTATTGGGACGTGTCGGATCAGGCGCGCCGTGTGCCGTAACCCCCTGCCACACAAGCATTGCTGCCACGCAAAATGCAGCTGCAACGATGCCGACGCGCAAAGCAGGCTTCATTTCGCCTCAAACTTTATCACATGCCGGCGTGACTGCTGCCGGTTGATTGCTTTTTTTTAGCGGCTGATTGCAGCGCGTCGTGCGGTTTCGCCAATCATTTGCCGTTAGTACATCGGCGACTTACGGTCACCGCCGCATGCCGGAATATGTCTTGGGTCACCATTTGAAAGGCGAGGCGAAGCGACTCGCGTTGATGTCGGAATTACTTGACCCCATGCATCGCCGGTATCTTCAATCGCTTGATGTCGTTAAATCAGGCGTAAGAACACTGGAAGTCGGTTGCGGCAACGGATCAATTTCCGCGTGGCTTGCCCAGCAGATCGCTCCAGATGGACGAGCCGTAGCCGTTGATCTCGATCTTTCGCTCGTTGACGTGCGGCTGCCGAATTTGGAGTTGCGCAAGGCTGATATCATGGCCGGGCCAGCGGAGGCCGGGAGTTTTGATGTTGTCACGGCTCGTGCGGTGCTTCACCATGTTCCCGACGCCGAAAAGGCGATCGCGAATCTAGTTGCCAGCTTGCGGCCTGGAGGTGCCATCCTCTTGATTGAACCGGATTTCTTTCCGGTCACAATCGCCGAACCGCCAGAAGTGCGTGCGTTCTGGAGTGGTTGGCTGGCATGGTCACTTGACCGAGGGATCGATTATCAGATCGGTCGTACTTTGGCGCCGAGATTGGCGGCCTCGGGTCTCCAGAAAATCGGCGGCACCGCAGAAACTGCAATCTACAACGGATCCAGTTTGTGGGCAGATTATTGGACAGACACGATCAGAGAACTTCGCCAGGATTTGACGAGTTCTGGCAAGCTTAGTAACGCACTGGTGGACACTTTTCTCGGCTATTGCGCCGATGCCACCTGGTGGACGCAAACCATCGCCTTTACTGCAGTTCACGGTTACACTCCTGGTCGGTAAGCAATTGATTTGGTCCGCCTGCCGCGTCGCTGTTTATGTGGCCAACCACACCGAGAAACCTCGCGCGGGCGCTGTTGTGATTTGCGGCGAAACGAGTAATTTTCGGCGGTGCAACGAGCTCGGGGTTTTACGTTGATCGAGATTGCTCTCGCTATCTTCATCCTGCTGTTGATACTAGTGCTGGCGGTGCCCAGCTTTAGCGGCGTGATAGCAAACAGGCGGTTGAAGCAATCGTTGGATGAGTTCAACAATCTTGTGCGTCAGGCGCAGACGCGGAGCGTCACCGAGCGTCGTCCTTACTTGCTTGTTTGGAGCAAAAACAATGTCGCCGTACGGCCGGAAGCTTTTGCGGAAGATGAGGAAGCTAAAGCAAAAGCTGAGTTTCGTCCCAGCAGGGGAAGCACGTTGAGACTCTCATTGCCGGTGGCATTGGCGGAAAAATATCCGCCTGAATGGATTTTCTGGCCATCGGGGACCTGCGAACCAGCTACCGTTCGCTATCAAGGCCCGGCTGGTTCGTGGACTGCGAATTACTCGCCGCTAACCGGGCGGCCAGAGATTACGAGTTATGCGGTTCGTTAACGCAACCGAAGTTCGAAGGTTTCATCGCGCCTTTGCTCTGTACGAGGTTCTGCTTGGAATCACGATTTTCGCCCTCGGCGTCATCGCGCTTGGACACGCGATCGAGAATTGCCTTAATGCGAGCACGATCAACGCCGAAGAAGGCGTTGTGCGACAGATTTTGTCGAATCGCATGGCAGAAATCCAGACTGCGAAAGCCGTTCCTGATGATTCCAAGGAATTCAAGCTCGATACCAATTACGGAGGCATAAAGGTTGTCCAAAAAACCACGGCCGCGGAGCTGACGGAACCGGATAATACGGTCCTCGACGGAATCTACCTCGTCACTTTAACTGCTCAATGGCAGCAAGGCGGTGTCCCCCAGTCAAAGCAGATCCACTTTTATGTTTACCGTCCAGGGTAACGGCAAAACTAGAACTCGAAATTCGAAATTCGAAATTCGAAATTTCCTTGGTTTCACGTTACTCGAAATCATGCTCGCGGTGGGAATCCTCGGGCTGATGTCGCTGGCGATTTTTCGTTTCGTGCAGGCAAACATGACGGCCCTGCGTGTGTCATCCGATACAGCCGCCAGGGATTCTCAGTATGATGGGTTGCGCGATCTTCTGACGTCGGAATGGCAAAGCCTCAGTACCGTTAAGTCAAAAATGTACGGGGAACCGTTCAAGCTTAATGAACGCGAGCGCGATTGGGTACGGTGGAATTCCGGTGCCGGTCCTGGGCTCCTGACTCGCTATGCGCCGGGGGACTTTACAGTTACGCTGCGGTTGCAGCCTGAAAGCGAAAAGAGCGACCGGCTCGAGCTCGGCTTTTCGCGAAAACCGAAGGACGCTCCCGATGTCGGAGGAGGACACGAGACGTGGGTGCCGTTAATCAAGAATGTGAGCAGCCTCCAGATCAGCTACTTCAATCCGAACTTGAACACGTGGATTGATCGATGGTCAAACATGTCCCAGCTGCCATGGCTGGTGAAAGTGACCGTGGGACGCACTGATTCACCGGTGCCTTGGGAGGTGATTATTCCACTAAAGCGGACCCCGTATTGAGAATGAAGGCTCCAAAGTCGAGACTGCGCGGTGGCGCGGCGCTAATGCTTGCGCTTTGGGCCCTGTTTTTGCTCAGCGCAATGATCGTTTCGTGGGCGCTGGACATTAATTCTCGCCTTGCAGTTTCCGGGAATGCCAGCCGCGTTTTGGATGCGGAAGCGATGGCTTCATCGGGCGCTGATCTTGCGTTACATCCGCTGATCAAGCCTGATTCTGCGAACTTGCACAGACAAATAGGCAATCAGGAAGGTTACGACGTCCAAATAGTTGGTGAGTGTGGTCGATTGAATTTGAACCTGCTCGCGCCTGGGGGAGCAGAGAATAGACCGCTCGTGGAGATTTTGCGCCAATATCTTGGCCTGAAAGGGGTAGAGCTAAATAACGTTGATATCATGGTAGATTCTCTGCTGGATTGGATGTCGCCACCGGGACTTCACCGCTTGAATGCCTGCCCGGAAAGCGATGATTATCAGCCGGCCCATACGGCACTGACTTCGTTGGACGACCTAAAGAAAATCTGTGGGTGGGCTGAATTCACTTCCAAGCCGGGTTGGGATCAAGATTTTACTCTCAGCAACTGTGGCGGAGTGCTCGATCTTGGCTGGGCGTCGCGGGATATGTTGCGTGCTTTGCTGCAATTTTTAGGCGTAGGGGGAGACGACAAGGTGGATCAATTTTTGCAACTGCGACGCGGCCCAGACGGAATTGATGGAACAGTCGATGATGCGCTGGTTGACATGCCGACTGCTCTTCGTACTCTGGGCTTCCCCGCTCAGCAGTCTCAGGAGTCCCCGCAGCTTACCGGTCTAAATCTCGGATTGAAAAATACATTCGTCTTTCGCGTTACGAGCGTAGGAAAGTCAGGCGACGTCACGCGTACCGTTCAGATGATAGTTTTAAAAGGAGGCACCGCAGGCGGCCGCCCCCAGGTGATGAGTTGGAAGGAGCTTTGATATAGAGACAGGGATGCCATCCATTTTCATAATTCCCACGGCGCACGGATGGAATTTTTTGCGTTCATCAACTGCTGCATCGCCGCGCCCAGCGGCTGCGAGCAGCCCCGGCCAGAACGGCTCGTGGAACGTGCGCAAGCTGCAGACGCTGGGGGAAGCTGTGCCATTGCTTTCAGCGACCGACGATTTTGTCCTCGGCTTGCCTGTTGCGGCCGTGCTTGCCCAGCGATTTCGTCTGCCGAGCGTCGATCCGGCGGAGTTTCCGGAAATGATTCGGATTCAGATCGAGAAGGTATTGCCGTTCTCGGCCGAAGAAGTGACCACCGACTTCGAAGTAATCGAGCAAGACGAAAACGAAAGCGTGGTCTCGGCTGTCGCGATCAGAAACGAACAGCTTGCCGAGATTGCTGCTCCTTTGCTCGAACGGGGTTTTATCCCGCGGCAGGTCACTGTTTATGCCGCGCAGCGCGCCAGCACTTATGCACCAAAGGGAAATGCGCTCCTCATCTATCCTGAAGGCGAGACGCTAGTTTACGCCATGACAGAAAACGGGAAATTAAGCCTTGCGCGTGTATTTGAAAATGGGAACGGGGAACAACTGCAACTTGAGCTGCCCCAGTTGCGAATGAGCGCCGAGCTGCAAGGCATCAATGCTTCCTTTCCAAATGTGTTGTTGGATGAAAGCTGCTATCAGATGCGGGACACTGTGGAGGGAATCGTCGCTGGGCCCACTGAGATAGTTGGGGTCGAGCTGCCACCTGCTTCAGTTAAGCTAAATCTGCTGCCGGAAAGCTGGCGCCGCCGTCGCTCACAATTGATCAGGCAGGCGGAATGGCGAAAGCGGCTCATGTGGATAGGTGGCGCTTATGTTGCGCTTCTCTTTCTTTCGTTCGCCTATCTTGGCCTACTCCGATTTCAAATTGGACGCCTTGACCGCCGCATTGCACACGACTCTCCCGACACGCAGTTCGTCCGCGCGACGGAAGCGAACTGGAAGGCATTGGCTCCGGCGATCGATGCGCGGTATTACCCGGTCGAGATTCTGCTTCACCTTTTCGAAAGTCTGCCGTCGTCCGAGGTGAGGATTACGGCGTACAATCAGTCTGCGCGGCAGATTTCAGTCGATGGCGAGGCGAATACAGCTGCTCTAGCTTATCAGTTCATCGAGAAGATAAAGAAGAATTCGGATTTGCGAGCCTTTCAATTTGACATGGCTGCGCCTCGCATTCTGCCGAACGACCATGCGCAATTCCGATTGGAGGGAAAGCCACGATGATGCCGGCATGGTACCAGCGAATGAATCCGCGCGAGCGTGTGCTTGCGTGGGTAGCGGCCGGCACGGTGTTTGTGTTACTCAACTTTTTTATTTTGGACTGGATTTTCGGCGCGCTGGCGAGCGCACAAAAGCAAATCGCGGCGCGCCGGGCTACGTTGGCCGAACAAGCTCTTTATGTGAAAGAACGAGACCTCTGGACCAAACGCGACGAATGGATCCGCCAACATCAACCAACCCTCAAAAATCCAGCGGAAGCCTCTGCACTGCTTGACCAGCTAAAAGAAATAGCCGGTAAATATAATATTTTGGTCGAGAATCCGGCGATCGGTTCCGGGGAAACGACGCCATATCATCAGACGGTTTATGCTTCCATTGAAACAAAGAGTCCCTGGCCGCCCCTCGTTCATTTTCTTTACGATGTGCAGCGACCGGATGCTTTCATCGTGTTTGAAAATGTTAATCTGGCGATTGATGGCAGCGATCCCACGATGATGCGCGGCAAATTTAAAATCGCCCGCTGGTTTGCTCCGGCGCAACGAACGAAGTAAGATAATACCCAGTCCCTCTATGAAATATTCACTTACACTGATGTTCGCCGCCGCCCTGCTCGGAGTGATTTGCGCGCAGGCGGAGGATGTTCTTCCACCGCGGTTCACCTACGATCGTTACTCGAAGATGGTAGACAATTCGCCGTTTGCGATCGCAACGGCTGTGGCAGCGCCTGCGGCCACGCCCGATTTTGCGAAAGATCTTTACGTGGCCAACGCGGCCCGTTCGCCCGATGGCGATTTAGTAACGATCGCTTCGACTTCCGATCACAATTTCAAGAAATACCTTACCACCAAAGGATCTGTAGACGGCTATAGTATCGCCAATATTGAATGGTCGGAGCGCGTGGGTGCGACGAAAGTGACAATTAGCAAGGACGGCAATTTTGCGACAATCACATTTAACCAGGCGCTCCTGCAGCAGTCTGCGCCCAACTCTGCTTTAGCTTCAAGAACGCTCACGCCGCCGACGCCTAGCATGCCTGCTCCTAACGCAGCCGCCCCGAAATTGCCTTCCACGTTGCCCGCCGAGGTGCAACAGTTGGTTCCGCAGCGAGAGCCTCGATCCCCCCATACGCGGGGTTTGATTCAACGGACCCCAAGGGGCGGCTCGAAGTCACCTGGTATGGCACCGGGCGCCAGGAATTACTGAAACTTCTAGTGGGTTAACCGCCGCCCCAATCATCGTCTGCAGTGTCCGTCTGCCGATCCGGCCCAGCAGAGTACAAATCATAGCCGCTCGGGTTTTTGAGACCAGGGCAGCGATAAATGTAGTCGTTTCCCCACGGATCTTTTGGAAGTTCCTTGAATAATTGATACCATCGGGCGGGCCTCGGGTCCTTGTCCGGCTGGGTCACCAACGCTTGGATGCCTTGCTCGGTTGTTGGATAAAAGCCGTTCATGCTCTCATACAGCTGCAATTGCGTTTTGATCGCCTGAACGTCCGCTTGAACGCGCATGCTTTTTGCGATGGCAGTCGTGTTGCCCAGTTTTGAAATCGCCACTCCCAAAATGATCACAATAATGCTCACTACCAGCATGATCTCGAGCAGCGTGAAGCCCCGTTGTTTTCTTTTAATTCTCATCTCGATAAAGGGGTTACCCTTCCCATTTTGTGCGCGGGTTACACTACCTTGCTCTTTAACAATTTCTAGTGTCCGGTGCGCAATAGATAATCCGACTTGTCCCAGATATACTTTAACTGAATCTGCGTGGAGCGAATTGCCGCGGCTCCGGCCTCAGCTCCGTTGGCGACGACCAAATCGTTCGCGCCCACTTTTAAGCTCGCGGCCGGCACAATTTTCTGAGCGCGCAGCCACCCGGTGTAGCTGAAACGCATCTGCGTGGAGAGCCGTTCTACTTCGCCTCTGTATGCCGGATCAGCAAGGTCTGGCAGCGTCAGGGAAGCAGGCCCAATGTCCTGGCCATTGACATAAATTTCCGGTGGAGCATCAATCCGCGGGTTGGCGATTTCGAAAGTTAACAATGCCGTCAGCGGTTGCGCCTCGATTGGAAATTGAAATGCCGCGCCGTCCTGGGTTTGTCCGTTGATCCGGATTGTTTCTGAGGAGAGGGTTGCCGTAACGGTCCCAAAATTCTCAACGTCATCAGGTGGCGCGTGCAGCATTGGCACCGATGAGAAAGGCTCCGGAATCACATCGCGATGTTCTGCATTCACGGGATGTACGACTTCACTGCTCGTCATCCAATCGAGATAGGCTGCCCGCACCGTTTTCCCGTCGCCGGGCACTTCGATATCGATCGAAGACGCGCCAGTCATCGGAATCAACACGGAATCCGAGCTCGGCAGATTCATTCCCGCACCAAGCGTACCAGAGCGCAAAACGTGGGTACCCGATTCATCCCAGGCGATGACTTCAGGCTGCTGCTCTGCGTTGTCATCGAAGAACAGACGGAAAAAAAGAACTTGATAATCGGGGCTTGGTTGCGTGACGCGAATACGGAACACGCTTTTGGTCATGGGAGTGCCTTCTGTTGTTTCAGCCGGCAGGAGGGTCAATGCTTCAACCCAGGCGGGAGCGTTCTGCGTCTTTGAATTTTGAGGGGCGCTTTGACGTAAATCGAGCCAGGCGCTCTCTGGGACTGGCTGCTCCGTCATTGCTTCAGCAGCAGTTACGTTCGCCGGAGAGGGAAGAGCATCGGTAAACGCCTCCTGTGCACCGACTCGGCAAATCGCGGCGAACAGTATCGCAAAAACGGCGCGAACTAACATTGAGCGGGCGAGATTATTCGAGCAGGGGCTTGATTGCAAGCTTCAGTTTCAATGCGGCCTGAATTGCAAGCTGTGTGTCATCTCGAATACGGCCGATAAAATGCTGAAAACGACCAGACCAACCAGAACGGCAATCACGACAATGATAACCGGCGGAATCAACTGGGAGATCAAGCCAACGGTCTTGTCCAGTTCGCGCTCATAAACATCGGCGATGGCCTGCATGGTTTCGGCGAAATGTCCCGTTTGTTCTCCCACTGCCATCATGTCTGTGAACAAATCGGGAAATAGTTTTTGCGCCTGCAACGCCGCCGAGAGTGTCGCGCCATCGATGACCGCCCTGCGCACCTCGCCCAGTTTTTGTTCGAGGAATCGGTTCCCTGCAATTTCAGTTACCAGATCAAGTGCACGGAGCAGAGGTATTCCATTTTCGATCAAGGTTCCCAGCGTGCGCGAAAATTGCGCGTAGTAACGGTGTCGAATGACACGTCCATATCCGGGAATCATCAGCCGGAAACGATCCCAACCGATGCGGCCTTCGTCGCTGCGAACCAACGCGCGGAAACCGATGACTGCGCCGATCCCCGCCAGCAGTCCCAGCCACCAATAACCCGTGATCGCGTGGTGAATTTGCAGCAGAATCCGTGTGGGCAATGGAAGCGCTCCGCCGGTTTGTGCCATGAAGCCGGTCAACTGCGGCACCATGAACGTGATGAAAATTGTAATGAGAACGGCGCCAGCCAGCGCGAGAAATGCAGGATAAATCAGCGCCTGTTGCACGCGGTCTCGCAGTTCCTTGGCCTGCATCAAATGTTTGACCAGCCGGAGGAGAATCTGGGGCAGAGCTCCGCTCGCCTCGCCGGCAGCCACCAGGTTTACATAGAGCGGCGGGAAGATTCGCGGCATCTCGGTCAACGCTTGCGAGAAACTGCGGCCATCGATCAGCGCCTGATGCAGCGTGTGCGTCATTTGCTGAACGCGTGGTTGCTTCAAACGTTTTTCCAATACTGACAGCCCCTCGTCGAGCGTCATCCCCGCTTGCAGCAGATGGGCGAGCTGCTCGGTGAAAACGAGCAACTGACCGTGTGGAATTTTCAGATTCTGCGTCGGTGCTTTGGGCGTGGCGCCGTCTCGTTGCGCCGGTTTGGCCTCCAGCCCCACTAGCTCGATCCGGACAGGGATACATTTTTGCAACTCAATTTGTCGAATAGCGACCGCTCGATCCGGGCAATCGAGCACGCCCTCAACCAGGCTTCCCTGTGCGTCGCGGGCACGGTATGCAAACTGTGGCATCGGCGTGGAAAATTAGTCGGAAACCGGAGATCGCAAACTAGAATCTGGCTTTGCGAGGTGGCATCGGCAAAGAGTTACAAAGTCAGAAAGATGCTTTCGAAGGATTTAACGCTTTAGCGAATCATGAGTCACATTGCTTGTCCTAATTACCGTGATCGCGAAAAAATTTTGCTTGCCATGTCTCGTGATTTTGCTAAGAGGCGCGGGCATGAAGTGTGCAGCACTGTTCATATTCGTCTCCGTTGCATTCGCATCGCAAACATTTGCGGTTTTGCGACCACTGTTTCCGGCGAAGCCGGCGCCACCGTTTGGTAGCGAAGCGATTACTATCGGAAACGATTCAATTCGGGAGTCAGCCCGGGGAGCCTCTGATACAGCCCTGAGGTAGGTCTGTATCCAGTCGCGAGACGCAACGAAGTTGCGCCACGACGATGAGAGCGCTGCACGAGTGTCGTCTTTACGGTATCATTGACTTCAGTTACATCCGACGACTGCGGGATTGCGGTCATATCGCCGAGCAAATGGTCACCGGTGGTGTAGATCTCATCCAACTGCGTGGAAAAGGAAAATCGCTCGACGAGCTAGTCAATCTCGCATCTGAGATCCGTGAGGTCACGGCCCGATCGGACACGCCGCTGATTGTGAATGATTATGCCGAGATCGCGGCGCGGGTTCCCGTCGAAGGCGTGCATGTTGGACAGGACGACGATTCGATTGTCGTTGCACGTCAAAAGGCTGGAAGAAATTTGATTGTTGGTAAATCGACACACAGTCTGGCCCAGGCGCGCACTGCGCAAGGCGAAGGCGCCGATTACATCGGATTTGGTCCAATCTTCGCTACGCCAACGAAACCAGATTACCGGCCAATCGGGTTGGGTGACATCAGGCAAGTTCATCTCGACGTCGCTATCCCGGTTTTCTGTATTGGTGGGATCAATATTGACAATCTTCAGCAGGTGATCGACGCCGGAGCGAAGCGCGTTGTCATGGTTTCCGCCTTGCTCAAGGCGCGCAGCATCGTTGACTATGCGCGCTGCGCCTGCGACATGCTGGCGTAACAAAAACCACGGGACGATTGACTACAGACCGCATGACTTTTGACAACGGAACCTCGACGATCTGGCAAAGGTTTTTGGTTGGTCTTGTTGTCCGTTGTCGTGATCTCGTAGTCTCTCCTGACCATGTCCGTTCTCGTTGTTGGATCCATTGCAATCGACACAGTTAAGACGCCGGTAGAAGAACATTCCGACTTGCTAGGCGGATCGGCTTCCTACGCTGCGTTGGGCGCAAGTTTCTTTTCACCGGTTCGATTGGTCGGAGTCGTGGGCAACGACTTTCCGGAATCTGAATTTCAATTTTGGAAATCGCGCAAGATCGACAGCGAAGGCGTGCAGCGTGCGAATGGAAAGACTTTCCGCTGGTCTGGCGAATACTCGTGGGACTTGAATACGCGCGAGACACGCTCCATTGCCCTGAATGTCTTCGAAGTTTTCAAGCCGGTGTTGCCGGAAGCGTATCGTGAAACCGATTTCGTTTTGCTGGCCAACATCGCGCCATCGTTGCAAGCGCATGTGCTCGACCAGATGAAACGACCCCGTTTCGTTGTGGCCGACACGATGGATCTCTGGATCGAGACAGCGCGACCAGACCTCGATGCCCTGCTGCGCCGCGTGAATCTGCTGATCTTAAACGACAGCGAAGCGCGCGAGATCACCAAGGAAACAAGCCTTATCAAGGCGGGACGTAGCATTCGAAAGATGGGGCCGCAGTACGTCGCGATTAAGAAAGGTGAGCATGGCGCGCTGCTTTTTGGCGAGGATAATCAATTTTTCAGCTGTGGCGCTTATCCGCTTGAAGACATTCACGACCCAACCGGGGCGGGAGACACATTTGCCGGCGGAATGGCAGGCTATCTCGCTGGCACTGTGAAAAAAGTGCATTTCAACGATCTGCGAAGGGCGATGATTTACGGCAGCGTTCTGGCCAGCTTTTGCGTGGAAGCGTTCAGTCTGGAGCGTTTGCGCAAACTCTCGATGGAGGAAATTGCGAAGCGCTACGAGACGTTCAAGCTCATGAGCCAGTTCGAGGTGCCGGCCGTCTGACAATGCCCGAATCCGAATATGGCAGACTGCTGCGCCGCACGGTAATCACTACGGGTTTGTGTATCGTCGCCGTATTGATCTGCTATTTCTGGATTGATCGCCCCATGGCCTTCTTTGTCTATCGACATCACATCAACACGATCCAGGTTTTTCGATGGCTCACTTACCCACCACCAGAGGTCCAAAATTGGTCGGCTCTTGTTTTGACGATCTTAATAGTTCGCCGGGCGTGGGGATCATTTCTGCACTGGCAGAAAACGCTGTTTGTCGCATGTCTCAGCCTGATTGTTGCCGATGATTTCCGCATCTCGTTAGGCGATGTTTTCGGTCGCTACTGGCCGGACACCTGGATCCATGATAATCCATCGCTCATCGGCACTGGGACGTACGGTTTCCATCTATTTCAGCGTGGCGATGACGTCGGTAGTTTTCCGTCAGGACACGCGGCCAGAATCCTGGCCTTCGCTGGTGTATGGCTGATCGCAATGCCCCGCAGTCGAACCGTGCAGATCCTAGTCATCATTCTGTCAGCTTCGATGCTCATTAGTCTTGTGGCGATGAACTATCATTTCGTGAGCGACGTGATTGCCGGCGGTGTTCTGGGAGGAATCCTCGCGATGTACGCGGCGCACCTCGCGCGGTTGCAAACGCCTTAATTGAATTGTGACGTCCGATATGATTTCCACTTTTAGGTTTTCGATCGAGCGACTTAGCAAGTTGCGCCGCAAGATTGGACTCCTTGCCCTTGCACTTGTTTGCGCTGCGCCGGTCGATGTTGGCGCACGCGAGTCGAAAGATTGGATTGTCCTGGAGAATTGCAGGTTCATCCTCAATCCGGCCGACGATGGAGATAGTTTTCACGTCAGCGTTGGCACTAAGGAATACATCTTTCGCCTTTATATGGTGGACGCGCCTGAAACGGACGCCCTAACCCCGGGGCGCCTCGTAGAACAGGCGAAATATTTTGAGATCACTGTGCCCCAGGCCATCGAAGTGGGAGAAGCGGCGAAAGACTTTACTCGGCGGAAATTGTCCGAGCCGTTTACGGTGTTCACGCGCATGTCAGATGCGATGGGCCGCAGCAAGATCCAGCGCTTTTACGCATTTGTTCAGACCAGGGAGGGCGACCTTGGCGAGCAGTTGGTTCGCAACGGCCTCGCCAGGAACTATGGCTATAAAGCAGTCCCGCCTGGATTGAAAAATTCGCGCGCAGAACTGGAAAGGCTTCAGCAACTCGAGGACGAAGCAAGGGCGGAGAAAATCGGAGGCTGGGGCGTAAGTGCAGGACGACTAAATGTACATACGCAAAAGCCAGTCTCTTTCAGCGTCTTCATGGCGGAAACGGACGCTCGAACCCGGACGTTGCCTCTAACGAATAGGCCTTCCACGACGCCAGTATTTCGCGCTTCCACAACCACGATCAGTCCACTCGAGGTTAACAAGTCGCATGCAAAAGGAAAAATCGAGCTTGGCAGGATTGACATCAACACGGCCACGGAAAAGGAATTGAAAATGATTCCTGGCGTTGGAGCGGTTATGGCTTCTCGAATCATTGCCGCGCGACCGTTTCGCAGCGCTGACGATCTGAAGAAGGTGAATGGAATTGGCGACAAGAAATACGCCAAGATCCGGCCGTACTTTCAGTGATCGATCCCGATCACGAACACGAACAACGAAGGTAAAGTGCGCGCCCGTGGGGATTCGAACCTCAAACCTTCTGATCCGTAGTTTTGCTATTGACATGTTTTGCCTTGTTCCGTAATGTGCCGCTATGCATACAGAAAAGAGCAGTTCTTCATTGGAAGCGCCCACAGCAACGATGCACACACAACGGAACAAATCCGGGTCAGACTTGAACAAGAAAAGTGGCACGCAAGTGGCAAACACGACTTCGAGGGGAGCTGGTAAGAACGATTCGCGCTACTGGCGCTCGCGCATCTTCAGGCCAATTAACGCGCGCGGCGAGGTGTCTCCGCACTACTCAATGAGGCTGCAAATGCGCAACCAGCGCATGGCCTTCTCGCTCGGCACCGGAAACGCTGAAGCTGCAGCGCGGAAGGCGGCGAACGTTTACACTGATTTTCTGACGCTTGGAGTTGAAGGAGCGCTGGCGAAGTATCGCCCACAGAAAGCCGCGGACAGCATCACCACGGTTGGCCAATGGATTGAAGCAGCGCGTTCGGTGGCAACAGTCAATCCTGCGACCTTTGCGCTGTATGCTGCTGCGCTTCGCAAAATTGTTGGCGACATCATCCGGGTAAAGCGCAATCGCAAACGCTTTGGCCCAAAGGGTGGCGGCGCGCAAGCTTACCGCAGAGCAATTGACGCTTCCCCGCTCGCGCTGCTTTCCCCGGCAGCAATCCAGAAGTGGCGGATGGAATACGTGAAGCGGGCAAAGACGCCAGCGGAACAACGCTCACGAATGACTTCGTGCAATTCCACGTTGCGACAGGCGCGCAGTTTGTTCGGCAAAAAGATCGTTCGCTTTGTGCCATTGCCGGAACCGGGACCGTTTCAGCACGTGGAATTTTTCCCAAGGCAAAGCGCCAAGTACTTCTCGCGCATTGATGCAAAAGCGCTCTTAACACAGGCGCGGAACGAACTGGGCGGGAACGATTCGCCTGCGTTCCTCGTGGTGTTGATTGCGTTGGCGGCTGGAT
>JBKPOB010000178.1:0-6579 GCA_046732875.1 Verrucomicrobiota bacterium | reverse complement strand
CTGGACGCAATCCCTGCGCCCGTCATCACGCATTTTCTAAAGGATGCTGAAGGCCAGAATTATCGTGGCTTTCCTTCTGCGGGCTTCTCATTTTTTCCGACGCGCGATCCCGCGCTGCGCGAGTTCGCCGGAGAAAAAGGCAAGAATGCCGGTGGCGTTTACGTGACGAACGTGGAGCCCGGTACGCCGGCGATGAAAGCGGGGCTGCAGGTCGGCGACATCGTGACGGCAGTCGCGAACAATGAAATCGATCAAAATGGCAACTACGTGGACCCGCTCTACGGCAAAATCGAGTTCACAAACTTACTCACAGCTCATGCGTACGCCGGGGACGTTGTTCCCTTTCGAATTGAGCGTGGCGGCAAGCCAATGCAGTTAAATGTCACGCTCGAGCACCGCGACGCGAAAGATTATGTGAGCCCACCATACAATCTCGATCAACCGCCTCGATATTACGTTCTCGGTGGCTTGATTTTTCAGGAGCTTTCCCGTCAATATCTGAAAGAATGGGGCCCGAACTGGCAAAGAGAAGCTCCACAACGTTTGGTTTACCTTGACCATTTCCAGTCCGAGCTCTTTCCTGACCGAAATCGGCGCGTTGTTATCCTCAGCCAGGTCCTTCCTGCTAACAGCACAATCGGATACGATGAGCTCTCCTATTTGACAGTGACCAAGGTGAACGGCAAAGAAATCAAATCGTTAGACGACCTGGCCGAAGCGGTAAAACATCCAATCGAAGGATTCATCAAGGTTGAAACCGAAGAAGACCCAAAGCAGATTGAACTCGATGCGGCACAAGTCGCTGCGGAGGCACAAGATCTTCAGGAGAATTACGGTATTTCCGCGTTGCACCGGCTTAATTGAAGGAATCCGGCTCGCGGTCCTGCAATGCCCGGCCTGAATTGCTCTTCCCGGCGGCGGAATGAGCTGATTCAATTGCCAGCCGCATCGATAGCGACGTCCGTCGTGCGTGGCTTGGCCAAAAACCGTTCCACTTCCTCATTGTAAGTCTGGAACGGGTCGCCCATCACGAGAAAATCGCGGTTATCGCACGCGATGGAATCCCAGTTAATGACATAGGGGGAATTGCATTCCTGAAAAAAAGCTACCGCTCGAGCGCGACCTGACGCGCGGGTGTTAGCCGGCGGAACATGCGTCGCACTGGGGCGGCGGACATTGTTGTTCCATTCCGCAATTCGCTTGCCGGGCGTGACGGCAAAGAACAATCCGCGAAGCGGATCGATGTTGTGATATTCCAAGTCGATGCTTTGCAGCCACGGATCGTCCCAACTCAATCCTTCTGATTCGACGAATGCTTCCAGCAACCATTTCTTCGTAATCCAGTCGACCCCCCCGATAAGCGCCTCGTGGTTATTTGCAATTGCCTCGAGAACGAATCCCCAGTTTTCCAACAGCCAGTTGGTTTCTGCGTTGCTGTTGCGCAGGTGCTTTTGCGCCAGGCGATGAAATTCCCACTGCACATCGAGCGCACCAATGGTTTTGCCGTTCTCAAGATGAACAATCCATTGCTGAGTGGGATCGCGAGAGATGTCGCGCGTACTTTGCACTGCATCGGCCAGGACCAGATTTCGCGGTAAACGGCCATCTTCGAGCAGCGACAGGACACACGCCGTTGTGCCGATCTTTAGCGCGGTGGCGTAGGGACTCATGTTGGAATCACCGATGAGCAAGTGTAGCCGCCGATATTTTCGGTAATCGGCCAGCGGCTCGTCGCGTGCGTTAATAATGGCGCGATTGAATTGCACCCATTGGTAGATGTCGTTCACGATGTGATCAGCGCGCTGGCTTAGCTGGAAATTGACCTGTATTTCCAGTTGCGGCGGCTCGAAATCGAACGCCAGTGGATTGGACTGACCGACGCGGCCGGCGCCGGTAAAGATTTGCCTGGTCGCCAGAAAAGTAAGCAGCGTTCCGAGAATTGGAGGCGTGAATTGCGCCTCCCGTTTCATCAAATAATTCTCATGGCAACCAAACGTGGCGCCCGTGTGGTGATCGACATTGTTTTTGATAAACGAGACGCGATCCTGCGCGCCCAGGGCAATTAGTGACGATTGCAGCAAATCGTCACCAGCCAATTCATAAGCCACGAGGTCGTGTAGGTGCAGACATTCCGGTGATGCGTACTCGATGTGTCCCATATCGAGATACAGACGTCCGCCGTTGCGTAGGAAGCCTCCGTTGCCGGGCGGCTCTTCGTAGTCGCGATAATGCAGATCAATCGTGCCGGCCTCAGCATTTCGGAAAAGATGATTTTTCACCTTCGCCGGCCAGAGCTCGGAATTAACGTGCGGCTCTTCCTCGCTCAAAAGGCAGCCGTACTCGGTTTCAATTCCAACTATCCGGTCCATTGAAGGCAATTTAACGACTCAACGAGTGAGTGATTTAACGAATCGAAATCACTTAATCACTGAATCGCTAAATCGCTAAATATTTTCGTGCTCTTGAACCGCGTCGGAAAAAGCCCAAACTTTTTTCATGACAGCCGTTGCCCTCCGCAGCCCATCCGAAAAAGTAGGCGGTCTTTTTTATTTCGGCCGGATGCTGGACAAAATCCGGTTGCATGCCAAAGGCGAATTGCCTCCGGACTATCACGCGAACCTCGGACGAGGATTCGACGAAAAGTGTGCGAACCTTCTCCGAATCAATTACGACCAATTAGTGGATCGTGTGAAACGCGGTGGAACGGATGACGAAATCCTGCAATGGTGTTTTCAAAATGGGCGCAAACCGACTGAAAACGACCTTTACGTTTGGAACGAATTCATGCGCAAGCGCGGTTGGAACGACGAAGTTTCCGAAATATTGCAGCGTCGCAAGAAGGAAGCAGGGATGATCGATAGGTCCGACATCCAGACGGCGTTCCAATTCATCGATGCCGACGAAGGACGTCTCTCGAAGGAATAGGTCGGCGCACCGCAACGACTGCTCGATTATTCGGCTAGGGTATCGATTCGTTCGGCGAGACCAAAATCAAGCTCGGTCAATCCGCCTTTGCTGTGCGTCGAGAGTACCAGGCGTACCTTATTGTAACGAATGTCGATGTCGGGATGGTGTTCTTCTTCCTCGGCCACTTCGGCCACTGCGTTTACGAAATCAATCGCGTCGGCAAAATCATCGAACTCAAACGTGCGTTCGATGTGCTTCTTCTCCAGTTCCCACTCAGGGATTTTTTTGAGCCGCGTCTTTAGCTCGTCCGCTTTCATCAAGTCAGCCATAACGGGACAACGAGTAACACCCGAAAATCGTTTTGCAACGCCAAAACGAGCGGCATTTTTTGTTGTGGCACAGGCATCTTGCCTGTGGGGCCTGCAGGCGTCTCGCCTGCACAACAAAAACTCTAAAGATCAAGGATTTTTCTGAGATTCTTTTCGGAATCGAACACTTCCACAGCGCATGCTCGCGCCTGCCTCGATAGTCGCGGCCAATCATGCAACACTTCTTTGACCGCCATTTCCGCTTCATCGGCGTTACGGATGAAACGAAATCCGTTTTCACTTGGTAGATATCTGGTTGCACCGGTGTCTTCCGTGATCACTGGCCGCCCCAGTGCGAGGAACGCCGCGGCACGATCGCTTACCCAGCCGGTTTGCCAAGCCACATCGACTCCTTTGATGGCGGTAAATTCTGCAAGCGCGTTTGCCATGTATTTACGATATGCCCTCGGAGTACGCGCCACCCGGTGAGGATCGACAACACGCCAACCAAGCAGTTGCAAACGGGCCTTCTCCGGATCTTCTGCGCTGATATTCATTGCCAGTTCAAATCGGGCCTCCGGCACGCGCGTAGGTAAACCGAGATAGGGCTCGAACATGACTCTCTTGGACAAGTCGGGAAATTCTCCTGCGAGTTCTACAGCCCCGCTCCAGTACCATTGTCCAATTGTAGTGAATTTCCGCCGCTTCGGGCGAGGGTGGCTTTGCAGGAGTTTTGTGTCGGCCAGTGGATAAAATGTTTTCCAGCGCAGAGACGATTTCGGTAACTGGCAATCGCTTCCCTTTACGTTAAGACCGATCGTCCAAAATTCGTCGTGAGACGACTGGCCCAGCTCCATTTTGGTCATCCAATAAAAAATTTCACTCGGATCCAGATCGCAAAAGATCCGGCGCTCAAATTGCAAAAGAAATGGCGGGTGAATCGAGTAACTAAGATTCAGCAGCGTGTTTGGGCCGGCGAGTCGATCGAGCAGCGCTCGTTTTGACATTCCGATGCAACGCATCGCGTCGAGCTGATGCGTACTCGCTGCTGGTTTCTGATAGAGCAAACAATAGTGACCAGCCAATCCATGCGCGCGTAGTTGCCGCTGGAAGTTGTTAATTCTGGCCTGATCGGCCCGCTGGTCTTCCGTGGCCGGCAACAGCTCGAGCCAGACAGCATCGAGCTTCAATCGCCGCAGGCCGAGCATCCATTGCAGAGGGACGGAAAAATTTCCTCCCCCTTCGCGATATTTTGCGGCAAAGCCGCATCCGAGGAAAACCGTCACGCGAGCAGAATCCGCATTCTGCTCGCGTGCTCAAGCTCGAACGTTTTAATCTTAGAAGATTGGCTTGCTCCAGAGATGCGCTCTACCCGTAAACACCTGAGGTTGGCTCGCCTGACCGTTGCAAAAGTCTCCATTTGGTATCGGCCTCACGAAGCCCAAAAATTGTGGCTGCCTTCGCACGTTCAGTTCTTGCTCCAAATCGTAAGCGAATCCAATCAATTGGGCCTCTCGTAGGAAGGTACTGTACATCAGCATTCCGAGTGGCTTGCCATTATCGCGAATCCCTACGGGGAGCGATAAGTTCGGATAACCTGAGACCGCCGGCCCGGTGGAGTTGGTCAAGTGTGGCGCGACAATTGCATCGAGATTCTGGGCAATGAGCGCATTATCAATTCCATTGCGCGCAGTAGTCCTGGCGTGTGTACGCGCGGCCACATATTGGGGATTGTTCGGATAACCAGTGGTCTGCACTGAGGCTTCGAAGACGTCCTGATCATAATACACGAGCTCCTGCTCACAGTGCGCTAGGTTGAACGCAATCAGGTCCGACAACCGTCGCATGTTCGTGTTTGTAAGCGTGGCGAGGTAATCCGCGATTTGCGCTTTGAACTCGTACAGGAGTGCCGTGGATTCATCATCCGTATACGCGAACACGTCGCCTGTATCGGTGTCCACGATAGTGGCACCGAGGCTTTCCATCACATCGAGGGCGTGGTTGGCAAAAGCCACTGCTCGTTGGTCGCCCGGAAGGCCGCTGCCGTAGTAGCTGTAATCGAAAAAGCGCACGTCGCGACCGATCCGCGCGCCCTGAAGTGCGCCGCGTCGAAGAAACTGCGTGTAGTCAGTAGGCACCTGACGGCCCATTGCTGCGCCGAATGGCGACTGCAACACACCCAGTAGGATTGCGACATCAGTAACGCTGCGTCCCATTGGCCCTGCTGTGTCTTGCTCATGGGCAATTGGAATGATCCCATCCTGCGAGACTAGGCCCAACGTAGGCTTTAAACCAACGATGTTTTCAACGGCTGAGGGGCCCGTGATTGACCCGTCAGTCTCCGTGCCGATAGCTGCCGCACAAAGGTTTGCAGCGGCGCCGTTGGCCGAACCGGAACTGGATCCCCACGACGTGTAGTTCAATACGTAAGCGTTAATCGTGCTTCCGCCACGGGCACTCCAGCCGACTGCTAGAGGATAGGTCTCGGCCTCGTCGTCCCGGAAATTTGCCCATTCACCCAGGTTCGCCTTGCCAAGGATCACCGCACCGGCGTCGCGTAGCTGCCGAACGATCGGGGCATCCGCAGGCACGCGGCTACCAACTAGCGCAAGCGATCCAGCGGTCGTCTCCATCCTGTCGTCAGTCGCAATGTTGTCCTTCACTAAAATAGGAATTCCGTGAAGCGTCCCGCGAATATGGCCGCGGCGACGCTGACGATCGAGACGTTCGGCAATTTCTATCGCATCTGGATTGGTCTCGATAACTGAGTGCAGCAGAGGGTTCAGCCGGTTGATTCGTCGCAAATACCCCCTTACCAATTCCTCGCTGGTCAACTGGCCAGAAGCCATCAACGCTTGGAGCTGAGGTATTGTCTTTTCAATGAATATTGCATCGGGCGCGTCGGCAGCCGCGCGCAGAAGCGAGGCTAATCCTCCGCTTAGCAGTGCTGCGCTGGTTCCAGCAGTCGTGCCGATGAATTTTCGGCGCGTAACAGTATTATCGAGTTCAAGACGATTCGGGCTGTGCTTATTCATGATTATTTTCCGGTTGCGCTGTCCCGCGACTGAACAGACGTGAGTTTATTGGTGGGTGGACGCGTGGGCGGAGGACTCCGCTGCGGTCGATTCCTGCCCGCAATGCATCGCTCGCGATGTAGGCGGGTAGGCGTAGGGTGGATGATTTTCGCGCGATCAACGCCATAACCCCTGCCTCAGCAAATCGTTTCTGGTCTAGCAAGCGGCTGGAAAATTTTTGTCTTTTTTCGCTTTATTTGACCGCCCGACTCTTCCTCCGCAAATTAGCTGTTCTTCTCGGGCGCCCGTAGCTCAACTGGATAGAGCATCTGACTACGGATCAGAAGGTT
>JBKPOB010000177.1:0-7776 GCA_046732875.1 Verrucomicrobiota bacterium | reverse complement strand
CCGGCACGGTGTCGCCAGGCCACATACATCCCAAGTCTGCTTTCATCTACGCAACCGTTTTGGAAGGAGCGATCCGAACTTCGGTTAATGACGGGCCGGCCGTCGTTTATAAAGCCGGCCAGAACTTTCCCGAGTTCCCTGGTGATCGACACACTCTTGATGAGAATGCGAGCAAGACCGAACCCGCCAAGCTGCTGGCCGTGTTCGTGGTGGATACGGACACGAAAGAACCACTGTTAACGCCGCTCGCAAAATGAGACGACGGGCGATATGAGGACAAACATTCGAAATCGATGACCGGGCACGGTTGAAAAAATCGTTTCTGACAAAGTCGGTGTCAGAAGTTGTCATCCAAACCGCGGCCGGAACCGCGACGTCGATTATCACAACCGGTTCAGTGAAGCGAATGAATCTCAAAGAGGGAGATACCGTTTTTGCGATAATTAGGCGACCGAAGTGTCCGTCGAGAAGGAATAGTCTGTCGACGCGGAGCTGCTGGCTGCATCATCGCTTGGGGCGATGCCCCTCTGAGGAGACGCCTGGAAGCATTCAACGCTGCACCTCGAAAGAGGGAGCGCGTACCGACTCTTAGGTAACACCGTAAAATCTCGCGAACGCGCAATGGTTGCGAAGCAGCGCACCAACGAATATCAGCTTTCCAATCGTCAAGAAATGAAAGGAACACAATGAACAACGGAACATTCTCGGGAAAAGTCGCACTCGTAACCGGAGGAACTTCCGGTATCGGCAAGGCCACGGCGATCAAATTCGCGCGCGCAGGCGCGAAGGTCGTTCTGACTGGGCGTCGCGAAAAAGAAGGCGCGCAAGTCGTCGCCGAAATTAAAAAACTCGGCGGTGAGGCGGCGTTCGTCCGCGCGGATGTCGCAAAAGATGCCGAGGTGAAAGCGATGGCCGATTTCACAGTCGACAAATTCGGCCGGCTCGACGTTGCGTTTAATAATGCCGGCGTTGAATGGAAAGGACCGCTCGATAACGCTACCGAAGCTGAATACCGTCGCGTTTTTGACATCAACGTTTGGGGCGTTCTCAATTCGATGCGTCACGAAATCCCGGTAATGTTGAAGAATGGTGGCGGCGCCATCGTGAACAATTCCAGCGTGGCCGGGCACGTAGGCCTGGGCGAGGTCAGTATCTACATTGCGTCCAAGCACGCGGTTGAAGGTCTTACCAAATCTGTCGCGCTCGAATTCGCCAGACAAAACATTCGCGTTAATGCGGTCGCTCCCGGTGTGATCGCCACCGATATGTTTGCTCGTTTCGCCGGAGGTGAATTGGGCGATCAGATTACCTCGATGATTCCTGTCGGACGGAAAGGCGTGAGCGAGGAAATCGCAGCGGCAGTTCTGTATCTCTGCTCAGACGACGCAAAGTTCACGACCGGGACCTCGCTGATTGTCGATGGAGGCTGGATCGCGCAATAAATAAACTGACGCTTCCATTAACACTGGCTTTTAAGCGGTGTTTTACGAGGCAGCTGAGCGAAGGCGTTTAAACGGCTTGTTCCATTGCGGGCGGTACCACCGGTCTGAAGGCCGGTGTTACCGAAATGCGACGCGAGTGCCGCTTACGCCGGAGAGGAACGCAATCACTGGCATTACAGGTTTTGTGCATCTGTCACTTGCTTTCCGTTTTTCCCAGAGCGAGTTAATAAAACTGTAGCGCTGTAGCCACGGCCCTGTGGGCCGTTTTCCCCATAAGTGTGAACAGCAGCGGAGAGATGAACCGGCCACAGGTCCGCACACGGGACGGATTCGTCCTGCGGCGAACCGATGGCTACAATAACTGCTATTGTGACAAATCTGATTGTGACATGAAACCTTCCAACGAAACCGAAAGCTTGTTTACTACTTTGCGAAAATCGGCGAAGCCAGAACCGGTAAGCGCGATCGAAAAGCTGATTCAGAACGGGCCCGACCGCGAGCTTTGTCGTATCAACGCCCTCGCCTTTGCCGCCAAGCACAAGCTCAATGAGGAAGATGTGATTGCAGCTTTTTTGCACGGCGCCCGACTGGGGATTTTCGATATGTCCTGGAACATCCTTTGTCCCGCTTGCGGTGGCGTTCTCGATTCCGGCGCCACGCTTAAGACCGTAAAACAGGCCGAATACAGGTGCGTGCTTTGTGCCGAGGACTGCGAACCGACGCTCGACGAAATCGTCGAGGTAACATTTACCATCAGTCCACGGGTGCGAAGAATCGCGGCGCACGATCCTGAGACGCTGCCTTTCATCGAATACTACAGACAGGTCTTTTGGAGTTCAGGTGTCGATTTGCCCGATGACGAGGCATTGGCAAAATGGTTCAAGGAAACTACTCTGGACTTCGTGGAGCTTTCAGCTGGCGAGAAGGTGATGCTCTCGCTTCAGTTGCCCGAAGAATATGTGATCGTGTTCGATCCAGTCCTCCACATGTCGCAGCATATCGAGGTGACGGGCGAGCCTGCGCGTGAAGGCCAATCGCTCTCCTTCGTAATGACCAGGGATCACGTGCCGTCCCGGACGGTTCAGCTGCGCCCGGGCCCCGTGCGAATCACGTTGGAGAATCGCCTAAATACGCGCACACTGCCCGCGATCTGGATCGCTAACGATAAGGTTCACGAGCTGGTCGACAAACGTCGCCCATTCCTGACCGCGAAACGTCTTCTGACCAACCAGACATTCCGCGATATTTACCGCACTGATACGCTCGATGTGGATCAGAGACTCAAGATTACCAGTCTTAGCTTTCTGTTTACCGATCTCAAAGGCTCAACGGAACTTTACGAACGAGTTGGAGATTTGGTCGCCTACGATTTGGTGCGCGCCCACTTCCGTATCTTGAACGAAATCGTCGCTGCGGAAAGCGGCGCCGTGGTAAAGACAATTGGCGACGCGGTGATGGCGACATTCCCGACACCAGACAGAGCGATGGCCGCGGCGCTCAAGATGCGAGAAGCAGTGAAGGACTTGAAAGGCGACTTGCTGCTTAAGATCGGCATCCATGAGGGGCCTTGCCTTGCCGTATCGCTGAACGACCGGCAGGATTACTTCGGACGGACCGTAAACATTGCAGCTCGCGTCCAAGGACTCGCGACGTCGCGCTCCATTTTCGCAACCAGACGAGTCGTTGCTGACAGCGAAGCCTCGAAGCTGTTACAATCAAGCGGCATCGCCGCGACTCCGGAGAAGCGCTCACTCCGCGGGATTGCCAAGCAGGTCGAAATTTTTGAAATACCCTGACGAGCCTGGCCAGGACGCGTTGGTTTCGGCGAAGCCTGAATGAGAAAAACACACAGCAACTAAAAACAATGCCGGACAGAGGCTGTTCTCATCTCGACGCGATCGAATCAATTAAGCAACCGCAACGCCGCGAATGCGAGGAATGCGTGAAGATCGGCGCATCCTGGGTGCACCTGCGCACATGCCAGAAATGCGGAGTGACACTCTGCTGTGATAGTTCGCCCAATCGTCACGCCAGCAAACATGCGCGTACCAGCGGCCATCCGGTCATTGCTTCGGCCCAACCCGGCGAGCGCTGGCTATATTGCTATCCTGACGATGCGTTTTGCGAGTACTAGACTAACCGGCTCGATCATGAAGAGGGTCTACGGTCTAAGCATACCGCAAACACTGGAAGAGGTGTGTGATCCGCAGCGGGTCGCCCTCCTTGTTTACGATATGCAGGTCGGAATTTTGGGTCAGATCAAGAACGCCGATAAGGTAACGCGCCAGGTTCTCAAAGTCCTCACAGCCGCACGCAACGCTGGCGTGCGCGTGTTCTTCTCGAGACATCTTTCGCTCCCAAAAGAACTCATGGGCATGTTTCAGTTCCGCATGGCCATGGCTTGGCAACGCGCGGATTCGCCAGATCAAGTGAACCCCTGGTTCCTACGTGACGCTCCCGGATTTCAAATTGTCCCGGAGCTATCGCCGCTTCCCGCAGAAGGCGTTTTCGATAAATTGACGATGTCGGCCTTCGAAGGGACGTGGCTCGACTTCGCTTTGCGAGATTGCGGGATCAACAGTTTTATCATTGTCGGCGTAGCGACCGAGATTGGGATCGAACCGACGGCACGGCACGGCGCAGATCTCGGTTACATTCCTGTGCTCGTAACCGACGCGTGCGGCGCGGGCAATGAAGAAGCCGCAAACCGATCACTCGAAAGCTTGAAATTTGCAGGTGATGCTTTGATTACCGACACCGAGACAATTTGCGGCGTGCTTCGAAGCGCTCTGGCGTCCGCGGCACATGAACCTTAGTCGACGCGCGGCAGAAACTCTTCCCGCACAATCTTGCCGTCCTTGACGGTGTAAACACCGACCTCGGATAGTTTTCGGCGCTGCTTCGAATTCTTGTCGGTAACATCCGCATCGTATTGCACGACGAATCGATCGTGCGCCACGAATGGACCATTGGCGTCGAAGCTATGGACTTCCGTTGCATTGACCCACCAATCGAATTTGCCGCGCACCACTTCTTTGCCGCGCGTTTCTGGCGAGCCACCGCCCATGCTGAATGCTTCCACACTGACGACGTCATCATCGTAAAGTGTGTCGAGCGCTTCGTACCAAGCTTGCTTGCGGACTAGCTCCACTACTTTTTTTGCCACTTCCTCGGTACTCATTTTCATCGTTTTCTTATCGACTGACTGACTAGAAATTTCTCCAGTTTCTCGAACGCGCTATTCCAGCCTTGCTCATGATCGTCGCGCAACGGTTCGGTTGGCAGGTTTTCGTGAGTCAGATAGACCTCCGTGCCATCCTCGCGATCAAAGAATTCGACGGTGACGATACTGCTGTGGTCTTTCCAATCTTCGTCCCCTTCGAACCGCCAGGTGAACACAATCTTCTTGCCAGGCTGTAGCTCGCGGTATTCGCCGGTTATGGTCACCTCCTTACCTTCCGGGTTCCTGCAGTCCCAACGGAACCGACCCCCTACCCGCACGTCGGCGATCAAATCACGAGTCTTAACATTTTCCGGACCGAACCATTTCTTCAATTGCGCCGGATCAGTCCAAGCGGAGTAAACGCGATCTCGTGGGGCTTTGATGAAGCGTCTGATTTCGAGCGAGGTTTTGTCTCGCTTTGCGGTCATGACTTTTCTTTCGCAGTTTTTTCGACGAACTGCCGGAGTTCGGAGCCGATGGCGCTTTTCCACCCCTCCTCGAAGTTCTTGCGCGCGTAAGCCGGAGTCTTCGGGAAGGTCTCGGTGCCACTGTGCGTCAGTTTAAAGCGCGTCCTGTCACCGTCCGGCCACAGCTCATATGTTACTAACGAATCCCCTGGTTCGCCTTTGTAACGCCATGTGTACGCGAGCTTTTTCTCCGCGATCACCTCGGTGACGCGACAAAGATGGTGATAGGTGTTGCCTTCATGTTCGACCACAAATTCGAATTCAAAGCCGACCTGCGGTTTGAATTCCTTCAAATCGAAATACCACTCGCGCATCTGGTCAACATCTGTTAGCGCCTTCCAAACGCGCGTGACAGGCGCGTTGTAAATCCGCTCGATCACGATCGGTTCCGCCAATTCATTTGTCATAACCGTTTTTTTCTCTTCACTGCATGAAACCTTCGGCGAGGACCTTCTTGGTCGCCAGGCTCGCGGTCCCCACACCCCAGATCTGCCGCCCATTGACCCACGTATATTCTTTGGATGCTGTGGAGAGGCGGACGTTTGCGAAGATGTCGAGCACCGGCTCGCCGGGTCGCGGCGCCGCCTGGCCGTCGCCGGACAACGCGATCCGGTGGCCGTCGTCGGTCTCGATGATCAGGTGCAGGTCGAGGTCCATGCGACCATCGGCGCGCACTCGCACATAGTCGATGCCGTGCGCCCGTCCCGCGAGGCGGCCCCTGTACCGCCCATCGACCGCAAGGTCGAATCGGGCCCCCGTGTAGTGGAATTGCCTCCTGGCCGGCAAGGATGGCCTCCATGCTCACGCCGTAGTCGGTGACTCCAGTGAGATCGAGTTCCATCTCGTAAATCTTCTCGCCCCTCATTGCAGTATTTCCAGTCATTTCTCTTCTCCTGTTTAGGTTGATTGCGGAACGAAAGCTTTCGTCCTCTCCTCGGCGGGGAGCTGCGCCATTATGCGATATCGCCCGCTTGTCCGGCTGCGCGGCCCCGGCGGACTTGCTCCTTAACTTTGGCCGAGGCTTCCTCGTTGCCGTATTCGTCGTGCCATCTCCACCACTCGTATGGCGGCGTCTGAGGGTAGCCATCCGGTGAATCCTCCCACTCCTCCTGGCGTCCGAGGGCAGTGATGTCCAGGTGATTCCAAGGATTTCCCATCTGCTCGTCACCGCGGCTGTTGATGAAATAGGTGCGGAACACCTGATCGCCGTCGCGTATGAACGCGTTCGTGCCGTGCCACTCGTCCACCCCAAAGTCCTTGTCGAAATCGTCCGTGATCGTGTACCAGGGAATGAACTCCCAACCCATCCGTGTCTTTAGGCGCTCGATATCCTTCTGCGGCGCCCGAGATGCGAACGCGAGTGTGGTATTGCGGGCGTTCAAATGAGCGGGGTGAGTGACCTGGTCAGCCATCAAGGAGCAGCCGACGCAAGCATGTTCGGGCCAGCCGACCACGCCGGGCTCGAAGAAGGCCCGGTAGATGATTAACTGACGGCGGCCATCGAACAGGTCAAGCAGACTAGCTTTGCCCTTGGGGCCCTCGAACTCGTACTTTTTCTCCACCGCCACCCACGGCATCCGCCGACGCTCGGCCGCTAGCGCGTCACGAGCGTGGGTCAACTCCTTTTCCTTCACGAGCAGGTTCTGACGCGCAGCTTCCCACTCTTTCGGCGACACGATTCTGGGGTGATCCATCTTCTTTTCGTTGGTTTTCATTTTGATTGTCCTTTGTCTTTATTCGTTTGCTACTCCCATAAAACTTGTTGAACACGAACGCGGCCACACCTCCCCCGGACGTCGCGCCAGCGGCTACGAGAGTAATGTTGGCGATGCATGCCGGACACATGTCGATTTCCCTTTTATTTCGTTTTCCTTTTTTCCGATGGCCGGTTTTCATTTTCGAGATATTGGGCCAGTCGATCGAGCGATCCCTGCCAAAACTTGCGATATTCCTCCACCCACTGGGCCGCCTGCCGCAGTGGTTTGGCATCGAGCCGCATTTCGTGAACGCGTCCATAACGCCGGCGCCGAAGCAGTCCCGCCTTCTCCAGCACGCGCAAATGTTTCGAGACCGCGGGTAGCGACATGGCGTGGGGTTTCGCGAGATGCGTGACATGTTGATTGCCCCGTGCGAGATGAGCCAGGATGCGCCGACGGGTGGGATCAGCCAGAGCGGCGAACGTGCGATTCAGATTCCTGGAAGAATATTTAACCATCTAGTTAAGTATTAGGCCAGCTCAAATTACAGTGCAAATTAAAAATTCAACGCCGTAAAAAACCGGAACGCACACTATTGCGTGCCACGATATCCGATCAATGAGAGACCGGCACCATGCTCACATCTATCCAGGAACCGTGTAACGAGAGCGTAATTCGTTCGCGTTTGGCCAGTGCACCTTGTTCGAAACTTGCCGGACGCTGGGTGCTTGTAGCCACAACCCTCGCCTCAAGTATGGCCTTTATCGATAGCACTGTTGTAAACGTGGCGTTGCCGGCGCTGCAAACGAATCTGAACGCCACGATCGTCGATGTGCAATGGGTCATCGAGGCTTACTCGCTTTTGCTTGCGGCGCTTCTGCTTGTCGGCGGATCGCTCGGAGACCACTACGGACGACGCAGAATCTTCCTGATTGGTGTTATTCTCT
>JBKPOB010000176.1:0-13532 GCA_046732875.1 Verrucomicrobiota bacterium | reverse complement strand
AGTTTATTCAGTGGCGATTTGAAATCCGATAAGCGGGAACAGTGACCTGGCGGCCTTTTCCAGAATAAACTCAATGGGAACTAAACTATACGTAGGCAATCTTTCCTTCAACACGACGGAAAACGAACTGCAGGAGCTTTTCTCACAGGCCGGTACTGTGCAGGAAGTTACCCTTATGCAAGACAAATTCACCGGCAAATCGCGTGGCTTTGCGTTTGTCACGATGGGTTCCGAAGAAGACGCCCAGAATGCAATCTCGAAATTCAACGGCCAAACCGTTGAAGGCCGGGCATTGACCGTGAATGAGGCTCGCCCGCGCGAACCGCGACCGCCCGGCGGCGGTGGACGCGGCTATGGCGGCGGCGGTGGATACGGCGGCCGGCGTGAAGGTGGTCAGCGAAGAGGCTACTAGGATCTCCGAATAAGGGGTCACAAGGGGATTGGGCAGGGCTGGATTCGAACCAGCGAAGGCGTAAAGCCAGCAGATTTACAGTCTGCCCCGTTTGGCCACTTCGGTACCTACCCGTTTGAGTGCGAGCGATTCATATAGGCTCGCGCTTGGCGGCTTGCAAGTTTCACGCTAGACGCATCGTCAGCTATGAAACTGCGCGATCGCATCGACCACGTATCGCTGCGCTTCGCGAGAAATTTCGGGGTAAATGGGTAACGCGAGCGTCTCGCGCGCGGCACGTTCGGTCTCGGGAAAATCACCTTTCTTGTGACCGAGATAAGTAAAGCATTTCTGCTCGTGGAGTCCGAGAGGATAGTAAATCGCCGTCTCGATTTCGCGTTTGACCAGGTACTCGCGCAATGCATCGCGCATCGGTGTGCAGATGACGTATTGGTGATAAACCTGATGATTCGTTAGGCCACGATTGCGATAAGGTTCGGCGGGCGTGGCGATCCTTTCGGTCAACCCCGCGCGCGCGAATTCTGCGCCATAAAAATCAGCAGCGGCGCGCCGCGCGGCTGCCCACTTTTCCAGATATGGAAGCTTAACCGCGAGAATTGCCGCTTGTATTTCGTCGAGGCGAAAATTGCCTCCAATGACATGGTGGAAATAACGCGGCTCCATGCCATGTTCTCTGAACGTGCGTAGCTTTCGCGCCAGCTTCGCATTCCGGCAAACAACCATGCCGGCATCGCCAGCAGCTCCAAGGTTCTTGGAAGGGTAAAAGCTAAACAGCCCAACCTCACCCATTGTCCCGGCTTTTGCGATTCTCTCAGGAAATGGAAATTCTGCGCCAATCGCCTGTGCGGCGTCTTCAATCAAAACGAGACGGTAACGTTCCGCAAGCTCGAGAAGCGCGTCCATCTCGCAACACAGGCCAAACAAATGAACCGGAATCATTGCGCGGACCCTTTCTCCGTTCTTTGTTTTCCACGTGCCATCCGTGTCAGGCTGACAATTTTTCTCGATGCACTCCTGAATCGCGGATGGCCGAATGTTGTACGTTGCCGGATCAATGTCGGCAAAAAATGGTCGCGCGCCGACGCGGGCAATGCATCCAGCCGTAGCGAAAAATGTGTAGGGAGTCGTGATAACGGCATCGCCATGTCCGATTCCAAGCGCCATCAAAATAGCCAGCAAAGCATCGGTTCCAGATGAAACACCAATCGCGTGTGGCGTATTGCAGTATGCGCACATCGCCTTCTCGAAACCCTCGACTTTTGGGCCAAGAATGAAACGGCCGCCCGCCAGGACACCGTTTATCGCCTCGCCAATTGAATCGCCGAGTTCGCGATATTGTTCACTCAGATCGAGCAGGGGCACGTGCATGGACAAATAGCTTGGCAGTTTCGCCATTCCGTTCAAGACGTAGTCATTCCAACGCCCTTAGTATTGATCGTCATGTCCTCGCACGTTAGCCTCTTTGCATGGCGGTCCTGCGCGGCTTTTTTTGGCTCGTTCTGTTCATCGTTCTAACTTTTTGTTTTGTTGTGCTGTTTGAGTACGGGCCGCACGATTTCGCCAAGGGCGTTCAGAAGGAGTATGCCCGCGTGAAATCGTTCGTTGTAAAGCAAGCTGAAACGATCGGGAAACCGAAGAAGAACCGCTGATCGGAGACGCGGCTGGCCGTTCTAAATTTTTGGAGGGGCGAACTCCTGTGAGTCTCGCGGTTCCGGCGTCGCAGAGCTCCGCCCTCCAATTTATGTCGTGCCGATCATGGCGAGGGTTTCTATGGGCAAGGGAGCAAGAAATTCTTTTGCATTCTCGATCTGCAAAACCGGTCGCGCCAGATGTGCTGCGAGAAAACTGGTATCAGGCGTCGGAGCAATCCCCGCTTGAGCCCAGATTTCACATTGGCTCAATTGCTCGATAACATGAACAACCTTGTCGTAGCATTGGCTTCCAGTCTGCCCGCCGTACGGCGGGATGGACTCGCCGTGGCGAGCCAATTGATTATCGGCAGGATGCCGATGCCACGTTGTAAATTGAACTGTGCAAATACCCGGTGCTGTGGCTTCAACAAATGGGCTGAGCGTAAACGCGTAGTGAAGCAATATTTCCTGGATCGATTTTTCCTGCGGGCGTGCCCGAACTTTGATCACGACCTGCAAAGACCGCGCCAGAGCCTGACTTGGAGTCATTCCTTTGCAGATCCCCGCCTCTTCGGCAACATCGTTCAGCTGAATGATCACAGGTTTCTTTTCCTGTTCTTCAATTAAAGCTACCGGTTTTGCGCAAAGTCCGGGCTGATGCCGCATAGCGGCCTGCAAATAAAGGTTCGGCAAATAAATCGTCGTAAACATCGATTTAACTGACCTCTAACCGCTGGCTACTGCTTGCCCCGCCGTAGTGCAGCGAAGGCGGGATCTCTGATTTGAGGTGCGATCGTTTTACAACAATCCGTAGTTGAGAAATCGCATTCTGCTTTTCCAAAGTTTCCAGGTTCCAGGAATTTTTGAGCATAAGCTTCAGTTGTGCGCTGTTGACCATTTCATATCGGGTGAGGACCAGACACGCTGTGGGCACCGATTCGACCAGTCGTTGCAAGCGATACCAGGTTGTTTGCGGAATTTTGCGCAATTCTTCCGGCGAATTGAGAATCAGATCGAGAATCACCAGCGGAAAGTTGCCATCTCGCAAGAGCAGATCCGCCGCTTTAACTGCTTCAAGGGCGTTCGTGCATCGCACCCAAAGCAGCTGACGCAGAATGGAATTCGCCAGCGCACAAGGATCGAACGAATCACGCCCATCGATCAGGGCCATGAAATATTTATCGCGATATGCGCCATGGATGAAGGCGTGAACGAGCGATCCGCTACCCGCGCTTCCTCGCGGGCTGATCAATTCGGTGATTGCCCCTTTGGGCAAGCCTCCGCCGATGGGTTGATCGAAAAAAGCTAAACCGGTAACCAAACGCGTTCCCATCGGCATGGGCCCCTGCGGAAAACGAATCGCAAGAAGATTGCGTAGATCAATGATCTTCCCGTTCGAGGTCATGGTAGAAAAATGACAGGATTCGGTTATATGTTCAAGAGAACATTTAACTGGCGGGTTTGTCTGGAAAGCGATGCGAGGAGGCATCGCACTCAAAAAGCTTTGTGCAAAATCCAGATAGACGCCTGTGGGCTTTAGCTCAAGCCACGCGTTTAAAGAGAGCAACCTTCTTTTTTGATCAAAGGCGTTGCGTTGCGGCCTGACTCAATGCCGTTTCCGGCGCTCTTGTTTCCGAACCAGCGATACCATCACGCCTTGAATCTTGAGCTCACGGGCCGGAACAAGATTCGGATAGCGTGGGTTTTCCGCCTTGAGATACGGTCGGCCGCGCTCGACGACATAACGTTTCAATGTCGTTTCGCCGTCGATCAATGCCGCAACAATATCGCCTTCGTGCACGTCTTTGGCGTCTTCCAAAATCACGATGTCGCCATCGACAATGTGTGCATCGATCATCGAATCGCCGCTGACCCGCAAAGCGAATGTGCCCCGATTTTTTTGTACATTGGCAGAGCGTGTATCGAGAGAGACGTGGCCTTCGATAGTCTGCTCGGTCAACGCGGACATGCCCGCCGGAATCTGCCCGTAGATCGGAATATCGGTGATCCTGACCTTCATGGCTGGCGTAACCAACGCGCGGGCCTTGCGCGCATGCCGATCGAGAAAACCCTTTCGCGCCAGCGCCGCAATGTACTGCATTACCGACGTCTGGCTGGCAAACCCGAAATGATTTTGGATTTCACGCGTGCTTGGCGTGATCCCTTTCTCGCGCTGCTCACGCTGGATGAAATCGAGAACTCTCCTCTCCCGCTCTGTTAGCACGATAGCATCATCGTCCAACACGCAGCGGATGCAAGTTCAAATGAACATCCTGGATGTTATTCCGAGCGAAGTCCGAGAATGGAGCGGCTCGGGAAGCCGCGACATGGACGGGAAGGCCAGAGGCTGAGCGAACGGGACGGGAGCGAATCAAATCCCACGGAGCTGTCTTGAACTTAACACAGCGGGATCCTTCGACTCCGCTGCGCTTCGCTCAAGATGACCGAACTATAACCGCACCAGATCGACCAGAAACTGGCACCAAAGATAAAACATCCCGCGCCATGAATATTTTACATCGCCAGCTGCCGTCTGTTTGAGAACGCCCTTATGAATGTTGTGCGCGATCTGGTCGCGCAGATCGTTCTCCATTTCCGTTTCAATCTGTTCCTCGTCGAGCGGGTCGATTGCCGCGGGATTCACGCCGTTTCGCCGGAGAAATTCGCGATGACTTTGATAAAGCTGCCAGAATGATCGGTCAGGACGCTGTCGATTAATCCGGAAAAAGGGAGTCAGCTTCAGGCCATATGAGAGCGGATAATTCCACGTCGTCCAAACCGTACCGCCTTTGGCGCGCGACGAAATGCGCAAGTAATAAAACGAGAAATCACGCTGTTCGTTGAGGCAGATAGCAGCCTGGGCTCGATCTTCCTCTCTATAAAATAGTCGGAAAAATTGCCGATAATCTTCCCAATCCCATCCCGCGTCGCCCAGGTGGACAAACCCTTCGTCCTCGATCTCGCGAGTGATTTCGCTCAACGCTGGGAATGTGTCCGAAGATGGCGGACTTTTCGGTCGAAGCCGTTTTTCCTTGGGAAGCCGGAGCGCGCGAATTCGAGTGAGAATTTCCAGCCACGGCAGAAACAGCCACGTCATTGCGCCGACAAAACCCCATATCCAACTGCCGGTGATAAAATAAAGAACAAGGAAAGTGGTGGCTAAGATACCCAAGGCGCCCGCTTTTTGCGCATACGAATTTTGAAAACTGCGCAACCCCGCGCTGAGCGCTGCCACGCCGAGTACAAGAAAAACGCCGAAAAGCATCAGGAAGTGGTTTCCTGCGGATTGATCTGGTGCTCGGTGAGAAATTTCTCAAGCTGATTGGTATCGAAATTGGCCAAAACTTTATCACCCGCCACGAAGGTGGGCACATAAGTCTGAGAGGAAAGCTGCTTCATTTCCTCATACGCTTGTCGATCTTTGCCGACATCGATTTCCTGGAACCGATATCCCTTCTCCTTGAGATAATCCTTCGCGTCGATGCACCACGAACACCACTTGCGGCTATAGAGCGTCAGTTCCATCGGCAGCGCCGAAATAAACGAACAATGATCGCCGCGTCAACTGACATGCCTTCCACGGGTCGTATGAGTCAAAACGCGCTCCGGGAGATATTAATACGATTTCGCCCAAACAACGCGCCGCGCATTTGTTTCGCCGGTGAAAATACATTTCCCGGGCTCCGGCGAATCATCCAGTGGAACAACGCGGATTGTGACTTTCAGGTCGTTCTTGATTTGTTCTTCCACTTCTCGTGACCCATTCCAGTGTGCGAGAGCAAAGCCGCCATGGATTTCCGGTTTGGCGGAATTTTTGGGTGTGAAGAAATCGTAGAAATCTTTTTTTGATTCGATAACCCGCGTGTTTGCGTCGCGGAACTTCTTCGCCCGATCAAGGAGATTTTGTTGAATGGATGTTAGAATTTCCGGCGCGACGGCGACGAATTCCTGAATCGATATGGATTCTTTCGCTTTGACCGGCTGATCGCGGCGGCTAACGACCAACGCGTTTTTCTCCAGATCGCGCGGTCCAATTTCGATCCGTACCGGGACGCCTTTCTTAATCCATTCCCAATTCTTGACGCCGCCACCGATATCGCGTTTGTCCACCTCTACTTCCAGCGGCACATCGCCAAAACACTTTCCTCGCAGTTGAAGCGCGAGACTGTCGCACGCCTCCATTACTTTGGGACGTGACTCCTCCTTAGTCGCCACCGGCACGATGACAATCTGGGTGGGTGCAATCCGGGGGGGCAAAACGATCCCGTCGTCGTCTCCGTGCATCATGATCAGCGTGCCAATCAGGCGGGTCGTCATTCCCCAGCTCGTTGTCCAACCAAATTCCTGCTTGCCTTCGCGGTTTTGAAATTGGATGCCGCTCGCGCGCGCGAAGTTTTGACCGAGAAAATGCGACGTGCCGGCCTGGATCGCCCGTCGGTCCTGCACCATCGCTTCAATCGTTAACGTCTGCACAGCGCCTGGGAATTTTTCGCTTTCGGATTTTTCGCCGGTGAATACCGGGATCGCGAGGTGATCGCGGACAAAACGCTCGTAGAGATTGAGGATTAATTTCGATTCCTCGCGCGCCTCGCCTTCCGTTTCGTGTACTGTGTGTCCCTCCTGCCAGAGAAATTCAGTCGTTCGCAAAAAGAGCCGCGGCCGCATTTCCCAGCGGACTACGTTTGCCCATTGATTGATGAGGATCGGAAGATCCCGGTAAGATTGCACCCATCTCGCGTAGCTGGCGCCGATGATTGTTTCCGAAGTGGGCCTGACCACAAGCGGTTCCGTCAGCGGGCTGGCCGGTTTCATCTTTCCATCCTCCCCAACTTCCAAGCGGGTGTGTGTGACGACGGCGCATTCCTTGGCGAAGCCTTCAACGTGTTCCGCTTCCTTCGCGAAGTAGCTCAGCGGAATAAAAAGGGGGAAATACGCATTGCGATGGCCAGTGGCGCGAAACATAGCGTCGAGTTGGCGCTGCATGTTTTCCCAAATTCCGTAACCCCAGGGTCGAATCACCATGCAACCGCGTACGTCCGACGGTTCAGCCAGCTCCGCGGCGCGGATTACCTGCTGATACCACTCTGGAAAGTCCTGGTCGCGCCGTGGCGCAATCGCCGTGTTTTGGGTCGAGTTGGACATGGGCAGAGAATTAAGCGCACAAGCGCAAGTTGACCAGCGAGCATTTCCGTTATTGGATCAATCTGTCACATCGGATTCATGGATCCTGTCTTGGAGCCGATAGGTTGACAGGCGCTTGCACTCCTCGTAGTTTGCGTGCCCTTTTTCCGTAGTGATGAAAACGTTTTCTGCCAAAGCCAGCGAAGTCCCACGCAGATGGTGGGTCATCGACGCCAGGGATCAGGTGCTAGGAAAAGTAGCGGTGACGGCCGCGAATCTGTTACGCGGCAAAGAAAAGACCGTTTTCACGCCGCACGTCGATACCGGTGACTTTGTGATCGTCATCAATGCGGAAAAAGTGCGACTCACCGGAAAGAAAGAGGAACAAAAAATCTTTATGAGTTTTTCAGGATACGTGGGCGGCCACAAATCGGAGAATGTCCGCGCACGTCGCGTCCGGCATCCCGAACTACTAATCGAGCGCGCCGTGCGCGGAATGATTCCGCATAATCGGCTCGGTCGCCGCGTTTATCGGAAGTTGAAAGTTTATCGCGGTGATTCTCATCCGCACGCCGCGCAACAGCCCGAGATCGTCAAACTTACAACAAGATAATCTTATGCCAGAAGCTCAGGAATTCGTTGCCACAGGTCGCCGCAAAACATCGGTCGCGCGCATCCGGATGACGCCGGGTAGCGGAAAGATCGATATCAATGGTCGGACCTTCGAAGATTATTTCCCGACCGTGCCGTTGCAGAACGTCGTGCTGCAACCACTTCAAACTGCCAAGGCAGTGAATGCCTATGATTTGTCGATTAACGCCACGGGAGGAGGCATTATGGGGCAAGCCGGTGCCGCGCAGCTTGCGATCGCGCGCGCTCTTCTTCAGGTGGATGGCAATTTGCGAAGCACGCTGAAAACTGAAGGTTTGCTCCGACGGGATCCGCGCATGAAGGAGCGCAAAAAATCCGGTCAACCGGGAGCGCGGAAACGTTTCCAATTCTCGAAACGTTAATGTGGTAGGTAGGGACGGATCGCCGAGCGTCCATTCTATCTCCCGTCCTCGGCGCGTCCGGCGGTCGCGCCCTACGCTACGGCTTTGGCGACGGCGCAGCCTACGGTTGATTGGGTACAGGCGGAGCTTGCGGCGCTGGCCCCGGAGGCGCTAAGAACGGGGGAACAGTCGGTGCCGGCGGCGCGGCCGGTACAGGCGTGCTGTTCGGTTTGAGCAAGCGCAATTCCTGCATGGCTTCACCGGCCCAAAAGCTCGTTCGATATTGCGTGAGGATAGTTTCGCAGACGCGGCGCGCTTCGTCGCTCTTATTTTTTCCCTTTAGAATGAACACCTGCGATAGCAAAGCCAGCGGTGCGTTGTAACTGTTCGGGTACGTTGTTGCGATCTGTTGGTAGGCAACCAGCGCTTCATCGCTTTTTCCCATCGACTCCAGATTGGCAGCCATCGCCATTCGCGCCGTGCTTACAAACTCGTGTTGAGGAAACTTGGCGATGAAAGCCTGAAGCGTCGTGTTCGCCTCAGCAAATTTCTTTTCGCTCCGCTGAGCCTCAGCAAGTAACAGGTAAGCGTCAGCGGCCGCTGGGCTGTTTGGGTAGCGATTAATCACTTGTTGATATTCCTGAGCAGTTTTCGCACTGGCCAACGAAGCCGATGCCGCCGCCGCGCGCCGGTCGGAATAATAACGGTAACCAGCAAAGGCTATGACAGCGAGCAACGCTATGATCAGCACCGAAAGGATCTCTTTCCTGAAGCGATCCAAAAAGAAGCGTGTTTCCAGGGCAACATCACGAGCAGGAGGTGGAGCCGTCGGCATAAATTATATGTGCTCTGCCAGTTCAAACTGGGCAAGCGGTTCGTCTTATGCCACGCGATGGTTTCTCGCGCAAGCGGTACTAAGATCGGCACACGCTCGACCAGGCTTTTTACGGCGATACAATCTTACCTATGAATGCACTTTGGAACTCTTTTGAAACTTTGCTCGGCTTAAGCGTGGAACCGAGAGACTTGACGTTTGTTCAAATCTCCCTGCGCGGCATCATCGTCTTCCTGGCCACGTTGGCGATGGTCCGGCTTGGGCATAAACGCTCGCTTTCACACAAGACACCGTTCGACGCCGTTTTGCTCGTGATTCTCGCGTCGGTGCTTTCGCGCGCGATCAATGGTTCGGCGGCGTTCTTTGCCACCCTCGGCGGAGGCGTGGTTTTAGTCCTGCTGCACCGCCTGTTCGCGCATGTGGCATTTTATTCGCATGCGTTCGGAATTTTAGTGAAAGGCAGGCCCGACATTATTGTGCGCGACGGCCAATGCGACTTCGACACGATGCGGCGTAACCACATCTCCACGCATGACTTGGAAGAGGACATGCGTCTGGATGCGCACGTTGACGATCTGTCCAAAGTTCGGCTCGCTCGTGTAGAACGCAGCGGCGACATTAGTTTTATCAAAAAATAATTTGACCGGTATGCCTCGCATGCCTTATCAGAGCGGGAAACTTCGTTCCACCATTTCCGGAGAATGAAGTGACGAATGGAATTACGCATGGGACTTATGAGACAAACAAAGAAGCGGTGGGTCAAACCGATGCTGAAAACCGTTCCGATCTTTTTCGAGTGCACCTGTTACGCGGGTGCAGTTTGATCGAACGTAATTATCTGACTCCGAAAACTCCGGATTGATTCGCATCCACATTCTAGGCAGCGCAGCCGGCGGCGGCCTGCCACAATGGAACTGTGCCTGCGCGAACTGCGCAGCCGCGCGTACCGGAAAGATTACTCCACAGACGCAATCGAGCATCGCCATTAGCGGCGACTCTGAAGGTTTTCACCGCTGGTTTCTAATTAACGCGTCGCCTGATCTGAACCGGCAAATTGAAAGCATGCCGCGGTTGCAGCCGCGCCGTGAATCGCCACGCAATACTCCCGTTGCAGGAGTTCTTTTAACAAATGCCGACATCGATCATGCGCTGGGCTTATTACTCCTGCGGGAACAGGAAATGCCGTTGGTCGTCTACGCAGCTGATGAAACGCGAGCAACGCTCGCCTGGCTCGATGACACCCTTGCGAGGTTCTGCGGAATCGAATGGCGCAAGACGAACCGGGAATTTCAAACGCTGAGTGCTACCGTCGCCTTTCGGGCGATTGAGCTGCCAAGGAGCGTCGCGTTTCAATTTCGCGATAACTCGTCGGGAGCAACTGCGCTTTTCGCGCCCAGTGTCGGCGAACTAACCGACGAATTGCGGAATACTATTCACGAGTCCGACGTTGTTCTGTTCGACGGTACATTCTGGAGCGACGGCGAACTGGCCGCTATTCGGCGGGGGGCCCGCACCGCGCGACAGATGAACCATCTGCCGATCGGCGACGGCAGCCTCGATTTCTTGCATCAATCGCCGGCGCGCCGGAAGGTTTACACCCATATTAATAATACAAACCCGATCCTTATGCCCAGCTCCCGGGAACGCGCCCAGGTAAAGCAGTCCGGAATCGAGATCGCGCGCGATGGATTGGAAATCGTCATATGACTACCGGACTCTGGGATCGCGAAACTTTTCTCGAGAATCTGCGCGCGATCGGTGCGCGCGCTTATCACGACAAACATCCGTTCCACGTGGCCATGAACGAGGGCCGCCTCCCGCCGGAGGCGTTGCGCGGCTGGGTAGCCAATCGCTTCTATTATCAGCAAAACATTCCAATCAAAGACGCCGCGATCCTTTCCAACTGTCCGTTACGCGAGGTACGCCGGGTTTGGATTCATCGGGTCCTCGATCACGACGGCACTGGCGAAAATGAAGGCGGCATCGAAGCGTGGCTTCGCCTGGGCGAGGCATGCGGACTATCGCGTGACGACCTGCTGCAGGATCGACTTCTGCAACCTGGAGTTCGTTTCGCGGTTGACGCGTATGTGAATTTCGCTCGGACTCAGCCGTGGCCGATTGCAGTTGCATCATCGCTCACGGAACTTTTCGCACCGGATCTGATGGCAACGCGCCTCGCGGCTTTCGAAAAATATTATTCCTGGATCGATTCGGCCGGCCTTGATTATTTCCGTCGCAGAGTAACGCAGGCAGGACGTGACTCCGATGAAGCGCTCGCAATTACACTGGACTATTGCAACACGCCGGAGCTGCAGCATGAGGCGGTGTGCGCTCTTGAGTTTAAATGCGATGTCCTCTGGTCCATGCTCAATGCGATCCATCACGCGTACGGTAATCCCAAGGACGGGCGGTCTCCGGTCCGCCCCGCTGGGGAAAATTCCGGCGGCTGGGAAGGCGCCGCTCCTTGAATGCAAACTCACACGATTCCTAGCTCTGCCCAGCCGAGACTCGCCCGAGGAGTCCGGTTGCAAACCGATTCCAAAACTGGGAACGGGGTCCTACTTTTTCCGGAAGGCGTCCTAGAATTAAACGAAACCGCACAAGAGATCGTTGTCCGCTGCGACGGACGAACGGTAGGTGAGATTGTCCAAGCGTTAGCTTTAGAGTACGAATTCGATCCTCAAATGCTTGCAGCCGATGTGCAAGAAACCCTTGCCGATTTGCAACAACGCAAGTTAATCGAGCTCACATGATCGCACTGCGCCCATATGCATTGCTGGCCGAGATTACATACCGGTGCCCATTGCATTGTCCGTACTGTTCGAATCCGACGCGCGTACGAGACAATGGTGAATTGATCACCGACGAGTGGACGCGGGTAATTCGCGAAGCCGCTGCGCTAGGAGTATTGCAAGTTGGTTTTTCCGGAGGCGAACCACTCGTCAGGCGCGATCTTCCCGAGTTGGTTCGCGCCGCGCGTGAGGCAAATCTTTACACCAACCTCATCACCAGCGGCATCGGCCTGGATGACGATCGCATGGGTGCGTTGCGCGATGCGGGATTGGACTCAGTCCAGCTAAGTTTTCAATCAGACAGTGCGGATCTTGCTGATGAAATAGCCGGCACTCGTGCGCATCAGCACAAGCTCGATGCTGCTGCGAAAATCCGCGCAGCCGGAATCCCGCTTAGTCTCAATTTTGTCATTCATCGGCGCAACATCGATCGCCTGCCACAAATGATTGAGCTCGCCGAGGCGCTGTCAGCCGAGAGAGTGGAACTCGCTAACGTCCAGTTTTACGGATGGGGCTTTCTCAATCGTGCAGCTTTGCTCCCCACTCGCGAGCAAGTTGTTCGTGCACGAGAAATCGCGACCGCAGCCAAGGCGCGCCTGACTGGCAAGATCGACATCTTCTACGTGCTTCCGGACTATTACGAAGACCGGCCCAAACCCTGCCTTGCCGGCTGGGGGAAACGTTATCTTACCGTCAATCCAATTGGCGAGGTGCTTCCCTGCCCCACAGCTTCATCGGCTATCCCAGATTTGCGCTTTGAAAATGTCAGGATGCGCGCGCTCGATTGGATTTGGCGTGAATCGGACAGTTTCAATCGGTTCCGCGGAACAGAGTGGATGCCCGAGCCGTGCCGGAGTTGCCCGCAAAGAGAAATCGATTTTGGCGGCTGCCGTTGCCAGGCTGCGTTGCTTACCGGGAACGCAGCGAACACCGACCCAGTTTGTGATCTGTCTCCAAATCGCGCCAGCGTGGACGCAGTGTTACGCGATCTGAATTCGTCTACGGACCGGACGCCTGATTGGACCTACCGCATGAACCCAAAGGCAGTACCTGTTTCGCTCAGCCGTGCTACAAGTCCGAAAGCCTTGGCGGAGGGGCAGCGTTCTGGTTAGCGCACGCGTCTCGCGTGTTGACGATAGCATCCTCGCCATCGCGGACTTCTCATGTGCGCTCAGTCCATAGCAGGTTGTAAAGTCTCCGGAAAGGCGTGGGAGTAGTTGTAGCGGTTGCCGCTGGGCTCGGGATCGTTGTTGCAGTCGGAGTTCGAGCACCTGTTGGCGTAGGATTTGCCGGAGGTAAAAGGCGGTTTCCTGATACAGTCTGTCGGGTAAATCACGGGGTAGTAGCTGTAGCGATGTTCGAGAAAGCGGAATATCCTGCAGTATTTTTAGCCCTCACTTTGTATTTGTACGTTGTAGCGGGAGTTAATCCCGTATCAGCATAGGAAGTAACATTAGCATTGACTGTAACCAGGCTGCTAAACGCCCCCCCTGCTACCTGACGCCAAATCTGGAACTTGGTTTCATTATTTGAGTTATCCTGCCACATTAGCTTGATCCGCGTTGATGAGGTTGCAGTCGCTACAAGATTAGATGGAGCATCAGGCGCTCCTCCCGGCAGCTTAAAAGCATAGACTTTGTTATCGGTGGCAACGTAGATGCGCCCGCGGGCCACAATGCCGGTAGTGCTGTACGAATGCGTCCCCGCCATCGTCTCGTTGGCGCCGCCTCCGGTATAAACAACAGCACC
>JBKPOB010000175.1:0-18433 GCA_046732875.1 Verrucomicrobiota bacterium | reverse complement strand
GAGGAAAATCGACAATTCCTTCTCGGAAAATTTGCCGTGATCTTTTCGGCAATATGCTTCGGATACACTGTGATCTTTTACGAAATGGATCAGAGCGATGTAGTAGGGGCTCTCATAAGTATTGATCCTTGCGCCGTGACTGTCTGGTTTGCCGATTTCAGTCGGTTTCCCCATGACTGCGGCGACTTGTTCTTCGCTATTGCCAAGACGCGCAGATGCTTGGCCGCTCAGGCCGGCGGCAAGAATGGCAACCAATATCAAGACTCGTTTCGTAAGTCTCCTTTCGAATTACCTCGACCTTGAGTTTAGCGCTCGAATGTTATGAGCATTCCGCACCAATTCGGAATCTTTGTCGATCCAAAAGTAACTATTAAGCGCGCCGCTCTTTAATCGATTGCAAGATCTCCGTAACGGCCTCACCGCGCGGCTTTGCGCCCAGATTTCCCTTACCGTGCACGCGGACGCTTACTGCATTGGCTTCCATATCGCGCTTCCCGATCACGAACATGGTGTGCACTTTCATTTGTTCTGCGCGCTGAATTTTGCCGTTGATCTTATCGCTGCTGTCATCGATCTCCGCGCGAACTTGATGAGCGCGGAGCTCATTCAAAATCGATCGCGCGTAATCCATCAGCTTTGGATCATCGCCGATCGTGAGAATGCGCACCTGTTCCGGCGATAGCCAGAGCGGGAAATTACCGGCGTAATGCTCGATTAAGAATCCGATGAAACGTTCGTGCGTGCCAAGCGGAGCGCGGTGAATGCAGATCGGCGTCTTATCGGTGTTATCGCGGTCTTTGTAAACGAGATTGAGCCGACGTGGCTGCGCGAAATCGACCTGATTGGTGGCAAGCGTAAATTCGCGTCCGATCACGCTCCAGACCTGCACGTCGATCTTCGGCCCGTAAAATGCCGCTTCGTTAGGCACTTCAACATAATTGATTCCGGAATTCTTCAGTACGTTCCGCGTCATTTCTTCCGTTTGTTTCCAAAGCTCAGGTTCGTTGACAAACTTCTGTCCGAGCTTCGAAGGATCATGCGTCGAGAAACGCATCAGGTACTTCTCAATTCCAAAAAGCTTGAAGTAATTCAGGTACATCTGGTTCACTGCATTAAACTCATCGGCGAACTGCTCGGGGGTGCAGTAGATATGCGCATCGTTCATGTGCAGCGAGCGCACCCGCATGAGTCCGAACAACTCGCCGCTCTTCTCGTAGCGATAGTCCGTCCCGTATTCCGCCAGCCGCAGCGGTAGATCGCGATAGCTGCGAGGCAGCGCCGCAAATAATTTGTGGTGATGCGGACAGTTCATGGCCCTGAGGTAATAGCGATCGCTCCGCGATTCGCTCTCGATGTCATGCTCCAAAGTCATCGGCGGGAACATCGATTCAGCGTAGTAGGGGAGGTGTCCGCTTTTTTTGTACAAGCTCTCGCGGGCGATGTCCGGGGTGCGAACGCGTTGATAGCCAGCAGCGAACTCAGTTTCTTTGGCGAGCTTCTCTAATTCCTCGGCGATCACTGCGCCGCGCGGGAGAAACATCGGCAGCCCTGGGCCGACATCATCGTCGAGAACGAAAAGCTCCAGCTCCCTCCCGAGCTTGCGATGATCGCGCTTTTTCGCTTCCTCGAGCATAGCGAAATAATCGTCGAGTTCTTTTTTCGTTTTGAAGGCAGTGCCATAGATCCGCTGGAGCTGCGGATTCTTTTCATCGCCTTTGTAGTAGGCGCTGGCCACGCTCGTTAGGCGAAACGCGCCGATGTCGCCGGTGCGCTGCACGTGCGGCCCCGCGCAGAGATCGATGAAATCGCCGCTGCGATAGAGCGAAATTTTTTCGTCGGACGGAATGTTCTCGATGATGTCGAGCTTGAACCTGCTGGGTTCGGGGCGTTCGTCTAACGCGGCAAGTCGGCCGTTCTTCCCAAGCTGAAGGGCTTCATCGCGCGAAACCTCAACCCGCTCGAATGGATGGTTCGCTTTGATCTCCTTCTTCATCTCCGCCTCGATTTTCTCGAAATCGTCTGGCGAAATACGGTGCGAAAGATCGACATCGTAATAAAAACCGTTCTCCACTGGCGGCCCAGCGGCGAATTGCGCGTCCGGCCAGATTTTCAGGATCGCGGTCGCCAGTACATGTGACGCCGAGTGACGGAGCCGTTCCAAGTCCGTCATCTGTGCGCGTTCCTCTAAGGTTTTACGTTCCTCAGCCATTATATCCAGAGATTGCTCGACTTCGCTCGGAATGACAAGGAATGTGTCGGGTGCAGCGAATTTGGCAATGGCCGGTGGTTGCCGTGTTGGTAGCAAGCGGTTGCGGGCAAAAAGCGCCGTTAACCTCCGATTTTGCGGTACAGCGTCAGCAGATGGTTCAACAACAGCTGATGCCTCGCGGTATCAAGGACGAACGTGTGCTCGTTGCGATGGCAAAGGTGCCACGGGAAGAATTTGTCACTTCGGAATCGCGCATTGCCAGCTATGAAGACGGCCCGTTGCCGATCGGATACGGTCAAACCATTTCGCAGCCGTACATTGTGGCCTTCATGACAGAGCAGTTGCGCCCGAAACCGAGCGACCGAGTTTTGGAAGTTGGGACCGGCTCAGGCTATCAGGCGGCGATTTTGGCCGAGCTCGTGTCGGAGGTGTACTCCATCGAGATCGTCGCGCCGTTGGCGAAAAATGCCGAGGCGACATTGCAGCGGCTCGGCTACAAGAATGTGCATGTAAAAGTCGGCGATGGTTACAAGGGCTGGCCGGAAGAGGGACCGTTCGATGCGATCATCGTTACCTGCGCACCAGACAAAGTTCCGCAACCGCTGGTCGATCAACTGAAAAACGATGGGCGAATGGTTATTCCTGTTGGCGAGCGATTTGCTCAGCAATTGTACTTGTTGGAAAAGAAAAACGGTCAATTGAAACAAAGCGCCACGTTGGCGGTACGTTTCGTGCCGATGACGAGCGAGCCGGAGAAGAAGTGACTGTAGCCGCTTCGCTGTGCGAAGCGGGGTGCTGACTCGCTTATGCCGAAACGCGGCCCACAGGGCCGCGGCTACAGGGTCACTTAATTGCCGCTAGTTTCTTCAAATCGACGCGCTTGACCCATTCCTGCAATTCCTTCGGCTCTTGGGCCTGCAACTCAATTTGAACGAAATAACGATTAGCGATCATGACCCAGAGAGTGGAGTGCTTGCTTTCTTTCTCGAAGGCTTCGAACCCGGGATTGCCATCGATGGTGACAGACTTGCCGTAACCTTCGCTGGTTTCGCTGTTGTTGTTCCACGCAGCCGTTGTGGCGTTCACATAATCCGGGTTCGCTACGGAATCGAGAATGCTGATCGCCGCTGTCGGGGCTTTATCGCCTTCGCCTTTGTGATAATCCCGATGCACATTCGTGATTCTGAATCCGCCCACATCTTCTGTCGAACCTTCCGCTTTATCAGCGGCCCAGCCTTGCGGCGGGTCCGGCAAAATGGGGAGGAGTTTCTGATAATCAACGGCGTCAGGCACGAGAATCGGTTCGTTCTGCGCACGTCCAGCGATAATCCCCAAGGTGATGAATAATGCGACAACGAATAGACGCGTGCTGGTGGCAGAGCCAAACTTCGGCCGAGGAAGGAGAGCCGTCGATTTCATGCTACCTCTTTCTCCGCAATTAGAGATTCCCTACACGATTGAGTTTACAGCGGCTGTCAAGACGGTTTGAACGGGAAATCCGGTTAAACTATCACGAGTCCGCTTATCATGTCATTCTGAGCGAAGCGAAGAATCTCTGGTTCACTGCTGAATCGGTCGGTACGGATAACAATTGAGATGTTTCGCCCCGCTCAACATGACAACACCATTTACGAGATGGATTTTTGTGACCCTGTCGGTTCTTGCTATATCAGTCCGACTCATCTTGATCAATCAGCCTTTTGTCGATCATTGGAGTTGGAGACAAAGCGATGTCGCGGCGATTGCGCGCAACTTTTTCGAACATGGTTTTCGTTTCGGTTATCCGCAGATTGACTGGGCGGGCGGGTCGGCCGGGTACGTGGGAACAGAGTTTCCCATTCTGCCTTTTCTCGCGGCGATCTGTTACAAGTTTGCAGGCATTCACGAATGGATCGGGCGCAGCCAGTCCGTGATTTTCTTTGCTATTTCGCTTCCATTTTTCTTTTTGCTCGTTCGGGGAACGTTCGGCAGCACAGCGGCGATTTGGGCCACATTGTTTTACGCTTTTGCGCCGCTAAATATCTTCGCCGGTCGCTCCTTCATGCCGGATGTGCCATCGCTTAGCCTGGGAATCATCGGATTGTATTTTTTTCTGCTTTGGATTCGCAATCCAAAGCCAGGGTCGTTTTATCTGTCTGCGATTGCGATTTCCTTGTCGATTCTGGTCAAGGTCACGAGCATCGTCTTCGTTGTGCCGCTGGCGTCCGTTCTTGTAGGGCGTCTGTGTCAGACGCCAGGCGTTTCACGGAAACGCCCTACAATTTATCGCGCGGTCGCTATCTTCGCCGCTATCACATTGCTTCCTTCGGCCGTCTGGTATTGGCGCGCGCATCAAATCGCCGACAGATTTTATCCGCATCATTTCTTCGGTGCTGGTGGCGTTCGGCTCGAAAGTCTTTCCTGGTACTGCGACATCGCCCAACAAACTGCGACGTCGAGCCTCACGCCCGTTCTCGCGGTTATGGCACTCACCGGTTTATTCGTTGCGCCGCGGGGAAAGTACGGCTGTCTCTTTGACTGGTGGCTGGCTGCCATGGTTCTGTTTGTTGTGGCTGTCGGATACGGCAATCGTCACCCATGGTACCAGTTGCCTCTCGTACCGATTGCGGCTGCATTTGCGGGCGCCGCATGCAATTTTCTTAGCCCGAAAATTTCGTCGCGTCTCGCGGTTGCAGCGCTATCGATCCTGCCTGGCTCGTTAGCAATTCTGGCTTTCTTGTACGTGCGACCCCTTTACGAATCATCAGCGGCACAACATCGCAATGCCGGTCTGGAACTAAACAAAATTACGAAGAGCGACGCGTTGATTGTCGCGGTGGATGGTGGCAATCCAGCCATATTCTATTATGCCAAGCGCAAAGGTTGGCATTTCCTCGAGCAAAATGGGGTTTACGGCGGCAATCCAAAGAACAGCCACCAGGCTATTAGCGATCTCGAACGATTGCGTCGCGATGGGGCAACGCATCTTGTCTTTGTCACGAACACATTTTGGTGGCTTACATCTTATCCCGAGTTCGCCAATCACGTCGCGAACGTCGCCGCGCCCATCGAGACAACGCCGGAATTTAGAATTTACAGCCTGAAGTCGGAGTGAGATGCGTTAAAGGGTCGAAGGCGTCATTCCGAGCGGAGCGAAGCGAAGTCGAGGAATCCCGTAGCATAGTTTTCGGGTAAGTTCGCGGGATGTCTCGACTTCGCTCGACATGACAAAGTTGGATGTCAGAAAACCTCGCCGGCAGCTCGGGTTATTCGATGCCACCATGATTGTCATGGGCGGCATCGTTGGCGCAGGAATTTTCGCTAATCCATCGGAGGTAGCACATCGCGTTCATACGCCGTTCCTCATCCTTGGCGTTTGGGTACTGGGCGGCATTTTTGCAATGTGCGGTGCGTTTATCTGGGCTGAACTGGCCACTCGTTTGCCCGCTGCAGAGGGCGGCCAGTATGTCTATCTTCGTGAGGCATACCATCCTGCGGTGGCGTTTGTGTATGGATGGGGACTTCTTCTCGTGACGCAGACCGGCGGTATGGCCGCGGTAGCTGTTATTTTCGCATCGTACTTTCGTGCGCTTACAGGAGTGGTTTGGAACGATAGCGTGATCGCAGGTGTGGTGCTGCTCGGACTAACCGGCATTAACTGTCTGGGAGCACGCGCCGGCAGCAATGTGCAAAGCCTTTTCATGTTGTTAAGGATCGCGGCGATTGCGGGGCTTGTAGCGTTTGGATTTGCACTTGGCGGTGGCTCGCTCAAATCCGAGCCGCTGCTTGGCCCTCCTCCTTCGCTTGGAGTTTTGGCAAGCATTGGGTCAGCCATGGTTCCCATCGCCTTTGCGTATGGGGGCTGGCAGACCGCGACGTTTGTTGCAGGTGAGATGCGCGATCCGCGACGCGATTTATCACGCGGGCTGCTGATGGGCGTGGCTGGCGTTGTGGCGCTTTACCTTGCTGTCAATTTCGTGTGCCTGCGAGTGCTTGGCCCAGCCGGTCTGGACGCAACGACGACTCCGGCGTCCGATGTCATGCGAAGAGCGCTCGGCCCACGCGGTGCGCAATGGATTGCCGCTGGCATCGCGATTTCGACCCTCGGATTCCTAAGCCAAAGCATGTTAACGGCTCCGCGTGTGTACTACGCGATGGCGCGCGACGGAGTTTTCTTTGCAAGCGTCGGCAAGCTCTCGCGGCGGTCGCAAGCACCGGTAGTCGCTATCATGCTTCAGGGTCTGGCGGCAATCGTGATCGCTTGTTCCGGTACTTATGGTCAAATTTTGAACTTTGAAGTGACCGTGGATTTTATTTTTTTCGCAATGACAGCCGCGTCACTTTTCATTTTGCGCCGGCGTAAAATCGGGTCAGACACAGTAACATCTCGTGTGCCGGGCCATCCGTTCACGACGATTCTTTTTGTTTTGTCCTGTGTTGGAATTGTTGGAAGCGCTATCGTCGCTTCACCACCAAATAGTGCAATCGCGCTAGGTATCATGCTGGCAGCGCTCCCGGTTTACTATTATTGGAGGAAGTTCAGACGAGCAGATTCATGACACACAAGCATTCGGACTACATGCACTGGTCCAAGACGCAAAGCCGTGCGCGATTCAATCTCGCGACGAGTGGCGTAGCGCCGTTTCCGCTTCGCGAACTGCCAGTCGAGTTGGAGACACTCGAAATTAATGGCGACTACGGCTACGGCTATCCACCTTTACAAAAAGCCATCGCCGCGCATCACGGTGTTGATCCCGACTGTGTCGTGGAATCCGCCGGAACTTCCATGGCAAATCATCTTGCAACGGCCGCGATCATCGAACCGGGGGACGAAGTTTTAATCGAGCATCCAGCATACGGACCAATTCTCGACGTTGCACGTTATCTGGAAGCCGAAGTAAAACGCTTCCCGCGTATCAAAGAAACCGGCTGGGCGATCGACCCAGTGACGATTCTTCATTACATCACGCCGAAAACGCGCCTGATCGTGATCACGAACCTGCACAATCCGACGAGCGTGCTTACGCCAGATTCGGTTTTGCGTGATGTCGGCGAGATCGCGCGCAGCGTCGGAGCGCTGGTGCTGGTAGATGAGGTTTATCTCGACGCGGTTTACCAGCGAACGCCGCGAACGTCGTTTCATCTCGGTCCGGAGTTCGTGGTGACCAGCAGTTTGACGAAGGTTTACGGTGTCAGCGGACTGCGTTGTGGTTGGATCCTGGCTCGTCCGGACCTCGCGTGGAAGATGCGCCGCCTGAATGATCTCTACAGCGCAACGCCAGTGTACCCCGGGCTACTTCTCGCGGTCGCCGCATTTAAGCACTTGAATCGGCTTCGCGAAAAAGCGCGCCTGATCGTGGACGCCGATCGGAAACTGCTTCGGGAGTTTCTCAGGCAGCAACCTGGCCTTTCAGCAGTCTGGACTGATTGGGGTACGACTTCGTTTGTGCAGTTGAGAGATGGCAACACTGATGATTTCCTTGAGCGACTGCGTACAGAGTTCGACACATCAGCAGTTCCGGGTCGTTATTTCGAGATGCCCGATCATTTTCGCATTGGAATGGGAGTTAATACGGAAATGTTCGCCGAAGGTTTGGATCGCATCAGTCGCGCCCTGGCGAGATAAAGGAACTCACTCCTTGCGCCCTGTAGCGCGCGCTGTCTCAGCGCAACCTCGGCACTTGCGTCAAGCGCGCTGCGAGATCCGCTGGAAACAGCGGACTCTACAGCACTAGGCGAGGAGCAGCCTAGTAGGCGCAGCTTTGTCTGAGTTATTCGGTCACCTGCCAACCTTCATCTAAAGGCTTTAACTAAAGTTATAGCTATGGCCGAGCGTGCGGAGTAGGACGCGGCCTGGGTGTAACTCTAGGTGTTACAGTTGGTGTGGGTGTGGGCGTAGGTGTAGGTGTTGGACCAGATTCCGCGCAGTATCTCCCGGGAGTGCTCGCGGCGGCATTGCTGTGGTCGCCTACTCCACCCCAGACGATCATTTCACTCCCAGTCCAGATAGCACTGTGATACGCTCGGCCTTCAGGCGCGCTGGTTATGCCTGTCGCTATCCAACTGTTAGTGCTCGGATTGTATCTCCCGCCTGTGTTCAGTTCGTCGAAATTTTCATGTATTCCGCCCCAGACGATCATTTTTACGTGAATTTCATACGCGATATCAACATCTTTTTGTCGGTCTCTGAATCGCGCTTTCAGCGCTCATTCGTGGGCAATCGAATCCCTGGGGCGATGCCCCACGCTCGAGAATGACCAACGCCTTTGGCGCGAAACAGAAGACAGCGCCGACGCTCTGATCGGTTGCGTCTATTCGCGTGTCATCGACAGTCAGCACTGGAGTGAAAACGAGTGAAAATTTTCAGATTCGTCGGGCGCACGTGGAAGACGTGCCAATCATTCTGCAATTAATTCGCGATTTGGCGACATACGAGCGAGCGCCGGACGAGGTGACCGCGACCGACGAACAGCTTGTCGATGCGTTATTCGGGGAACGACCGGCCGCGGAAGTGCTTCTCGCGTTTGAAGGACAATCGCCAGTCGGGTTCGCAGTTTACTTTTACAATTTTTCCACCTGGCTTGGGCGCCCGGGGCTTTATCTTGAAGATTTGTTCGTGAAACCGGAAAAGCGCGGCAAAGGTTATGGGCGCGCGCTGCTGGTCGAGCTTGCGAAAATCGCGCGGGACCGTGAGTGCGGCCGGATGGAATGGGCTGTGCTCAATTGGAACGAACCGGCGATCAGGTTTTATCGCGCCCTCGGCGCAAAACCAATGAACGAATGGACGGTGTTCCGATTGACGCGTGATGGAATTGGAACACTCGCAGACTCGGGGCGACTCGATCAAGAGTAAGAGCAAGAGGAAGAATCATTGGCGAAGGAGCTCACAAAAATCGAGGACTACGCGTTTCTTAGCGACACGCAAACTTGCGCGTTGGTAAGCCGCGATGGATGCGTTGATTGGCTTTGTCTTCCGCGGTTCGATTCTCCGGCGTGCTTCGCGTCCCTTCTTGGCGATACAAAGAACGGACACTGGCGATTTTTTCCTGAGGAAGAGGTCGAAGCGACGCGGCGCCGTTACCGCGGCGATTCGCTCATTCTCGAAACAGAAATTGAAACCAAAAGCGGCGCTGTGCGCCTGATCGATTTCATGCCGCCACGCGGCGAGAATCCAGACATCGTCCGCATCGTGGAGGGATTGCGTGGCAAGGTGTCGATGCAGATGGAATTGGTCATTCGGTTTGATTACGGGCAGATCGTGCCATGGGTTCGTCAACGGAGTCACGGATTGGAAGCGATCGCTGGGCCAGATGGCCTGATCTTGCGAACGCCAGTTGGAACGTACGGCAAGGATCTGACCACCGCAGCTGAGTTTACGGTTAGCGAAGGTGAACAAGTCCCGTTCGTGCTTACGTGGTTCGCTTCCCACAAAAAGCCACCAAGACCGATCCACTACGAGCATGCCCTGCGCGACACAGAAAAGTTTTGGCGCGCATGGTCGAGTCAGTTTCAGGGTCAGGGAAAATGGCGCGATGCAGTGATGCGCTCGCTCATTGTGCTCAAAGGATTGACCTATGCGCCGACGGGCGGCCTGGTTGCCGCGGCTACGACATCGTTACCTGAACAAATCCGTGGACCGCGCAACTGGGACTACCGCTACTGCTGGCTACGCGATGCCACCTTCGCTTTGCTCTCACTACTGCGTGCCGGTTATCGCGAGGAAGCCGAGGGATGGCGTGAGTGGCTGCTGCGAGCTGTCGCTGGGAGTCCTGCGCAGATGCAGATCATGTACGGCGTTCGCGGCGAACGCCGGCTCACTGAAGTCGAAATTCCATGGCTTTCAGGCTATGAAAAGTCTGTACCCGTCCGCATCGGCAACGCTGCTTCGACGCAATTTCAGCTCGATGTGTACGGCGAGGTACTGGCAACCATGTTCGAAGCCGATTGTGCCGGAATCAAGATGCAGGAGCCTGATTGGGCCTTGATGGTGCATTTGCTGAAATTTCTGGAATCAAATTGGCAAAAACCAGATGAAGGAATTTGGGAGGTCCGCGGTGGACGAAGAAATTTCACGCACTCGAAAATGATGGCCTGGGTGGCGTTCGATTGCGCGGTGAAACTCGTTGAGGAATGCGGATGCGCGGCAGGCGAACATCATCGCCGTTGGCGAAAGGTTAGGGAGCAAATTCACGCAGAGGTTTGCGAGCGCGGTTACAACTCAAAGAAAAAGGCGTTCACTCAGTACTACGGTTCCGATGCGCTGGACGCGAGCCTTCTGACAATGCCGCTCGTCGGCTTTCTGCCCACAACAGACGAACGTGTCCGCAACACCGTCGAGGCGATCGAACACGAATTAATGGAAGATGGTTTCGTCTTGCGTTATCGGCCGCAAGAATGCGGCGTGGACGGGTTGCCGGGACGTGAAGGCGTTTTTATCCCATGCTCTTTCTGGTTGGTCGCTTGCTGGCATCTCCTGGACCGAAAGAAAGAAGCGCGCGAATTGTTCGAGCGCCTGCTCGATGTGCGAAACGATTTGGGACTTCTTTCCGAAGAGTACGATCCGCGCGAGAAACGGCAGCTCGGAAATTTTCCGCAGGCATTTTCACATGTCGCGCTCCTTGCTGCCGCGCGAATCCTTAATGGTGAACGCGAAGCTGTGCCGTTGTAATGAGCGTCAAGGGGCGGCGGCCTCGAGCGCGAGTTACTCGAAACTGTCGCGGCTATAGCCGCGGCCCCTGTGGGCTGTCTTCTTGGCGGGGTGAAAAACCAACGAGAACATCCGACCGGCCACAGGTCCGCACATCGGACGGATTCGTCCTGCGGCGAACCGGCGGCTACAAATTTTTGAAACTGCTTTAGCTTCGGGTTTCGCTTGAGGAGACGAGCCGCCGAATCAAATCCTCAATTGTAACAATGCCGCTGAAATTTCTCTTTCCGTCCATGACAGCAGCAAGACCGAGCCGCGCGGCGCGCAATTGCTGCACAACTCGATAAGCAGACTCGTCCTCAGTGGTCGTTACGATGCGCCGGACATAATTCTGCAGCGGTTTGCTTCCATTCCGATCGAGCAGGATATCGAGGATGTTAATCAATCCAGAAGGTTGCCCTCCGGGTGTGACAACGGGCAGACGATCAAGGCCGGAAGAAGCGCCCAGCTCGATTGCTTCCCGGGTTGATGCGCTCGGCGGCAACGCGACGACTTTCGCCGACGGCAACATCACATCGCGCACTTTGACGGTGCGAAAGTCCACCACGTTATGAATCATCGCGCGTTCGGTTGGAGTCAGGGAACCTTCAACCTCGCTTTGCGCAGTGATTTGTTTTAGGTCTTCACGTCCGGCAAAAAGGCGAGCGCGCCTGGCGGCGCGATCCGGCATCAGCAGCTTTCCCAACCGAGCCCCAAGTTCAAGGAACGGCGAGAACAACAGCGACGCTAACTCGAGTACGCCGGCAAGCTGAGCAAGCGCGCGAAATGGAAACCGGCGGAAAAGCGATTTCGGGAGAACCGAGAGCAGAAACAGATAGACCGGAAGCGCAATGGCCAGAGAGATAAAGTAGCCGGCGTAGGCCCACGATCGGACTAAAATCGCCGTCAGGAGGAACAGACCGAGTATGTCCGCCGCGTTTGTGAAGAGTAGAACGGTTAGCAGCAACCGCTCCGGACGTTTCAACAAACGATTCAACCGCACCGCCGCAGGCACGCGGCGCTTAACGTTTTGGCGCAATCGAATCGGATCAATCGAAAGCAGTCCGCTTTCAATTCCGTTAAAGAAAAACGAAACAATCCAGCAACAAAAAATGATCAAAGCGATTATCATGCTGCTGCAAAAGCTTTCGGAGTTGTTTTCTCCAGTAGAATTTCCTCGATTCTTTTACGCGCTGCGCGACGCACAGTTATCGCAAGGCCGGGGATCTCCAGTTTGGTGCCCGAATCGGGCAAATAACCGAGCCTTGTGAAAACAAACCCGCCGATCGTGTCGATTCCTTCCGCGTCAATTTGAAATCCGAGATATTCCGTTAAATCGTCGAGGCGCGCGTCGCCGCTGACAAGAAATTTGCCATTGCCGAGCGGCTCGATATAAAGAGCGACATCGTCTCGTGGCACAACGTCGCTAAGGATTTCTTCGACGATGTCCTCCATTGTGATCATCCCTTCGGTGCCGCCAAACTCGTCCACCACCACCCCCATCCCCTGGGGGCGGGTCAAAAAGAGCTTGAGCAGTTCCAATGCGCCCATTGTCTCGGAGACGAAAGAGGGCGCAATTAGCTTCTCAGTGTAGTGATCTGATGGGTCGAGCAGGAACAATTTCACGTCGATGATTCCAAGAATTTGATCTGGCGTGTCGGCGTAAACCGGAACGCGTCGATAGCGATTTTTCTTCAGACGCGCAATCGCCTCATCGTTCGTCAAATCATCCGGCAACATGAAACTATCAACACGCGGCGTCATGCAGTCCTTTGCGGTTTTATCTCCGAGCTTGATGATCTCCTGAATGATTTCAGCTTCGCCTTCATACAAAGCGCCTTCCTCTTCACTCATCTCAAGCAGCGTCCCCAATTCCTCGTCACTTAAGCGGCGTTGAGGGTGTAGACGCGACTGGGTGAAGAGATCGCCCACGCGAGTGCTCACGCTCTGGAGAGCGCGGCCGATGCGGTCAAGAAGCGGCATCGATATCTGCAAAGCGAAGGCACCGATCGTTGAAAGTCGATAGGGCACGGAAAGCGCGAGGAGCTTTGGGATTAGATCGCAAAGCAGAACGACAATTGCGAAGATTACTAGCGCTGCTGCCCACTCTGGAATGCGCTCCGCCAGTGGAGTCTCCCACAGGAAAAAGAGACACAGCACGACCAAGAGCACATTTATCAGTCCGTCGCCCAGTAGCAGGACATTGAGGACACGGCGCGGATTTTCCCGGAAAAGCTGCACGAATTTAGTGAGGCTCGCGTGATTTGTTTCCAGACGGCGCAGTTGATGCGGCTTAAGGGAGAAGAGCGCCGTCTCGACTCCGGAGAAGAGAGCCGAACAAAAAATCAAAACCGCAATGGCGATCAAAAGACCAACAAGGGTGATCGAAGTCATTTTAGGAGTGCGGCAACGTGTTGCCGCTTTGAAAGCGCGGACATGTCCGCGCACTCCACAAGCTGTTCGCTCTAAGGCTGGTGCGTGTTGGTTTGCTCATTATCTGAGCTAGTGTTGTGTAACCGGTATGGCTTGCCAATTGTTGAGTTCAAAATGGCCCGCCGCCAAGGCGCGACGAGGGAGCATGTCCTTTGCGACCTGTGACCGAGACGCAACGCAAGCGCCGGGCCATTTTCAACTCAACCCTCCGGGCCGCAGTTCTTTGGGCGAATTTCCGCGTCGCTCGCTCGGCCAGTATCGCCACGGATACAGCCCCTTCGCTCGCTTCTTGAAATTCGCCCAAACTACTTGCGGCGATTGGCAAGCCATACCGGTTACACAACACTAGAAGCAAATTAAACCCTTCATGAACAAAGGCGAGAGGATTTCGCAGTTCGTGGCCGAGACGATTGTCGAAGATGTCGACCCAGACCAGAGAGACATTGCGAAGCATCCATTCTATCGTGCGTTTTTCCATTGCTGGAATGAAAAACATTATTACGAGGCGCATGATGTGCTCGAGCAACTTTGGCTCAAGACCAAATCACCCGATGCAGACTATTTCAAAGGATTGATTCAGGCGGCTGGTGCTTTCGTTCATCTCCAGAAACGTTTCGAGTACCCCCTGCACGCGAAACATAGCAGGCGCTTGTCTCCTGCAGTTCGTCTGTTCCGGCTCGCTGAGAAGAACCTGTCGCGGTTTGCTCCGCAACACCACGGACTGGATGTGGCTGTGTTCTGCCAGCTCTTGCGCGGTTACGCCGATCGGATCGTCGCATCCGATTATCAGACCAATCCCTGGTCGCCGGAAACCGCGCCAAAACTCAAATTGCGTAGGTAGGGGCGGTTCACTCGAACCGCCCGGGCGATTGAGGCCAATCGGCCCTATCTCGTGAAAATTAATTTCATTCCGGCAATAAGGAGCACTGTTGCCAGAAAGAGCGAAATCACTCGGACAGCAAAATGTTTGCTACCCAGATGCGAACCCATGGCACCGCCAATGATCGCGGCTGCTGCGAGAATGAGACCGAGCGAAGGAATTGAATGAACTTTCGTAAAGTAGCCAACCAGCCCGGCGATTGAGTTCACCCAAATGAATAACGCCGAAACAGCTGCGGCCTGACGGATGTGTGCCCATTCGCAAAAGAGCAATAGCGGCGTCAGAAATATTCCGCCCCCCGTTCCAGTCAGTCCGGAAAGAAATCCAAGGCCTGCTCCTGCACCAATTGCTACTGGCCGCGATGGAGTGATCGTTTGTGGCGGGTCGCTTCGACGAAACACCAGTCGCACTGCCGAGAAGAGCAGCACGACGCCTATCAAAATTCGCAGAACGGAAGCAGAGGGCTGAAGATAGCCGCCGACGTATGCCGCCGGAATGGAAAGCAGTGCGAACGGCCAGAATAATTTCCATGAGAAATGACCAGCCCGCCAGAATTGGAATGTGCCAATGGACGCGACCAAAATGTTAAGCACAAGCGCTGTTGGTCGAATAACTGTCGGTGCGATCCCGAATAGTGTCATCGTAGCGATGTAACCCGACGCACCGGCATGGCCGACTGATGAGTAAAGAAATGCGATTAGGCCAACAGCGAAAAAAAGGAGAATGAGGTGTGTAGTGTCCATGGTTTGTCATGTCGAGGGGAGCACCTGCCAAGCCGTAGCTTTTTGCAAAGGCTGGATCGTCTCACAATTTCTGGGCGCAATGGGCGAGAGATTTATCGAGTTCGCTCGGAATCACAAGGGTGGCCTTACAAAATGACGAATGACGAAACGGCAATCATTAAATCACTGGAAGGCTTCGCCATTCGAGCTTCGTCATTAATTCGAGATTCGACATTCGTGCTTCATCATTTCCTTGCGGGATTTCTCGCGTTAACGTGGTTGGTGACATCGAGCGACACTTTTGCTGAGTCCAAGTCTGCGCGTTCCGAGCATACGAACCGTCTGGCGCAGGAGAAGTCGCCTTATCTCCTTCAGCACGCGCATAATCCTGTCGATTGGTATCCATGGGGCGACGAAGCATTTACCAAGGCGCGGCGCGAAAACAAACCGATCTTTCTTTCGATTGGTTATTCGACCTGTCACTGGTGCCACGTGATGGCGCATGAATCGTTCGAAAACGAAGCCGTGGCAGCGATCATGAATCGCGAGTTTGTGAACATCAAAGTGGATCGGGAAGAGCGCCCTGATGTTGACCGCGTTTATATGACCTTTGTGCAGGCAACCACCGGCGGAGGCGGCTGGCCGATGAGTGTCTGGTTGACGCCTGACCTGAAGCCGTTTGTCGGAGGAACCTATTTTCCACCCGAGGACCGATACGGCCAGCCGGCTTTTAAAGCTGTGCTCGAACGAATTGCGACTGCTTGGAAGGAAAATCACGCCAAAATTGCCGAGCAAGGTGGCAAGATTGTTGCGGCACTCCGCGAATCTCAATCAGGGGCAACCGCGGAAGGGAAAATCGATGCGACGATTCTAGATGTCGCTTACCGGCAAATTGACCGTAGTTATGATCCGAAGGAAGGCGGCTTCGGCAATGCTCCGAAGTTTCCGCGGCCGGTGACGCTCAATTTTCTGACGCGGTTTTACGCGCGTGAGCCGAAGAGCGAATCGGGTAAACAAGCGCTCGAGATGACTCTGTTCACACTGCGCAAAATGGCTGCGGGCGGAATGCACGATCATATTGGGGGCGGGTTTCACCGTTATTCGGTCGATCGTTACTGGCATGTACCGCACTTCGAGAAAATGCTTTATGATCAGGCGCAACTCGCTGTCGCCTATCTCGACGCATTTCAGATTACGCAAGATCGGCAATACGAAGCAGTGGCGCGTGACATTCTCGATTATGTCGCCCGCGACATGACATCGAAGGAAGGCGGGTTTTTCTCCGCCGAAGATGCCGACAGCCCTATTGTAGCCGCGGGCGCTGACCGCGGCCATCCTGAAACGAAGGAAGGCGCATTCTATGTCTGGACGAAAAAAGAAATCGACGCTGCCCTCGGTGATGCCGCCGAAGTTTTCGATTTCCATTACGGTGTACAAGCGCACGGGAACGCTCCCGAAGGTAGCGACCCCCAGGACGAATTCCGCGGCAAAAATATCTTAATTGAGCGTCATACGATTGCCGAGACCGCAAAGCAGTTTCGAAAAGCCGAGGCAGAAACTGAAAAACTACTCGCGCAGAGTCGCGAGAAGCTGCTTTCCATTCGTGCAAAGCGACCACGGCCTCATCTGGACGACAAGATCATTGCCGCTTGGAATGGACTAATGATTTCTGCATATGGTCGTGCGGCGCAAGTACTGGACGAACCGCGTTATCTGGAAATTGCGATGCGCGCAGGCAAATTCCTCAGGACAAATCTCTATGAAGAAAAGAGCAAATTGCTCTATCGCAACTATCGCAGTGGCCGCAGCAATATCGAGGGTTTCGCCGATGATTACGCGTTCGTGATTCAGGGTCTTCTCGATCTTTACGAAGCGTCATTCGATGTGGAGTGGCTGAAATTCGCGGTCCAATTGCAGGGAACTCAGGATCGCTTGTTTTTTGACGAGAAGAACGGCGGCTATTTCAGCACCAGCGGCAAAGACGAAAGCGTGTTCCTCCGAATGAAAGACGACAACGATGGCGCAGAACCGGCAGTGAGCTCCATCGCAGCGCTGAATCTTTTGCGCCTGTCACAATTTCGCGATGATAAACAGATGACGGAGCGCGCAAGAAAAACCATCGACGCATTTGCTACGACCCTTTCGCATTTTGCGAGCGCGATGCCGCGGATGCTGGTGGCGCTCGATTACGCGCTAAGCAAACCGCGTCAGATCGTGATCGCCGGAAAAAAGGATGCGCTGGAAACCAAAACGTTGCTCAAGGAGGTGAATCGGCATTTTTTGCCGAAGGCCGTTTTATTGCTCGCGGATGGGGCTGAGGGCCAGAAATATCTCGGCGAGAAAAACGAAGCCATTCGCGCGATGTCCCCGATTGAGGGAAAATCGACGGCGTACATCTGCGAAAATTTCACCTGCAAAGCGCCGGTGACCGATCCGGCAGCCTTAGCTAAATTACTCAGATTATAGAGCCGCTCGTGTTAACCACCCGTAGGGACTTTACCTTCTCAAGGAGTCTCGAGAAGCCAAGCTCGGCTGTGCTGCGCTAGCAGCCCCGTAAACCTTTCGTCCGAACGTAGGGGGTCCAACTGGGGATCATACCTAAGAAGTCCGGACACAAGCTGACGATTCGCGATTGCTTGAGCGAGCCATTTGAAGGCCTCTTCCTTATCATCGCGCGCGGCGCAGAGTATCGCGACGTTGTAAGGATCAGCTTTGCCCGCTATTGCCAGTTCGAGAATTTCGGGCATCATCGGATCCACCTCTGGCTTACGCCCTGCCGAGGCCAGCACGGTCGCAACCCAGGCGAGAGCATCGCCTTTTTTCTCCGGATTAAGTTGACCTACCTTTTGATAATGCTCAATCGCTTTGCGATACATGCCGTTTAGGGCATAAGCCATAGCTAGGTTCTCCTGGATAAGAGCCTCGTTGGGCGCTAACTCCGCCGCCCTGTAACAATACTCCAAGGCAACTGGAAATTGCCGAGCAAAAATGAGGATCATTCCCAGAGCCGTGTTGTTAGTAGGCGAGAGCGGATCGAGCTCACGGGCTCGCTTCATTTCCCGGACGGCATCATTTAGCTGACCAAAGGCACATAAACACCAACCATAGCGCAGGTGCGCGATAGCCAGGTTTGGGTTCAGCTCCAAGGCACGGCGAAGTGACTTCATGCTTAGGTGAAGCTCTTGTTGCAATGACTGAACCATCGCCTTTGCAACGTGAGCTTCCGCAACGGACTCATCCAGGAATAGCGCGCGATCGGCCGCCGCCTTTGCTTTGCCAATCGCTTCTAGTCCAGGGTTGTACCTGTAGAATACCTGTAGATAGTAACAGTCTGCCATCAATGCGTACGCGAGAGCAAAATTCGGATCCTTCTGGACTGCTCGCTCAAAGTAGTCGATCGCTTTCCCGAGCCCGTCCTTCGATCGCTGGTTCCAAAAGTAAAGACCCATCAGATACGAGTCATAGGCGTCGACGTTTGTGGTGTAGTGTTTCCGCAGACGCTTTTGTTCGTCGGTAGTAAGATT
>JBKPOB010000174.1:0-38481 GCA_046732875.1 Verrucomicrobiota bacterium | reverse complement strand
CGCTTCTTCCTCCGCCAACAAACGGCGCGTCAATCGTTCAAACCCCCTTCGGGTCGGTATTCCGTGCTACTGGTGAGAATCCGACCGGGGAGCCTGGGCCAGTTGTACTGACAATTGATCCAAGCACAAATCTCGCTGGGGCAGTCTTCGAAGGTCTCGACTACGAAGCAATCTATATTCTCGATTCGACGATCTTTGGACATGGCGATTGGGGTAGACTGACCACCACAGTCAACGGCACCTGGCTCTCACGCGCTGAGTTGGAGATTTTTCCTGGTCTACGACCAAAGCGATTCGGTATTGGTGGTCAGTTTATACCTACCTCGTTTCCTCTAACCAGTTCGCTGCCGTGGCATAGGGCCAACTTCAGTATCTTCTACGATGGTCCTGCGGACACGTGGATGCAGGGCTTGGATGTCGGTGCGGTAGTCCACTGGACCGGTCAATACGAGGACGACAATCTCACTCTGACGGGAGCGACAAAGCCGTCCCAGCCCAGAAGTGGTCCGCTGCCTTTCCGCGCCCGGAAAGTGTCTGCGTGGACCACGCTGGATCTCATCTTGAACTACACATTCAATCTGCCGCCGCCTGCGCCGGCGGAGGTACCTGGCTTTGCCAAGGATGGCGGTAAGAATGTGAAGATGAAAGACGGCAAGGAGAAGAACGTAGTGCCGGTGTCCACAGCCGAGTATGGCTGCAGCAACTGGAAGTGGTGGCTAAACAACACGACTGTCACGCTTGGGATGCAGAACGTGACGGATGAAGATCCACCGTTTGTAGCTGGATCCTTTGAGAGCGGCTACGACGAGTCGCTTGCTACTATCAAAGGCCGGTTCTGGTACGTCGGGCTAAAGAAGAGATTCTAGATTTCTCCGTTAGTTAGGTTACAGAAGAGGCAGCCCGCTTGGGCTGCCTCTTTGTCATCCCGAGAGGCGCAGACTACCAGGGATCTCCAATGAAGCTAGAAGGCGCCGCATTCGTGTTAAAACCCTCTTCTTTCCTGGCACGCCGAACCCACGCCAAGGCGGGTGTCGAAGCGTTCTGGCGGCGTTGTTGCCCCAGCTATTACGGCAACCCCGGCCACGGCGGGCAGGCTTTTTCGTGGCTGCGACGCTGCGAATCTACGATAGATCTTTATGCAGCACGCAATACACTCGATCTTGCGCGCGCCGTAGTAGATTTGTGAGGCTCCATTTTCGCCGAAGCATTATTGCCTTTGGGAGCTCGCCTCAAAGCGCGGTAGATGCGCGGTCGAATGCCCGTGAACCGCTCGAATGCCACACTGAAAACATCTGCGCTTCGGAATCCAAGGGAGTTAGCAACGCTCTCAATACTGTTACGGGGAACTAATAATCGTTGCTGCGCTTCCGCAATGCGCGCTTCCGCGACAAACTGGGCGGGAGATTTGCCAAAAGCTTCATGGAATAGGCGAGTAAAGTTACGCCGTGACATGGCTACCCGCTGGGCCAAAGCATCGATGGAAAGATCGTCGTTGAGATGAGAAAAGATCCAGGCAGGAAGGTCAGCAAAACGGTCAGACGATTGGATCTGAAACTTTAGGGCTTCAGAGTACTGCTCATGTTCACCGGATCTCTTAGTGTGAACAACCAGGTCGCGCGCTAAAGCCAACGCGACATGGCGGCCGTAGTCTTCCTCAACTAAAGCCAGCGCAAAATCGACTGCCGAGGTCCCGCCTGCACAGGTGTAGAAAGGGCCGTCCTTGACAAAGAGATTCTTGGAATTGACGCGAATTTTAGGAAACCGCGAAGTAACGTCTTTCGCAAACCGCCAGTGGGTCACTGCCTGGCGATCATCGAGCAATCCCGTCGCTGAAAGCGCATAAATACCTCTTCCAAGAGCCGCAATGCGTCGTGTGTTTGGCGCCCGCTGTCTCAGCCATTTTACGAGCCTCCTGCTAAGCTTATCAGGGTTACTTCCGCTTCCATTGCAAACAAGAACGGTATCGAGCGGCGGCGCCTCTTCGAGATCGACATGTGGTCTTATGACAATACCGCTTTCCGTCAGGCATGGCCCTGCGTTGATACCAATTGTCAACACTTGGTAACAACGGGATTCACGAGCTTCGGGCTGGTCGCACCTTCGAATTGTTGCACGCGAAAAAACTTCGGCGGGACCCATCAGATCAGCGGCAGCTATCTCTTCGGCTACAATCAAACCAACTGTCTTTGGATTCATGGCTGCAGCGAACACTTGTGCCAAGCTCCCAATCCTCGCTTTCCTTACAATATCCAGTCAGCGAAGTTTAATAAGACCACTTTGGCAGAACCACGCCCACGTACTGTCCCTTCAGCGGTCGCGCTGCAGAGCCGCTGGCGCATATGCATGCATCACCAGCGCAATGGGAAGGCCTACGCAGAAAAGGTGAATGACCAATTGGGTCCAGCCCATGGGAGGCTTGAATAGGATTGGCGTATGCAGGTAGACACTGCGAACCCACGACAGGAACGGCGCGGTCCCGAAGTTATTGACCGTAAAAACCGCTGCTCCATAAAGCAGTCCCACAGCCACGACTCCTGAAAGCCTTTGGGGCAATGGCAGCCGCCGGCTTAACGCGTAGAAAATCGTTGCCACTGTCAGCGCCATTGTGAAGTGCATCACGAGACCGAGGGCGGCCGTCGGCAACCCACCGTTAACCGCGGCGGTGCGCCCCAACACACCTGCGGCGATCCCTTGCAGAAGCCGCACCGGCGCCATTTGGGATGCAACGTACATTTGGATGCAAGCCGCAGTGATGTCGAGCACGCCAACAAGGCCCCCAGCGTATAGGATCGGTTTGAGGTTTTTCATAAGAGCGAGAACGGCGCTGAATCTGGCAAGCACCCGCCCCCTGTCGCAAGACCCAGTTTGCAAAATTCGGTAGGGCCAGTTGACGCGAAGACTCCAGTCGACGCAACTAAACCTAGTCGATTATTTTGGTCGATGGATGATGAAAGCCCTGTCCTCTTTTACAAAGCCAACTTTAGGGTAATACTCCATGGCCGTTGGGACCGAAAGCAACAGGATCATCGATTGTTCGCCGATCTTTTCCCTGGTAAGCTCGATCAGCTTTCTGCCAATTCCTGATCTCTTATACGCGGGACTAATGGCGAGATCAGCCAGATAACTGCACCACACCCAGTCTGTAATTGTGCGAGCAACGCCCGTAAGTTTGTTTTCGTCCCAGGCTGTCACGATCAAATCTGAATTTTCGAACATGGTTCTGATTCGTTGAGGATCGTGAGTCGGCCGTGGAAGACCTGCGTCATCATACAGTTCAATCACTTGTTGTGCCGTCGGAACCACATCGAATCTGTAGCTGATTTGCGCGCCCATATTCTTCCTCATCTCTTCTTGACCACGCGCGGCCCCGTTCATTTCAGTTATCTTGGAATTCAGATCGCCCCCCGCGCGGACGAGAACCAGAGCGCGACGATGAGGAGAACAGCAGCCGCAATGGCCGCGATCGTTCGCACATGGTTCCACAGTGTCCAACCAGCAACATATTCAGCCCACAACCGGGCGGATTCTGCACTCACCGGATCTAGCGTCGCAAGCGCGTCATTGCGCGGCACGTTGAATATGATCGTCACGAGAAATGTACCCAAGAGATAGAATGCACTGCCAATAAGAACGCAAGCCGCGCCAGGCTTGTGCCAGTTCAGCAATGGGGGAATAATCAGGATCACGCAACCAACGGCCGTGCCCAGGAACAGTCCAAGAAACATCGGATTCAAGACCGTAACATTGATTGATTTCATGGCTGCGATGCCTTGAGGCGGCGGTAGAGCCGCCAGGGCTCTCATAACGAACGTTGAAAACGCAAAGAACACACCACCGACCAGACCACAACCGAGTGCAGACAAGAGAGTCGATGCCAAGAGGAATTTGTTTGTCATAACGCGCGCTCCGAGCCATCGAAATTTTAAAAAAAAGGAGGTCGTTTTATCCTAATCTGGAATCTCGGCCTCAACGAGTTTTGACAGAAGGATGAGCGATTCCTGCCAGCCAAGATAGCAAGCCTCGCTGGGAATGGCACCTGGCAGACCTTCTTGCACCACATTCAACTCGGTCCCGCAGGATACTTTCTTGAGGGTTATGGTCGTCAGTATTTCCCCAGGCAAGTTCGGGTCATCGAATTTGTCTGTGTAGCGAATGCGCTCGTGTGGTTTCAGCTCGACAAAGGTCCCGCCGAAGGAATGGCTCTTGCCGGTAGTGAAATTGGTGAACGACATCTTGTAAGCGCCGCCGACTTTTGCGTCGATCTGGTGAACCTTTCCGGTGAATCCGTTTGGCGGCATCCATTTGGCCATCGCGTCTGCATCAATGAACGCGCGATATATTTTCTCAGAAGCGGCACGAACCACGCGGTGAAGCTGGATTGTGTTTGTGGTGCTGGTTGACATGATTGTTGTCCTTTCTGTTGTTGATTCGGTTATTTCTTAGTGTTGTGGTTTTTAGTTGATGCCTGAAACAAGTGAAGAACGATCTTCTGGTCCGTTCAGGAGGCGCTTCGGAATTCTATTGTCCAGTTCCTTCGAGATGCAGCTCTGAAAGAGCGATCTGATAAATATCTCCCAATCCATTCCCGGCACTGCGAAACTTTTCCGTCATTGCGGTCGTATCGAGCCGCTTTTCCATTGGCGCTTCCGTTAATCCACGCGTACTCGACCAGAAGAAATATTTTCCATCGGGGGAAATTTTCGGCGAATACTCGGTACCATTGGAATTGATCTTGTTTCCAAGGTTTTGCGGCTCCGACCATTTCTCGCCGTGCCGATAGCTGACATACAAATCGCCTCGTCCCACACCGTCCGGACGTCCGGCGGCCATGAAGACGAGAAAACTTTCATCCGGCGCGATGAACGGTTCGTATTCATCCACAGCAGTGTTGACCGGTTCACCTAAATTTTCCACGGTTACATATTTTCCTTTGACCAGCCGCGCGCGATACAAATCTGTTTTCCCGTGTCCGCCCGGACGATCGGAACCGAAATAGATGGTTCCCTCGCGTGTCAGCGTTGGATACCATTCATCGGCATCGCTGTTGACTGGCGGATCGAGGTGCCGCGGCTCGCTCCAACCGGTTTCGGTTTTGTTCATCACCCAAATATTGTTGTCGGTTTTTGCTTGCCCATTCACTGGCCGCTTCGAGATGAAGTAAAATTGTCTTCCGTCCGCCGTAATAAATGGATCTGCGTCCGAATATTGGCCGGAGAATGGCGCCACTTCTGGCTGAGTCCAATGTCCATTTTCGAACTTCGAAACAAAAATCGTCCAGAATTTAAAGTTGGGCGAGCTACGGACGAAATAGATTGTGCGACCATCAGGTGTAAATGCAGGATGCGAATCGAAATCGCCGCCGGAAATGACGCCTCTGCCAAAAGTCGTCGGCTCGGTCATTCGTTCGTGAGACGCATAAGGAGCCTGCGCGAGCGCGAGCACCGGAAAGGCAGAGACAATACAAATCTGCTTTAGCATGATGTCTGCACCAAGCGGTTGCCTGAACATGTCTTGTTCGCCTATTTGACGACGCGATATTTCAGGTGCGTGACACCCGGCCCCGCGATCGCGCGAATTGGTTCGAGCTTCAATTTATAAGCATCGAGGTTCGCGAAAAGTCGTTCGCCGTCGCCGAGCAAAAGTGGGACAATGTGGATCTCCATCTCGTCAACCAGCCCGGCTGCGAGGTATTGCTGGATGGCTTTGGCTCCGCCACCGATCACTACATCTTTCCCGGCAGCGGCTCGGCGTGCTTGCGCGAGTGCAGACTCGATGCCGTCAGTGACGAAGTGAAACGTCGTGCCTCCGGACATGGGCAGCGGTTCGCGTGCGTGATGCGTGAGCACGAAGACCGGATGATGAAACGGCGGATTGTCTCCCCACCAACCCTGCCAGGGATTCTTGCTCCATAGGCCGCGATCCGGACCAAACATGTGGCGGCCCATGATCGTCGCACCGAGATCTTCGAACGCCTCGCGCAGCACGTCATCGTTGATTCCCGTTTCGCCGCCGTTTGTTTCGCCATGCAGTGTGCGAAAGGTTTTCGTGGGAACGGCCCAGTCGTGAAGATGAAGCCCGCCTTCGCCGAGCGGATTCTCCACGCTTTGGTTCGGCCCGGCCACATACCCGTCGAGCGACATCGTGATGTTGACTCTCAGTTTGCTCATCACAAACACGAACTACAGAACAAGATCTATCGCGGCGCAACAAGCGGGCCTGTTTTTATAGAGGTTTTGTGACAAAGCAGGTGCTTGGACCGGCTCACTTTGTTCGGAATTTTGCGAAGAGTGTTTAGGAGCGCAAGACCTTCAGGCCAGTCGCCGAGGCCACTGGCACTGTTGATGTGTCCAGCTTCACCGATCATTACGAACTCACTGCCCCACGCCGTCGCGAATGTTCGCGCACGAGAAGGCGTGACGTACGGATCGTTGGAACTGGCAACTACAACGCTTCGAAATCGGAGCCGAACCAGAGGAATCGGCGCAAAGCCGGTGGGCCCGGGCGGAAAGCTTGGAGCTTCGGGGTCGCTGGGAGCAACGAGAAGCGCTCCGCAAATGCGACTCGAGGACTCGCCCACAGCCCAATGCGCGACCAGCGCGCACCCGGCGCTGTGCGCCACAAGTACTGTATCAGGTCCCGTGGGCGCGAGCGCTTGATCGAGCCTCGCGATCCAATCGGCGCAGTGCGGTGTTTCCCAATCGTCTTGAATTACCCGTAGCAGCGTATCGTCTCGCGCTTGCCACCGACTTTGCCAATGTCCGGGGTCGGAGTCATGAAGTCCCGGAAGAATCAGCGTGCGCGTCACGTGGCTCCTCCAGACACAGCGGGAACGCCGAAGGTGCCGTCAACCACTTCCACGAACGTGCGCTCTTCGCGAAGGATGACACGTTTGGCTTCCGCTGTCGTGAAGTTCTTGCGTGCCTCAGGGTCGGCTTTCAGTTTCTTTCGGTACGCTTCGTAGGATGCAAGGCTATCGAAAGCAATCAGTCCCCATGCCACGTTGTTTGTACCTTCGTAAGGCAGAAAGTAGCCTACCAGATGGCCACCACATCGGGGGATGATGCGCCCCCAGTTTTCCGCGTATTCCTTGAAAGCTTCCCGCTGGTGCGGATCGATTTCGTATCGGATGAAACAGGTTACTGTCATGTTTGTGTTACTGGTGCGAGTGGTTGTGAGGAATGGGGCAGGGTATCCCTCATCATGGGGCAAGGCCAAAGCAGTGACGCGATCCCCAAATAGCAAAAACAATAGTCCGTCTCTGCATCGGGCGAAAAACGCCGTTCTGGAGATGTTCGCTGTAATTGGTTGCTCATCTGGTTGCACTTGAGAATTAAGATTTGAAATCGCTGTGCCATGAGGAAACCCAGCGGAAACGCCATTTCCAACAAACTTTCGTCAAGGATAAGGCTAGCCCGCCAATTGAACTCGCACTAACTGCCGTCAATAACGCGTTTGTTATACAAGCTAGGCACATGGTTGATTTCGTTTCAGTTCATCTACTATGACGAACGGCGTGATCGCTTCAGGACATTCCGCTCATCACTATTTGGCGCGTGCGAATTCCATGATCCAGTTCGTTTCCCTGGTCTTTCCAGCATCGCGCCGGTACCGCCTGCAAAATGATGAGCAAGCTGCCACCGAAACAGATAACATCGGATAGGCTTCAGGGCATTCATAGCAATCTTCATCCGATCAAGGGAGTGTTGCCACAAGAGCCACTTGACGAAGCAGAACATGGCCACTTTTTGGCGTTTTCTAACAGCGCACGCCTTGGTCTATGACTCATTGGAGTTGCTCTCCTAGCAGAGTTCACTTAACGGGCGCTATGGTGCTTGGATGTTGGGGCAGGAAGAACAGCTATTTACCTGCCTCAAGAACTTCGCGGACGATCGTACCGACACGGCAATGAAGACTTTGAGTCGCTAACGTACTCACCTGGCGGTTCCATCCAGCGTTACCTCGTAAATTTCGGGCGATTCAAAAAGGAGCAGCGAGAACAGAAACAGTAATTGCACGAATGGTTCTAGAATGAATCATGACCCAGTGGAGCGTCGAAATTCCATGACCCAGTTTGGCTCCCAGGTCTTTCCCGAGTCGGGCGAATAGGCCTGTTCCCAGCGCGCGAAGGAGGCGGTGATCTGAGACCAAATGAACCGCACGCGCATCGGTTTTCCGTTAATCGTTGTCTGACCATAGAAAGTGCCGACGCCGTTTTCAAAACGACCTTGAACAGGCGGATCTAGTTCACCGTGCGGTGTGCGCCCGTCGAGCCACCAGATTGACCATTGCGAGGTTTTCGAATCGTACGAACGCAGCGCGACGGCGCGATAGACGCCGCTGGATGCGTTGATCGTGTACTCTTCTATGTTGGCGCTGCCGCCCATGAGATCGCGATGGCTTGCCGTTCCCTCTGCGTCCAGCCATTCGCGGGCATCTTCCTTCACTCGAAGATAGCGATGGTGAACACGCCAGTCGCCATCGAGAAAATCGAAGTCGTGGACGTTAGGACGCGCCGCGGCACCTTGTGTGGAATTGGCAGTGTCGCGGTTGAAATTCATGATCCAATTTGTCGCCCACGTCCTTCCGTCGTCGAACGAAAGAGCCTGTTCCCATTGAGCCGACGTAGGCGTGATCTTTGACCAGACAAAGCGTACACGCATCGGTTTTCCATTCTGCATATCGTCGGCATAGAACGTCCCGACACCTTTCTCGAATCCACCCTTGACGGGTGGACCGACTGGACCGGAGGGATACCGTCCGTCGAGCCACCAAATCGCCCATTGGTTTGTCTTCGAATCGTACGCGCGCAGCGCGAGGGCGCGATAAGCGCCATAGGGCGCGGGGAGCGAGTGCTCTTCCATGTTCGCTGTCCCCTCCATGAGCTTGCGATTGCTGCATGTGCCATCGAAATCCACCCATTCCTGACTGTTCGGTTTTAAGCGATGATGATGCACGCGCCATTCGCCGACGAGGAAATCGAAATCGTGCATCCCAGTGTGCGGGTTCGGCGTTGTGTCACCAACTTGGGCTGCGCCGATGGAATTCATCGCAGCGGCAACGAAGCCGAGAACGAAAGAAGTGCGGAAGTTTTTCATAAGAGGTCCTTTCTTGCATCGCGATCAAACGATGACGTTTTCATTTCTGTTCTTCACTCAACCATCGTAAGCGTGAACGGCGGGTAGGATCCAGGATCACGAGTTCGGGCGCGCCTCTAAGCAGGCCCGTTGCCGAGAGCGATTGTAAGGAACGCTCCGCCAGCAGAGTAAAGTCGCCGTGCAATGTCTGGTTATCTTTGACGATGCCGAGCCAGACCAGGTAAGGGCCATCGGTTCGTACAGGTAGCTGTGGGAAGTTATTTGGCGCATCAAGCGTAACCAGGACGCCGGCTTCACGCGCGCCCGCGGCTTGATAGCTGGCAAACGTCTTCTCGGCTTGTCGGGCAAAATCATCGACTCTGTTCGGCTTAACAGCGAATATCTGCGCGACCACTATCCCCTGAGCACCTTCGCCTTCCTTAATCGGATCGACAGCTGGAAGGACGGGGATTCCTTGTTCAGGACTCAGCGGGCGCAACAGCAAGACATTATCAGAGTCCACCATCAGATTGTTCATAGTGGAAGAGTGCTCCCTCCACAGCGGGCCGTAATAGAAATTCGCGTTGATTATGGCGCGCGAGTCAGTGTTCTTAAAACCTCTAAGCCACGTAAACCCGGTAGGATTTTTGCGCTCAAGAAACTGCCCGAACAATATCGCGCCCATCTGCTGAAAGGCTTCGGGAAAATAGGTGTCAAAATACTCGGCGAAATGTTCGCTCCCACCATCTTTAGTCGTGTAACGGCGAAACTCGATGACTTGAAAATCCTTCAGGTGTTTTACCCGGTCCATAGCATTGTTCTTTGTGTTCTGATTAGTCTGAGCAAACGTCGCTGCACTGAGCGTAATCAGTGCAATTGTCGTTAGGCATCGGCGTATGTGGCGAGTAGCAGCTGACGTAACAACTTTCATAGGAATTTGTGGGCGCTCTTCACCGTAAAAGAGTTACATCTGCCTGACGCGAAACGCCGAAGTCACTGCGCTAACCAGGGCGGCGGCGTAACTATCCTTCGGGTCTAGTTCCGGATCGAAGATCGTAAGCTCCATGCCTACTGCTTTGGGCGAGCACAACAGCACGCCCAGGATGTTAGTGAGTTGTTCGAAGGTCAGCCCGCCGGGATTAGGCGAATCGACTGCCGGCATCACCGATTGATGCAAGACATCGGCATCGCAGTGAATCCAAAATCCTTTAAGATCACTTCGCTCGAGCGATCGCAACGCAACCTTCGCGGTCTCCGCGGCGCCGGACTTCCGTATTCGCTCGGCGTCGAGGCGCTGGATCTTCGATTCGTAAAACTGCTCGGTCGCGAAGAATTCGTTGTCGGCGTCATCTTTATAAAAGCCGAGGGCGACCACATCCTCTTCGCGGACATAAGGCTTGAGGCCATCCAAATTGGTGAGCGCGTCCGGGCCGTGGCCAGCGGCCAACGCAAGGTCGAGGCCTGCCGCAGTGTAGCGCCCGCGCCATTTGGGATCGCGGGCATAACAGAAATCATTGTGACCATCGATGAAACAAAGGCCGTATCGTCCGCGTCGTCGGAGCGCCAGAGTCGCGCCCAGCAAAATGCTGCAATCGCCTCCGAGCACGAACAGAAAAGTGTCCTGGTCGAGCTGTGAACCAATCTTACGTGAGAGCTGTTCGGTATAGCGCGCGAGGCTGGGGCCGTTGCGAAAACCAGTCAGCTCATCGGCTTGAAAGGAATAGGGAAGGCGCGGAACCGCGCCAACATCCCGGGCTCGAATCTGGCTAACAATTCCATGCTCCCGCAACGCTCCTGCAAGTCGCCAGACACCGGGCTCGTGATCTGGACGCGGTGGACGCAATCCTAGATTCGACGGAGCGTCCAGTATCGCGACCGGTTTCATCCCGGATTTGGCGAAAAGTTCTGGTCCGGCCAAAAAACTGCCGGTCGCGCCGGCTATGACTTTTTGAAGAAAAATCCGACGCGTCCAGCTACTTCGAATTTCATGAGTTTCCATCTTCAGCAGCGGGAGGTTCATTTTCGATGCCTCTGGAGGTAGCTCACGCCCATCGGCCGCCACGTTTTTCCATCATCGTCAGAAACATCAGCGCGGACGGCGATGGAGTCGGGTGAGGTGACGCTTGTGGACCAACGCTCAAGCGCCCCAGATTCATTGTGTCCTGTTAGCACGAAGCCGCCATTCACTTCGCCACCGCTCATTATGCTCGTCATACCTTGCGCCGGATATATCCACACAGCCGTCCAGCGCTGACGTTTGAGATCGTAGAAGTCAATGGTCGTACCGAAGGGCTGCGAGTCTGTGCCTTCGGAGGCCGAAGACCAAATCTCCTGTAGAGCCTTGCCATCGAGGATCCAGCTGTAGCGCACCTCGCCTCGGTCGCGCCTTACCTTTCCATCTTTATCAAAGATTTCGTAACGTACGTCCCACGTACCGATGAGCTGATCGAAGAGGGCGTTGTGCGGAACCTTTGCCGTCGGTTCCTCCGCTACTGCCGATTCTTTGTGCGCGCTAGTGTCAGCGGCTGCTTCGTGGCTTTCTGCGGCGACACTCTCGGCGGCGAATGCATTTGCACCGAATAGCAACGCAGTTAGTAGGACTAGCATCAATCGTCGCATGACTTCGTCATTCCTTTGATCAGTCGATGATGTTGAGCACGGCGGGTCACTCAATTGTTTACTTGCTTGGCTCGAGAATTATTTCGCGGATGATCGCTCGGCGCGGCAATGCAGATGCTGATTCGTTGACAAACTCGTTGATATAAAGGCGCGGCCCATACAATGAATAAGCGATCCCGTTGGGGAAGGAGAGCTGTGCCTTTCCCCCCGCTCCGTCCACAACCCCGCGCTCGCCATTGCCAAGGATGCGCTTGGCAGTTCCATCCAAAGTTACCTCGTAAATTTCATGCGATTGCGAGGCAGTCACATAAAATCGGTCGTCCTTAAAGCATAAATGTCCCAATCCCTTCTCGGAGACGCTTGCAAAGGGCGTGACTACGCCTTTCGGATCGATCTTCAACATCTTGTTGTCTCGGTAATTGACGACGTAGAGATTTCCCTCGGGACCGAAGCAAATACCATTTGGGCACTTGAAAAGATCGCTGTTTGCGAATGTCGAAACGCTTCCGTCCGTCGCGACCTTGGCGATCGAATTACCTCGACAATTTGCGACATAGACGTCGCCTGTTTTCTTGTCCACCACGATACCCACAGGACCGCTCAGGCCGCTGGTGACGAATGGCTTTGCCTCACCGTTTCGATCAATCTTGGTGATTGAGTTACCGTAGAAACTCGATTGTAAGAGGTTGCCTCCATTGTCAACCGCGTTACCGGAGGCGCCATAAAGACCCGACGCAAATACGTGGCGCTCGCCGTCCGGTGTGATCTTCCAAACGATATCGCCAAAATCGGCGACATAGAGATCGCCTACGGCATCGACTGTTACACCGCCGACGCTGTGTCCGTTAATAACTTCAGTAAGAGAGTGAATCTCCGTCTCTGCGCGCGCGAAGAAAGCCCCAAAGAACAGCACCCACACGAAGACTAATGCCCGACTGCATCGCAGCGCCGTCGACGAATGGATAGTCATATTTGAAGCCTGCGAGCTTACTGTCGGCTAATGGTCAATCGTTGATTCGTTCGGAGACGTTGAAGAAATTCCATTCCCACGTCTTGCCGTTATCCTGCGAAAAAGCCTGACCCCAGATCGGGCGCTCTTTGTTCCGGGCGTCCCAGCGGAAGACGACTAAGATCGATTTTCCGTCCAGGGTATCTTTGCCGAAGAAATGACCCACGCCGTTTTGGTCGAAGGAACCAACCACTGGAGGCTCGATCCTCCCGGTGTTGCTCGCGATCCAGTAAAGACTCCAGAGTCGCGTGTTCGGGTCGAACAACCGCAGGGTCAGGCCTTCGAAAAGCTTTCCTCCCATTCCGGGAAAGTCCGTGGTGGAATAGGTATCCATGTCGGCCGCACCGGTCAGGATCTTGGTGTTCACAGATGATGAATCGAACTCCGTCCAGTCGTGACAATCGGCCAGCCGTTTATCCAGATGCCGATTATGCATCTTCCATTTCCCGACGAGAAAATCGAAGTCGTTAGGCGACGAGCCGGGTGAAGGCGTGAGCTTCAGGTCGCCTTTGGCGTCGAATTCTACTTTAGGAATAGCAATACTCGAGTCCGGAACTAGTTCCGGCTTTTGTCCGAGCGTGCTGAAGATTGCGGCGAAAAAGAGAATAAAGGTGAGGGGTTTCATAGAGATTCACCAGTTCGTTTATTGATGTGGCTCATGGTTGTTGTGTTCTGCTCCATTTAAGGCGTAACGAGGCGGCTTGATTCCATTCTTTAACCGGGCGTCATTCATGGGCGCATCAGCGCGAAGCTTCAGCGGAATTACGCCCGCCCAAACGTCCAGTGCGTAATCTTCCTCTGCGTCAACCGGGTCTCCCGCTCTGACTTTTGCGGACGCTTCCCGGATCGGCAAAGACAACACCGCGGTCACTGCGAGCTCGCTCTTGTTCGGCGGCCGCACCTCTTGCCACCGGCCAGGAACGATGTGTTCGGTAAAGGCGCGTAAAGCTTCGATTTTTTCGTCTTCGTCGCTGACAAGACTTGCAACGCCGAAAACCACCACTGACCGATAATTAACCGAATGGTGAAATGCAGAACGCGCCAGGACCAAACCGTCGATCAACGTTATCGTCGCGCAGACTTCAGTGCCTTCGCTCATTGCGCGCAACATCCGGCTCGCGCTCGAACCGTGAATCAAAAGCCGGTCGCCGACGCGGGCGTAACCTGTCGGGATGACAAACGTCTTGCCGCCAATTGTAAATCCGACGTGGCAGACGAAGCCTTCATCGAGAATTTTGTAAATCGTCTCGCGATCAAACATGCCACGCTTCGGCATCCGCCGAAGCTGCGTTTTCTCAGTTGGTTTGATTTGGTCGTTCACTTTGTGATTTCGATTTTGTTTAGAGAAAGATTGGGATTAGCACAATAGCCATTTCTCATATTTCCAATAAGACCACTTTTGAGCTAGATGTTATGCGATGACGAGAGAACAGAGCCTGCTCATAATGCTCGACGGCCAGCACTCAGGCAGGCCGCTTTATCGACAGATTTACGAAACGATTCGCACGGCGATCTTGAGCGGCGAATTCGCCCCGGGGAGACGCCTCGCCGCGACGCGCGCTTTGGCGAGAGAGTTGGGCGTCTCGCGCATCACCGTCTTGAACGCCTATGAACAGCTCTTCGCCGAAGGGTATCTCGACGGCAAAGTCGGCGCAGGAACCTTTGTCGCCGCGGAACTCCCAGACGATTTGCTTAAGACCGAAACAGTAAGACGATCGAAGCAAAAAAAGACGGGCGCGCCGCTTCGTTTGTCGCCGTTCGGCGAAAAATTAGCGGCGCAAGATGTGGGGACTATCCGCGCGCGGACGATTGCAAAATTCCAACCCTTTCAAAATGGGCTGACGGCAGTCGATAAATTTCCGTTCGAGGTTTGGTCGCGCATCGCGGCACGCGTACATCGAAACCCCTCGCGTGAAGTTCTCGGTTACGGCGATCCTCAAGGTTATTTTCCGCTTCGTGAAGCGATCGCCGCGCATCTGAGATCAGCACGCGCGGTGAATTGCGCGCCCGAACAAGTTATTATCACATCAGGAGCGCAGCAGGCGCTCGATCTGGCGGCGCGAATTTTTCTATCGGAGAACGATTCAATATTGATCGAAGACCCATGTTATCAGGAAGCGCGAAGCGCGTTTGCCGCCGTCGGCGCGAAAATAATTCCCGTTCCCGTCGATGCCGAAGGTCTTAATCTGGCCGCCGCAAAACAGAAGGCGAAACTCATTTACGTGACGCCTTCGCACCAATACCCACTTGGCGTCACGATGAGCTTGCCGCGGCGCCTGGCGCTCCTCGAATGGGCGCAGACAAGCAACGCGTGGATTATCGAGGATGATTACAACAGTGAATTTCGTTACGCGGGTCGCCCCCTCGCTTCTTTGCAAGGTCTCGACCAAGGCGGCCGCCGCGTGATTTATGTCGGGACGTTTAGCAAAACAATCTTTCCGTCCATGAGAATCGGGTGCGCCGTGGTGCCGCCGGATTTGGTCGGAATCTTCACAGCGGCGCGCGCCCTCAACGACACGCATTCGTCTTTGATTGACCAGGCCATTCTGGCGGAATTTATCCGCGAAGGACATTTTGCGCGCCATGTCCGGCGGATGCGGACGCTTTACGAAGAAAGACAGCAAACCTTAATCGCAGAATGCGAAAGAAATCTGGCTGGACTGCTCGACGTTAAGAAGGCCGACGCCGGGATGCATGTGGTCGGCTGGCTGCCTGAAGGCGTGAGCGATAAAGGGATCAGCGGAAAGGCCGCGGAGCAAAGCCTAAAGCTCGCGCCGATTTCTGCATACTCTGTTAAAAAATTGCGTCGTGGTGGTTTGATTCTCGGTTACACGGCGTTCGAGAAAAACCAGATCAAAGAAGGCGTGAAAAAATTGAAAGCGATTCTCTCCACTGAGATTTCAAAGTAATAGAACCCTTTGTTGGTGAGGTCTGGTCAGTCTTTGTTTAAGTTATAACGAAGAACAGCAACCCCACATTCATAAGGTGTGGCAGTAATCAACGATAATTTTTGCCGCTTGTTCAGAAGGTCAAAAATTCGCATTCCTTTATGAATCGTCCGACGGCTGCGCATCGAAGAAGCGCAACGATTGCTCGAGCAGACGTCTCTGCCTCTGAAGGACATTGCTCCACGCGTTCAACTCGGCGATACGAGTACCTTGTGGCGGATCTTTACTCGCTATCTCGGTGTCACGCCGGCAGAATATCGCGCGCGTTTCGCGATGCGCCGCGCGAATCGGAAATGACAGCCTTCGCGTGCGCTGTTCCATTGCGGAGTTCACCAAGCTTCTTGGAACGCGTCACTGGCCTTGTTTGAATTTGTGCCATGAGAGTCATTTTTCACCCGAGTGTCTATCGCAATCCAGTTCGCTTCCCAAGTCTTGCCTCCATGGTCCGAAAAGGCCTGTTCAAAACGGCACGAATCCGGCGTGATGTCTTTGCTGGTAGCGAATAATCGCTCCACTGGTGAGTTTGGGGATTGTAAAGACGCATGTTTAGAAATTCGAAGGGACCAGCTGGCCCCTCGGCTACCAGCTCCACTAAGTTGGCGCGGCCATTCCAAACCTTCCGGACAACTACGTTCCCTTTGGATTCGACCCATTCGTTGGAGCCAGTTAAAGGATTCCTGAGGCTCCAAAGGTGAGTTTCCCAAGTGCCAATTTCGAAGTCGAAATCGTGTTGTCCGTCGCGTTCGGCAGACGTCTGCCGGGGGGGTTGAACTGACTGCTGGCATCGAAGATCTTTTGTCGTTTTCCGGTCGCCCTACGGCGAACGGCACGTTCATAACAAGAAAAAGCAGACGCAGGAGAAACGTCCCTCGGAGCTGGGTCTTCATGGTAGTCGCAGTGTGTTTATTCCCTAGTTACCTATTGCTTCATTCCGAAGTGGGCGGTTAGCGTTAAAAGCGATCGCTTCTATCCGGAAAGAAATGTATCTGCTGTAGGATTTCCCCTCTATTGCCCTTGTTCTAAGGCACCGGCTCCGAATGATGTTCATGCATGACCACCCATTGGCCATCAATCTTGCGCAGTCCAATGGTCAGGCGGCCTTCGGTCACCACGGTCCTTCCATTCGCGTCCGTCCCGCGACAATGAATCAAAGCGGTGGCAAACGCTATGTTATCGCCTGCGGTGACGGTAACCTCGCTTAGATCAAAGGCGCCACCATTTCGAATCCAATCGAAAAATGGCAGCCAAGACTTCTTGTACGCGTCGATTCCTTTCAGTTGAACCGGTCCGGGAAGATCGAACATTAATATCTCGGAAGAATGATTAGCCAGTATACCATTGAGATCCTCGGCACCAATTGCTGTTACCCAACCTTCGATTAGCTCGTGGATGTCGGCTTCCTCTTTCGATGATTCCTTGCTCAGGGTCACCTGGTTCACAGGTCAACAAAGTTGCCTTAATGTTTGGGTTCGCGGAGCGATCTTCCATTGCCCGATCTTCTGCAGACAAAGCGTGTGGTGAAACCAAAGCTCGGCGTTCTCGGTGTCATTTATTCTGGTGTTTTCGGTTATTATGTTACTCAAATCTCAATTGCTCTTTGTCGTCTTTAGTTTCAACGCAGCTGAATTGAGGCAATAGCGCTGATGGGTGGGCGGCGGGCCGTCATTGAATACGTGACCAAGATGAGATCCGCAGCGGGCGCATCTTACCTCTTCACGCATCATCCCGTGGCTCGTATCCATGGTTACGGTTATTTTCATCCTGTCGACAGGCGCATAGAAACTGGGCCAGCCGGTGTGAGAGTCGAACTTCGTGTCGGAACTGAACAGCTCATTTGTGCACGCGGCGCAGAGATAAATTCCTTTTTCGTGATTGTTCCAGTAGGCGTTTTTGTACGGCGCCTCTGTTTTGGCTTCACGCAGGACCTGAAATTGCAGGGGAGTTAGAACCTTGCGCCATTGGTTATCACTCAGCGTCACCTTCTGCGTCGCCGGGATCGACCCCACTTGTCGTCGAATCCGAGCGGCCTCTGCGTCTTCTGCGAGGCTGAGGCGAATAAAAGAGACGCACAGCAGTAATAAGGCAAGATGTCGCATCGTTTATCTGCTGGCGGCTTGAGACTTCTTCAGGCCAAGCTTTTTGAGTTTCGGCTCTATGACTTGTTGGACGTACGGATTGTTTGGATTCTTGCGGCAAAAGTTCTGATGATTTTCCGGCGCCGCCCGAAACGATCCCGCCTGAGTGATTTCAGTTGCGATCGATTTCGAGTAGAACTTTTGCACCTGTGGTTTCAATCTTTGCGCGGCTTCCCGCTGCTGATCATTCACGTAAAAAATTGCAGACCGGTACCGCTTTCCTACGTCGGCGCCCTGGCGATCGATCTGGGTCGGATCATGGGCCTCCCAGAATAGAATGAGCAGTTTGTCATAGCTGGTTTTCGCGGGATCGAACGTGACCTGAATAGTCTCGGCCCCATGCATGTAGCCCGATACCACCGAGGTGACGCCGGGCGCCTCTTCAAAAATTGCCTCTGTGCACCAAAAACAACCACCTGCGAAATACGCTACGTTTGCCTGCCCACTGTGCGCCTGCGTGCAAAATGCCATGCACAGGATGAAAATCAGGTGGTGCAGCAAAGATGGAAAAATGGACTTCGATTTGCGCTTGAGCAGTGGCGACCAACAAACCCTCGACATAATCCATCAACATTTCGGTATCGTCTGATCTAGCAATGGCCAGATGAGAAACGACGATAATGCCAGTTGCGCTTTGGATTAGGCGTGCAAATTGAACAGGAATTGCAGGAACCGGGGAAATCGGCATGTCCAGGAGCGAATCGCCTCTGAAGAAACGGCGACGACGTTCAATCATCGCGTTCGAAATGATTCGGCTCGACCGAAGCGCAGCCGAGCCATTGCACGAGCAGCTCTATCGCCAAATTCGCGATGAGTTGAGATCGGGAACCTTTACCGACGGCGTGTCTCGAGTTCCCTCCTCTCGCGCCCTGGCTGGGGACTTGGGCATTTCCAGACTAACGGTCAACCTGGCGTTCTCAAAGCTTCACGCAGAAGGCTATCTGCGTTCGAAGGCCGGATCGGGAACGTTTGTGGCGAATCCGCTCCCGGAGAGTTTTTTGACTGCTCACAAATTCGCCACGGAACGAATCCGCCGTGCCCAACCGAAAGCCTATCGGCCAGGCGAGGATCGAGCTCGTGTCTCCGAGCGGGTAAGAGCCATTCCAGATCAACGCGCAGGGTCGCAGTTTGACCTCGGAGCGCTGGGCGCCGGGGCGGGCGTTTCCCTGGTCCCCGGACTCCCGGCAGTTGATGAATTCCCCATCGATATTTGGGAACGGCTCAGATCCCGAGTGCTCGCGCAAAAGGGCACTCATCTGCTCCGTCATGCATCGAGTCGTGGCGACGCGGACCTGCGTAAAGCAATTGCCACGTACCTGTGTGATTTTAGAGGCGCATGCTGTCATCCAGATCAAGTCCTGATCGTCGGAGGAATGCAGCAGGCGATTCTGATTAGTGCCATGGCGCTGCTGGATCCGGGCGAGCCTGTATGGATGGAAGATCCCGGCTTTCACCAGGCGCGCAGAGTTTTCACCTTGGCAGGCGCTAAAGTGGTTCCGAAGCCGTTGGACCACGAAGGAATTGTGATCGCGCGATCGCCTAAAGAAGAGCAGCCAAAAATGATCCATGTAACGCCTTCGCATCAATATCCGCTTGGCATGACAATGAGTTTCGAACGCAGGACAGGCCTGCTCGATTTTGCGCGGGCTCACGATGCATTTGTTTTTGAAGACGACTTTTACGCGGAATTCCGCTTTACCGGACCGCCGCTCCCTTGCTTGCAGGGGATCGATGATTTTGGGCGCGTCATTTACGCCGGGACGATGAGTAAAATTCTTTATCCTTCGTTGCGACTGGGCTACGTCGTTGCGCCAGAGGCGTTGATCGATCCATTGGTAAAAATCCGCAGCACGATGGACCAACATTCATCGGCGATCGATCAGGCTACGCTGGCGTGTTTTATCACCGAGGGATTTTTTCTGAGTCACATTAAACGAATGCGGAGAATCTATGCTGAGCGAAGAGAAGCCTTTATCAAACATTTCAATGAGTTGCTCGGTGATCGTTTCACTTTGCAGGTTCCGGAAGGCGGATTGAACATGGTCGCCTGGCTAAAACGAGAGGAAGACTTCCCAGCGATTAGCCGTGTTACGCTCCAGATTGGCGTCAAGCCGTCGGCGCTGTCATTTTACTGCATTCGAGCTAAGCCTAAGCCGGCGTTCGTATTCGGTTTCGCCGGTTGGACACCGGTCCAGATTCGAGAAAGTCTCGTTAAGCTGGCATCGTCTCTCCGAAGGGCGGGGATTCCTTAGACGAGGCGATGAGTGGCATGTCTAACAAGAAATCGCTCCCAAAGAAAAGGCGGCGGCGTTCGATCATCGCGTTCGAAATGATTCGACTTGATCGCACGTCCACCGAACCGCTTCACCAGCAGCTTTATCGCCAGATTCGTGATGAGCTCAGATCGGGCAGCTTTAGCGATGGCGCTTCCCGGCTTCCTTCCTCTCGCGCCCTGGCTGAGGACTTGGGCATCTCCAGACTAACCGTCAATCTCGCTTTTGCAAAGCTTCACGCAGAAGGCTATCTACGTTCAAAGGCCAAATCGGGGACATTTGTAGCATACCCTATCCCTGACAGCTTCCTCAGCGTTGACAAATTCGTCAGCGGACGAATCGCCCGCGGCGAACCCCAAGCCTATCTGGCGACTGAGTCTCTGCTTCGCGTTTCTGAACGGGTCAAAGCACTTCCGGACCACCGTGTAGGAAAACAATTTGATCTCGGCGCAACAGGCGCTGGCGCGGGTGTCTCCCTTGTCCCGAGTATTCCGGCAGTGGATGAATTTCCGATAGGAGTATGGGAGCGGCTTAGAGCACAGGTTCTCGCGAAGAAGGGAGCCCACCTGTTGCGTTATGCATCGAATCGCGGCGACGCCGACCTGCGCAACGCCCTCGCGGCTTACTTGTGCGATTTCAGAGCGGCTCGCTGTCATGCGGACCAAATCGTGATTGTGGGCGGAATGCAGCAAGCCATGTTGATTACGGCAACGGCATTGCTCAATCCTGGCGAGCCCGCATGGATTGAAGATCCTTGTTATCAGCAGACCACAAGAGTTCTTACTCTCGCCGGCGCTAAGATCGTGCCAAAGCCGCTCGACGATCAAGGAATTGTCATTGCGCGATCACGAAAAGAACCTTTCCCAAAACTCATCTACATAACTCCTTCGCATCAATTTCCTATAGGCGTGACGATGAGTTTCCCCCGCAGGACCGCGTTGCTCGATTTCGCGCGGGAGCATAACGCTTTCGTTTTCGAAGACGATTACGACGCCGAGTTTCGTTTCACCGGACCGCCGCTCCCTTCGGTGCAAGGGATGGATAACTCCGGCCGGGTGATTTACGCGGGAACGATGAGCAAAATTCTTTGTCCTTCTTTGCGTTTGGGCTACGTCGTCGCGCCCGAGGCGCTGGTCGATTCGTTCGTCAAGGTCCGCAGCGCAATGGATCAACACTCGTCTCCTATCGACCAGGCGACGCTGGCCCGATTTATCACCGAGGGATTTTTTCTCAGTCACATCAAACGGATGCGAAAATTATATTCGGAGCGGCGAGATTTTTTCATCGAACAGTTCAATAAGTTACTGGGTGATCGTTTCACGTTGCAGGTTCCGGAAGCTGGATTGAACATCGTCGCCTGGCTGAAGCGGGAGGAAGACTTTCCGATGATCAGGCGTATCACATTAGATATCGGAGTAAGACCGTCAGCGCTCTCATTTTTTTGCATCCAGGCGAAGCTAAAGCCAGCGTTTGTATTCGGTTTTGCTGCCTGGACGCCAGCACAGATCCGAGAAAGCCTTGTTAAGCTCGCGTCTGCACTCAAGACAAAGCGAATTTAACCTTCAGTTGGGACCGCTACTGCTTCTGGGGACACTCTTGCTGTCCGAGGCAAGACCGCCTCTCCATCAGCCGGAGCGCCCATCGAACGTCCATTGAAATTTTTCAGGTAGCTCCGCGGCTTGGCTCCAAGTCTGCGTTCGAATGCGCGCCGGAATGTTTGAGCGTCCGAAAAGCCAACAGACGCAGCGATGGTCTCCAGAGTTCGCTTCGGAACGGATAGGCGACGTTTTGCTTCGTTGATGCGCAGGGTTTCCACAAACTCCCCCGGCGCACTCCCGAATACACTTTTAAAAGCCCGATTAAAATGGCTCGGAGACATGCACGCTCTGCGCGCCAGCGTATTGACTGAAAGGTCTTCGTGCAGATTTCGCATGATCCACGGGATGAGTTCCGCAAAACGATCAGTCGGTTGACTATCAAACACGAGCGGGCTGGGGAATTTGTCATCGCCGTTGCCGCTTATCGGCGCGCCCACAAACTCCTGGGCAACCACCGATGCTACATGGTGGCCATAGTCTTCTTCGACCAGAGAAAGCGAAAGATCGATAGCTGCACCGGGACCGCCGGAAGTGTAAAAGCCGCCATCTTTGACGAGATGCCTTCGAGGATCAATACGCAGGTTTGGGAAACACCGTGCAACGTCGCTGGCGTAACGCCAGTGCGTGGTGACTTCGCGTCCATCGAGTGATCCAGTTGGCGCCACACCATAAATTCCAGCGCCGATGGCAGCAACACGGCGGGTTTGGTTTACGCGCGCCAGAAGCCAGTTGGCGATCCTTTCACTGACTAGAGAACGCCGAAGTCCATCGCCTCCTGGAACAACAAGCGTGTCTAACTCGGATACCGTTTCGAGTGTGCTATCTGGCCAGAACGCGACTCCCGATTCAGCGCGGAAACATTCGGAAGTAAAACCAATCGTGCAGACGTGGTAACATGAAATCCGACTTCCATAACCGCCATCGAGAGTCGCAGCTGCAAAAACATCGGCGGCACGCGTGAGCTCTGATGCAGCGACGCCCTCAAAACCGAGAAAGCCAATGAGCTTTGGATTCATTACCTCTCAGAATCCATGATATCCTATCCTTCGAAGTTCCTGGTAGGACATAGAACCGACATTACGAGCCACGAACTGTGTTATCTTTGATTTCTGGCGGGCTAACCGAAGGGGAACGGTTGATCCTTTTTGCGTAGGGAGCGATCTGGAATAGCTTTAGCCACAACCGCACGAAAGGAGAAAATAATGGCTACTTATGTTGGTTTGATTCAGTTTGCCGACCAGGGCATCCGCAATATTAAGGATACGGTCAAACGCGGCGATGCTGCGATGGCGGAGGCCGAGAAAATGGGGATGAAGGTCGTAGAGGAATTCTGGACGATGGGCGCGTACGACGCTGTCGTTGTCTTCGACGCACCTGATGACGAGACCATGAGCGCGTTCATGCTTAAGATCGGCTCACTCGGCAACGTGAAGAGCCACACTATGCGTGCCTTCCGTCGGAACGAGATGGAAAAGATTCTGGCGAAGATCAAATAGTCTTCTGCTAAAAGAGTTTCGGAGTTTTAACCCTCCATTAGATGTGTTGTGCCGAGCCTGCGATCTCCGCAGCGCAAAATTGGCATCGATGGTGGCGCCACGCTTCTTATCACTTACAAAAAAGAACCCAACGAAGGAGGAGGAGAGGAAGTAATACGGTACCTATTGTTAGTCCTACTCCCGCAAGGACCGCTTCGCCGAGGGGTACTCCTACACCCACACGGACTCCCTAGCACGCAACCCTTCTGACGGGAGTGAGCCACTGGCAGGACTCGCAAGGATCATCTATCCCCGGCCGAAGCGATCGGCGTCACCGTCCGTTCAAAGACGGTACCTTCGTTGAGAACAGGGATCTTGAGCTAGTACGCTTGACCCGGAGGCAGGGCTGATGGGACAAGAACAACACTGTCCGTGTCGCGCCATACTGCTGTGAATACATAGGTTTTCCCAGGTCGCACGTTCAGCACCGTCGAGGTCGGCCCATACGAGTTGTAACTTGGTACGGATGAAACCGTCAGTACATGACGCCCCGCTGGCAGAAAATGATCGTAACGGCGTCCTTGCACAAGATTGGCAGCGGTTCTGCCGTCGATCTGAAGATTGAGAGCTAAATTCCATCCAAAGTTCGGAGCCCTCAAAACGATAAGACGCCCACCTGACTGCGCGGCGGCTCCGATCGAGGCTATGCTGACAAGAACGAAAATGAAAAAGAGTGTTGTTGCGCAGGTATATCTTGGCTTCATAGCCGCATGCTATGGGCCAGATTCGTTTTTGGCGAGCGCGGTGTTGGTCGAGTTCTAGACGCTCTTAGTCGATTGCCCTTGCCCAGCCGACCGAAGGCCTTGCCGCCCAGCCAAGTTGCCACTGTTCCCCGGGGGTTATCCACGCCCCGGATGGGCGGAGGAAAACGAAACTCGAATCCCACCACGCAGTAAATACATGGGTCCATCCCGGCTGGATGTTCACTGTTGTCGAAGTGGGCCCGGCGTATCCCGTGTATGGTACCTTGGACACGGTTAAGACGTGCGGGCCGGCTGGCAACCATGCGTGATAGGCGCGACCCTGGACAACGGTCCCAACGGGCCTGCCATCGATCTCAAGCTTGAAACCCACGTTCCATCCAAAGTTCGGCGGCCTCAGAACGATTAGACGTCCGGTCGGTTGAGCCGTAGCGGTTCCGATCGAAACCGCGGAGATAAAAGTAAAAATCAGAAAAAATCCGAAGCTAGGGCTATATTTTGATTTCATAGCGCCATGCTACGCTCGGGAATCGGTTTTGGCTAGGACGACGTTCGTCAATTTCCGGATTTATCTTCGTTGGTTGCACTGTCGCCGGAAAATCCTCCTCGCCAGGTGACTGTCTTGCCGAGGTTGATTGTCATCAGGTCGCTAGCGATAACTAACGGGCCTTTGTATTCTTTGCGTACGGCGTCCCAAAGCCCTTCTTCATCCTTGTAGTGATAGACGACACCAAGCTTGGGCTTCACAAGCGCAAAGACCCGTCCCGCATCTTCGGCAGACGCAATTGAACGCTTGGATGGCGGCGTGGGGTTCTTCCAGTCAGCACTCCAGGCAGCATGAATCACGCAGTCTGCGCCTCTGGCGAACTCCACGAGGTTCTGGCAAAACTTCGTGTCTCCGGAAATGACCACTGAGTGACCGGCAGAATCGATGCGATATCCAAACGCCGGTTTCACTGTTCCGTGATCGACGAGAAATGCAGAGACTTGCGTTGAACCATCATTATACATTTCTCCTTGCGCTATTTCTTTCACGTCGATCTCGACGCCCTTGGCTGAGAGGGGATCGGGAGGAACCTGACGAATGCGAATATCGAAACCAAATGCCTGGGTAAGGTCCTTCGCCATACTCGAAGTTCCTGGAGGACCCCAGATTCGAAGCGGTCTGCTTCGCCCTAAAAACCACCCCGTAAGCCACAAATCCGGGATTCCGACAACATGGTCGGAGTGAAGATGAGTGAGAAAGAGGCCGTCTATCTCTTTGGGACTAACGCCGCCCTGCGTCAGGCGAATTACGACACCGCGGCCGCAGTCAAACAGCAACTTCTTGCCGGCCACTTCCATAAGAATGGCAGAGCCGAATCGCTCAGTACTTGGAAAAGGCGTTCCCGTACCGAGTAATGTGACGCGCATCTCGTCGGAGGAGGCCTCGACCGTGGGGGTGTTAGCTAGCACACACAGCCAAAGTATCGCAAGCCATCCTATAAACGTCATTCTGAGCGTAGCGAAGAATCTCGGATCCTTCTGGAACCTGAGAAAAAGCCAGAGATGTTTCGCTTCGCTCAACATGCCAGTGCCATTTATTCATGTGGCGCCGGTGGCTGTTTCACTTGCGCTCCATTATTCGACAGCAATTCAAGTTCCGTCAGAGTGCGATCGAGCTCCTGGACTAAAGGGTGAATGCGTTTGCCGCTAAAAGCGTTTACTAGCGCGCGGTAGTACCAAAGAGCGCCTTGCTTTCCGCCGTTGAAGCGAGACCAGAGTTTTTCTCCTTCCTTGCGGTAATCCATCAGGATCGCACGGACATTGTGCAGTTTGTCCGAAGCTGACACGAGTTTCGTCGGCATCGGCGCGTGCCGAACGTGCGCAAGATAGACCTTCTTTCGTTCCAACCACGGAGGCTTTGGCGTTCGGTCCGTGTCAGTGCAACCCTCCACGATTTTCGCGACCTCCTTGCCAAACTTTCGCTCGATATCACGCAATCGTTTCGCGCCGCCACTATCCTCAACCGCGTCATGCAGCAACGCCGCGATTGCTTCGGTTTCGTTCGCGCCGTACTCCATCGCGATGGCGGCGACACCGAGGATGTGTGCGATATAGGGGATCCTTGTCTTTTTCCGGAGTTGTCCGCCGTGAATCCACGTAGCGTAAGTCAACGCTTTTTCGAACTGAGGCGAGAGTTGCATAGTTGTGTTTCGCTTCAGGGACCCGATGCGACGGTATCAGGTCTTAACCCGTGTCAGACCGGCCGCCTTGTCACGCCGCGATTCTAGCAAAGGCGGTCAGTTGGGATTTTCTGCTAACTCGCCAAAGCATTAATCGCTTTCCATTCTTCTGGAGCCAACTTGAGTTTTGCCGCAGCAACGTTTTCTTCCAGATGCGCAATTGATGACGTGCCGGGAATGGGCAGCATCACGGACGATCGCTCGAGTAGCCACGCCAGCGCTACTTGAAAGACGCTGACGCCATGAGCTTTTGCGGCCGCATTCAGCGCGTTGTCAGGTTTCAAACCACGGGTTCCGCCGATGGGGAACCATGGCAGGAAGCCAAGGGCATTCTTCTCGCAATAGACCAAAGCATTTTCCGACTGGCGATCTTCAATGTTGTAACGGTTTTGTACGCTAACGATCGGTACAATTTTACGCGCCCGCTCGATTTCATCCGGCTCCACGTTCGACAATCCAACGTGACGAACCTTCCCCGCGTCTTTCATTTCCTTGATGGCGCCGACCGATTCTTCGATCGGCACTCTTGGATCGATACGGTGCAGTTGATACACGTCGATCCGCTCCAGGCGTAATCGCTTCAGGCTGCCGTTGACTGCTTGTCTGAGATGTTCAGGTCTTCCATCTGGCACCCATTCGCCGCGACCCGGCCGGGTTAGGCCGCCTTTCGTCGCGATGACCAGGCCTTTGGGATAAGGATAAAGCGCTTCCGCAATCAGCAGCTCATCTACGTCCGGTCCATAGGCGTCAGCAGTGTCGATCAAGTTCACGCCGAGCTCGACTGCGCGTCGCAGAACTTTCAGCGCATTCGCACGATCAGGCGGCCAACCCCAAATTCCTTCTCCAGTCAGGCGCATCGCGCCAAAACCGAGTCGGTTGACTGTAAGATCGCCGCCCAACTTCCAGGTGGGATTCGTAGCGACGTTTACTGAGGATGACGATTCGGCTCCCAAAACCGCGTCTGATCCTCTGGCAAGAAGCGCCGCGCCGGTTACAAGCGTTGCGCCGAGGAATGTTCGGCGAGTAATGCCCGCTTTGTCATTCCAGTCTGAAGATTTTTCATCCATGCTGTTCAGCGTACGGCCACCGAAATTGCTGTCAACGAAACGGCATCGTTGATTGGCAGATCGCCATCACAGCCTGCTCGCCGTGGCGAGAGCGCGTCGAATACCATTGCCATTCAGGCGCGAATTTTCTTCCTCTCGCGCATGAGAACGGCGAATGCCTTCTCAAGATCTTTGCCGAAGGTTAGAATGCCTCCTTCGTGTCCAGCCATGACAACAATCTTTCTATTTTGCACGTCCGTACGTTTGAAGAGTTGCATGATTTCATACGCCAACTGTAGCGTTCCATACTCTGCAGCTTTGGAAGTTGTCGGCGCTTCATTCAGAAGCGCTCCCCATAAATCCGCGTTGTGGCAATGAATAATCGCTCCGGCAGTTGCAGCCGACTCGTAGATCGCAGCGTGCGTCAGCGATTCTGATGAGGGCAGCGCAGAGCCTTCGTATCGGACATGGTTCCTCTCAAAATTGGACGCGACCACCTTTGCGCAGTTTGCCGCGGTTAGTTCGTGTAGGCCTCCGGTCGCGGAGCCGGTGATGTAAAAATTGTCTGTCGCGCCGTCCCGCACACTCAGGTTGCCGAATCCAATACCATTTGGATCCACACCGATCAGACCGAGATCGAGAAGCTTCCTTCTGTATGCATTTAATTCCGCAAGCCAGCCAAAGGAAGCAATCCCGGCAGCGATGCGATCACATGAAAACTTTATGTAATCGCTCACGACGCCTGCTCTGGAAAAAGCGTTCGGATGCTTTTCTCATTGGCTTCGCACACGCCCCGCTCGGTAATCAATCCGGTCACCAGATGTGCCGGCGTAACATCGAATCCATAATTCGCAGCCGGACTTCCCTCCGGTGCGACGTCGACCTCGACCTGCTGTCCGTGGAGCCAGCCGTCAACTTGCTTCACTTCGTCCGCGCTACGCTCTTCGATCGGAATCTCTTTCAATCCATCGCGCAATCCCCAATCGAATGAAGACGAAGGCAACGCCACGTAGAATGGAATGGCATTATCCTTCGCCGCCAACGCCTTGAGATATGTCCCGATTTTGTTCGCAACATCTCCTGTAAAAGTGGTGCGATCGGTTCCAACAATCACCAGATCTACTGCGCCGCGTTGTATCAAGTGTCCCGCAGCACTGTCTGCGATGATCGTGTGCGGCACTCCGTGCTCGCCCAGCTCCCAGGCGGTCAGTTTGGAGCCTTGATTTCTGGGTCGGGTTTCAGCAACCCACACGTGAACTGGCAATCCGGTGTCGTGAGCTGCATAAATCGGAGCAGTGGCAGAACCATAATCGACAAACGCGAGCCATCCCGCGTTGCAATGCGTAAGGACATTCACCCGCTTTCCTGCTTTTTTTCCCGCGATTTTCCGAATGAGTTCCAATCCGTGTTGCCCGATCATCCGGCAATGCTCCGCATTTTCGTCCGCAATCGCTCTGGCTGTGTGAAGAGCGAGCACCAACTTCTCTTTCGCGTTTTTCCCTTCGGCGATATTTTTTAACTGACGCTCGACAGCCCAGGAAAGATTAACCGCCGTTGGCCTCGTCGCCTTGAGTTGTGCCGCTGCGCGCCCCAGTTGCTCATCGACTCGCAAGGCTGCGGGACACGTCGCGGCCTCAATCGCCGCAAGATACATTCCGTATCCCGCGCTCGCACCGATCAGTCCTGCCCCGCGAACATGCATTTCGCGAATCGCCGTTGCCATCTGCTCTACGGTATGGACTTCTTCGACCACAAATCGATGCGGTAAAAAACGCTGATCGATAAGCTGCACGACGGCTTCGTCGCCAGGCTTAAGCCAGATTGTTCGAAAATGTCGGCCGTCTACCTTCATACGCCGTGATTATGATCTGCGCTGTTCGATGGTCACCTGACAATTCGCTCGGGCGCGGAACTAAAATGAGCCTCGCTGCCCGAAACCCAATTCGACCCGGGCTATGGGAGGCCGGGACCAGGCTGGCCAAATAGCGCGATCAAAATATTTTGCAGCGACCAATTGTCGTCTGTCTCGATCCACTGGCTTCCCGCGCGCGGATGATCCGTAGCGGTCAAGATTGCCGTGACGCGCCCGCTTTGTTTAAGCAGATAGATTTTCGCACCGGGCGCCAGATCAACCCAACTGCAGAACAGGTCACCGCGAAACCGTGCCACTTGGATTGACTCACCGCGCCGACTACTCACAAAAAATGCGCGTCGCGTTGGATCAAATCTGATACCCGGAAAACGAAAGTCGAACGATTCATCCCTGCGCGGTTCGTCGTCGCTGGCATAAGGCAAATTACTAAATGTGATCCGCGCGGCCAGCTCGCCCCCCGTGCGCTCGAGATAAAGCTGATGCGAAAGCATTTCGCCGTAGGCAAACGTCTGGTGATGATCAGGGCTGACAATGCTCGACGTATTCGCGAGTGCCGAAACGCTCGCACTTAGGATGGTCGCCAGAAAAATCGCGACTCGCATGCTACGAATCTAGGACCAGGCGAGAGATCGTCCAGTATGCATGCGGGTCACGTGGAGATATCTGATTGCGTAGCCGTTGTCATGAGTGACTGAATAAATCCACTAAAGATCGATCCCCATGACGATCGGCCCACGAACTTCCTCCCAGCCGTGGCGACGCCAGAATTTTCGGCCGCGCGGATTATCGTGTGCTACCAAAATAAGCGCTCGCTTAAGACCGGCACGACGCAAACCGCCGAGGCATTCATCCATCAAACGCCTGCCAAGTCCGCGCGCCTGGTAAGCAGGATCAACCGCCAGATGATAGATATATCCGCGGCGTCCGTCGTGACCGCACAATGCGACGCCAACAATCGCAGAACCATCGGTCGCCACTCTGCTCAGCCCCGGGTTGCGCGCGAGAAAGTGGACAACGCTTTCTCTGTCATCGCCCTCGGCAATCTCGAGACCCTCGGCCCGTTGCCACAGCTCGAGAGCCGCGTCGTAATCGCTAACGGAAAATTCTCGCGTTTTGAGGTTGTCGCTCATCTTCTTTGGGATTCCGATTGGATAATCTATCTCGCCGGCTTTCGGTGAGCATTACATCTTTTGCGACCGGAGTGAGGTCCCTTCTGGCATTTCGAATTCTCCTCTTGCAAGAACAGCCGACGGCAACCACAACTTGGCAATATTCCAACGCGATCGCGTAAACTCTTTGTTATTACCGTCGCCGGTCTCGTTTCTGCGGCATTCGCATACCTGGGCACTGGGCTTCGTCCAATTTGGTGGGCGCTCTGGTTGGCACCGATTCCGGTGGTTGCGATTGCGCCGCGGCTTCACGGCGGCGTCGCTTTCCTGCTCGGCGCGACCGTGTGGTTGATCGGCGAAATGAACCAATGGAACTATGTTCGGCATGCAATCGAATTGCCGCCGCTGATTACCATCCTCTACTTTGTGGTTCCTGCTGTGGTTTTCGGCCTCGGCGTTTTGTTTGTGCGCGGTTTCATTCGCTGCGGATCGCCCTTTCTCGCCTCGATTGCTTTTCCTGTTTACTGGGTGGCCTACGAATATCTGACCGCGATGGCGTCGCCTCACAGCACATGGGGCAATCTCGCTTACACACAAATGAACTGTCTCTCTGTGATCCAGATCGCCGCGATCACCGGTCTTTGGGGAATCAGCTTCATCGTATTTTTCTTTGCTGGCGCCGCGGCAGCTCTGTTGAGCGGCGCGGGAAAACCATGGCAACGCCGCATGCTTGCTGTTACTGCCGGGTTCGTCGTTTGCGCAACGCTTGTTTTTGCCAAATGGCGATTGCAATCGAAGCCACCGACCCAATCGGTTTCAGTGATGCTTATTGCCAGGGACGTGCCGATGAGCGTTTATCTCGGCTCTGAAGAACAAGTAGTGGAACTCTTGCGTGAATATGATGACCAGATCCGCCGGGTTACTCCCGCTGGAACGCAGGCAGTCGTTCTTCCGGAAAAAATCGGACGTGTCAGCGAGAACGCATTGGCAGAAGTAGACTTCCTCTACTCTTCAACTGCCGCTGCGACACGTGCGGCGATTGTTCTCGGTCTCGTTCGAAAAACGCCATCCGGCGTTTTCAACTCCTCGCGTTTGTATTCGGCCGACGGAAAATTAGAGGCGAACTACGACAAGCATCATCTCCTCCCTGGTGTCGAAGCCGAAAAACCCGGCGATAAGCGAGTAATTCTCGAGGAGCCGTCGGGACGCTGGGGACTGCAAATTTGCAAGGACATGGATTTTCCTGAACTCAGCCGCAACTATGCAAGCGAGGGCGCCAACCTGGTGCTGGTACCTGCGTGGGACTTCAATCTGGATGGTTGGTTGCACGCGCGGATGGCCGTTCTGCGCGCGGTCAAAAACGGGTTCGGCCTCGCTCGTTCGGCGCGCAACGGATTATTAACCCTGAGCGATAACCGCGGCCGCATTCTCGCTGAAGCGCCAACAGTGCCGGGTCGCTTCGTGTCGATTACTGGAAAGGTAAACGTTTCGCGCGAGGAAACGTTTTACACACGTGCCGGCGATTGGTTCGCCTGGCTTTGTGTCGCCTTGTTCGTCACCTTGCTCGCATTTGAACTTCTCGCGCTATTAAGTGCGGGAGAGACGAAAACTCGGGCATAACTGAATCTGCCTGAACTACGATGCGGTCGCGCTTGCTGGAATAAAATTTTCCGGTTCGTCGAATCTAAGACGCTTTCGCAACTCGTGACGGAGCAGCAGAAGATTGACGCACATCTGAAAAACGATCGACCCGACAGATAGATACCATAATTCCCTGATCTCAAATCCAGGCATCCGCGAGATCAGCACCGCGGGCAACGCAAACAAAATCAGCCGCGTCATCGAGCTAAACAACGGTGGCAGCGTGTTGCCAATTCCCTGGAAAATGCTGGAAGTGACAAACACAATTCCCGCCGAAATGAAATTCAAAGAAACGATCCGAAGATATTCGCTGCCGAAGGCAATGACTCGCGGGTCTCGCGAGAAAATGCGAATCAACGTCCCCGGTACAAGGAATGCAATTAACGTGAGCACCAGCATCATTAACGATGCGATTCCAATAGCGGAATAGACAGAATGCCGGACCCGATCCGCGCGGCGACCGCCAAAATTCTGGCCGACCACCGGCGAAACGGCAAAGCTAAGCGCTACGACTGGTAGGAAGAGTGCCTGCATCACGCGCGCGCCAACTCCGAAGCCGGCTTGTGCCGCTGGTCCGAATCCTCGGATGATCGCGTAAACGATCATGATGTACACAAAGAGCAGCAGGAATTCCGCGCCCGCTGGCACACCGATCCGCAGCATTCCTCCCCAAATTTTGGTTTGCGGGCGAAAGAGCGGGAAACGAAAACGCAGATAATGATATTTCCTTTCGAAATAAATTACTATCAGCACGTCAGCGATGAGAATGGAAATAAACGTGGCGAGAGCCGCGCCGGTCACTCCGAGTTTTGGCCACGGACCGATTCCGAAAATCAACAACGGAGCGAGCACAATGTTCAGCAGCACGCTGAACACCTGGAATCCCACGGACGGTTTGATGATGCCGGTCGCGCGCAGCGCGGAGCCGAGCGCCACCAGCGGAAACTGAAGTAACAGTCCGGGAAGAAACCAAAGCAGATATGCCTTTGCCAATGTCGCAGTTTCCGCATCCGCGCTCAGCCAGTCACAATAGGCAGGGCGCAGAATAAATCCCACCACGCCGAGGGCGAATGCGATCACGATCGACATGACGAAAGATTGATTGAAAGCCAGCTCTGCGTGTGGCTGGTCTTTTCTGCCCGCGGCTTGCGAGATCAATGTGGTTGTTCCCACGCCCAACATCTGAGTGAGCGCCAGCACGATCATCGTGATGTTACCCGCGACACCAACTGCGGCGATCGTTTCTTTCCCGAGATGTCCCACCCAGTAGAGATCGGCCAGCAAATAAAGGGTCTGCACCACCATGCTCATGGCGAGGAACGCCGACATGTGCAGCAAATGTCTGACGACCGAGCCTTGAGTCAGATCTTTCATTCGTACGAACCTTCGTGTGTAGCTGTCCGCCTGAGGCGGATGTCAGCCGCAAACTGTAGTGGCGGGCGTGTCGCCTGCATTTTCAATCGTAGGAAGCTCATGCCGTCGCGGGCGGAGGTGGGCTTGGAGGAGGAACTCCGGCAGCGAACCGCTTTCGCCAGCTTGCCCGGTGCAAGATGAGAATGATCAACCAAGTCACAAACGCGAACAGCCCGCCAGGAATGGTTACAAGCATTAACCAGCCCAGCACACCGAGCGTATACAAAAGCTGACCATAATCTTTTCCATTGATGATGCAGGGATGCACCGACCCTTCATCCACTTTGCAGCCGTGGGAATTTGCAATCCAAGCGCATGTCACCACCGATCCTATCGGCGCAAAGGCGAAGAGAACGATAAAGACCAGAACGATCCAGTAAAAAATCCACGGGAAACGTTTCCGACTCGGCAAAGGTGGCGGTGGCGGGTTCATTGCCGGCGATGCGTCTTGTTGAATCCATCCGTGTAACCGTTTTCGAATGCAAGGTCCCAATTCTGCTGGTTTCCGGACCCTTGTTGTTTGAAATATTTTTGAGCCATCACGTTTAACTCGGCATCGGTTGGCAACGTTTCTCCCGGCGGAGCTTGCTCTCCCATTTTCAACCCAATCGCATAAGCCGCCCGCTCCTCCGCAGGTCTACCATGAGCCGCGCGATGAGTGTAGAACGCTGTAACTCCACAAACGACAAACGCTGCAAGAGCCATCAGCACGAAAAAACGAACCGGTTTGAATTCTCTGGCCATGACTCGGCCCTAGAAAATCATGCCCGGTTCGTACTGACAACATTTTATGTCGAATGTCGTCTTGGCATTCCCTCTGTCGCCTTTACGATCCTGCGGCTCGAAAAATTCTGGCGAAGAGAAGATGCGTCGGCAGATAAACTATGAGCGGAAACAGCAGCATTAGAAGCATCACAAACAATGGCGCGGGCAGAATCCGCTGCGGGTTTTGTCCGAAACCATAGACCCAATTCACATTCTCCTGTGCATTGCTCACCAGATAAGAGAGCGGCAGGACCACCAGGGCGACAATTGTCTGCCAGAGAAAAGCGCGCTGATCATAGCCGAGCCGGTGCAGCATCCAGAGAAGCAGCAGCGGCAGGACGATGTGGAAACCTGATAGGCCGCGGATGAACAACGGGATGTTGGCCTCGAACATGTACGCGCTCAAACCGATTAATGACTTGCCAGTCGTCAGACGGAAAAAGAAATCGATACTCCAGAGCCCTTCGAAGAAAACCACTGAGATGGCCATCATGCTGACAAGCAGCGAATTCTCCAGCCAAAGTGCGGGCACGAGTGCGAACAAAGCGATATCTGAAAACCAAAGGAAATTGGCCGGCCCGTATTGTCGCCAATAGATCGGCACCAGCGCACAAACGAAAATCGTGTAGGCAACTTTCAGGCCGAGAGGAATCACGTCCTCAATAGGCACCTAAAAATCCCGTACGCAAAGCGCGCCGAGATTGCTCTCGGCGCGAAGCTTAGGTTTGATCGGAACCAGCGATCAGGTTTGCGTCCTACTTTTCTCGCCTTTCTTGCATTGGGCTTCGAACTTTGCGTACTGCTCCGGGGTAAGGATTGATTTTGCCGCTTCCATGTATTTGGCTTCACTGGCCTCGGTGCAGCCGGCCTTGTGATGTTCCTCCATGGCCGCGTTCATCTTTGTCTTCTGATCAGTTGTCAGGCTTAGACTCGCCAATGAAACCTCACACGCCATCTTCGTTTCGTTTCCGACTTGCTTTGTGCAGTTGCCATGTTCGCCTGCGAACATTGTGGCTGCCGCAAAGAGTCCCGCCGTTATTAACGCAATGAGTTTCGTCATAGCAACCTAGACCTTTGCGCAGGGAACATCGTTCAAAATCTTACGTACGCCGGGAATGGGTGCGCACAAGTGCCATAGATTTGTTCCTTGCGAGAGGAAGACCGGCAAAACCCGCACCTTGTTGCCACGTCGGAAATCACGGCAGACTGTACTAATTGAAAGGTCGGTTCACAGTGGCAAAACACGTTGATCTCTTCGATATCACCTACAGCCATTTTACCAAGCGGGTCCTGGAAACGATCCGCAAGGAAACATTTGGTCAGGATATTGGTCAGAACAGTTGGGATACGGTCGAAGAATACGACCGCTTTCTTTTGTGGCTTGATCTGCAACCGGAGCATCACGTTCTTGAAGTCGCTAGTGGCTCCGGCGGACCAGCATGTTATCTCGCCAGTCACCTGGGTTGCAGAGTGACTGGCATCGACGCAAATGAATCCGGAGTCGCTACGGCCGCTCAACGGGCAGCCACCTTGAATCAAGCCAACCGGGTAACCTTTGCCGTGGCAGACGTGAATTCCCGCTTGCCTTTCGATGATGACTCCTTCGACGCGATCCTTTGCATCGATTCGATGAATCATTTTCCCGATCGACTGAAAGTGTTCCAGGAATGGCGCCGCGTCCTTCGCCCCGGTCGGCGCGCGGTTTTCACTGACCCAGTAGTTGTTGCCGGTCCGGTCACTAACGATGAGTTAGCGCTGAGGAGTTCAATCGGTCTTTTCTTGTTCGTGCCACCCGGCGTCAACGAACAACTTATTCTGATGGCAGGGCTTCGTTTGTTAAGGCAGGAAGATGTCACAGCAAATGCTGCTCTGGTTTCAGGACGTTGGCACCAATCGCGCCAACACCATAAAGATGCCCTGATTAAAATTGAAGGAGAAGAACGTTTCGCAGGGCTTCAACAATTCTTTGCGGCTGTGCATCGGCTCACCAGCGAAAAGCGGTTATTAAGAATTGTATACCTGGTCGAAAAGTAGGCTTGCCAGCGACCGCGTCCGCCCCAAAGGTGGACAAGATTCCTTTCTTCTGATCAAGGCTAAGTAACAACTTTGTTACCACTAAAACCAATGCCGGCCTAACGACTCGCGAACGACAAGTTTAAGAAACGTGTCTAACAGACGTAACCGTGAGCTACAACAAAGGAGGCCATTATGATCAAGAAGACAATTGTTATTCTCGCCTGCGGTGCACTGATTGCGCCGGTGGCGCTTGCCCAGACGCGTTCGACACATAAGAAACAAACAACCACTGCCACTGAACAAGCGATAACGGTGACCGGAACGATCATCAAAATGACAACTGGAGAAGGATCGGCGGCCAGTTACCAGCCATTCAAAACTCTCGTCGTCCGCGAGGACCGTTCAAATGCTCCGGGCAGTTATGTTCTCAACGGACCGGGTCACGTTGTGAACAAGAACGGCAAAGTGATTCAAACCGCCATTAAACCCGGCACGCATGTCCGTGTTTATTACGTAAACACAGGCGATTCACGGATGGTAGATCACGTCGTTGTCGATTAGGCCCGCAGCCTCGGATACCACCATAAAAGCCGCACGATTTCCATGAATCCTGCGGCTTTTTTGGTCATGAACGAAGCCAGTCGCCCGGGATCTCAGCTGTCGCCGCTGCCGTTGGCTGCGGCCTTGATCTTAAAAGGCAATTTTCATTCAGCTCTCTGTTTCCTGCTTATAAATTACCATGCCGCGAGCCTGGTAATTGGCCAGCGCAGCTGGATGATCAAGGTTGCAAGTGTGCACCCAAACGCGGGAGACTGAAGGCGACATCCGCCACGCTTTTTCAATTGCGCTAGTGAGTAATGCTCCTCCTAGTCCGCGACCGATAAACTCCGGTAACAAACCAAAGTAGGCGATCTCGACCCCGCCTTCGTCGTCGAGGCGCAGTTCGTAATATCCCGCGAGCGAATTGTCATAATACGCGGCAAAGGTCCGTAGCTCAGGTGCAAGCCCGTACTCCTTCCATTGGTCGTCGCTCCACACGCGTTTGTCGTTCCAGGACCACAACTGCCCAACGGCAAGATAGAGATCCCGATTGAACCGCCAGTCGCGTTCTTTTTTCTCGCCGATTTGAAACCGTCCATCTGCGCATCGCTTTGGACGAAGCTGATCCGGCGAATGCATCTCCAGATAGGTTGTAACGATCGACATGTTACCTCGCTGATAAGACATAACCTCAACTGCACCGCTTCGCAGCCCATTCCGTCTTGACGGATGTCGCCAGTCTCTGGTTCGATAATGCTGATGCGCGGGGGCCGAATCACCAGCGAAGAAAAATCGGCGATCAGCACATACGTCGGTGCCGGCCTCGCAGTCGTGCTCATCGTCGGAGGGCTTTACTTTTTCTTTCTCGCGCAGAAAGAAAAAAAGGAGACCACGACTTTCGACCCGAACCGTCCGGTCCCCAGCGACACCGTCTTGAAACAACGATTGAAAGCCGAGGAATATTCCGTGGTGCGCGAAGGTGGCAGTCAAAGGGCCTTCCAAAATCAGTTCTGGAATAACGAGAAGACCGGCGTCTACGTCGACATCATTACCGGCGAACCGCTCTTTTCTTCGCTCGACAAATTCGAAGCTGGGATCGGCTTCCCCACGTTCAGCAAGCCCATCTCGAAAGAGCTCCTCGTCGAGAGCCTGGATACTTCGCACGACATGCAGCGTACCGAGGTCCGCGCCAAGCGAAGTAACGCCCGTCTTGGCTATGTGTTTCCCGACCCGCAATCGCCCACGGGACAACGTTACGTCGTTTACTCGGCTGCCTTCCATTTTGTGCCAGTGGAAGAAATGAAAGACAGAGGTTACGAAGCGTACCTCTCGCTTTTGGAGAAAAAGTCTGCCACCCCGTAGCTGATCTCTCTGGCGGCAGTCCATGACCGCCGACCACTCCCTGCAGTGGCGATCGCCTCGGCCATTGCTGCCGATTTAGCAAGCCGACACTAGACTCGGCGGAAGGCGCCTCCCCCGAAAATTATCGCCAGCCCGAGCAGGATCACTGCGACCGGCACGAGCGGCGCGCCGGTTATGTAAGTGAGCAGGACGAAAAGAATCGCGATGATGGCGAGGATTGTTGCGATGTTGTAGTTCATAGTTTCCTATCGTGGGTTTTGTCGATGCTACAGCGTCCCGGTCGCTCGGAGCAAGGTTCTTGAATGGCTGAAAACTAAGGCCGCGTGTCGATGACTGCGGCAATTACGTTGCTTGACGACTGCGCCCAAGCTTCTATCTCTCCGGTCTTAACTCCGAGCCCCGTTGTAAAAATTGATGCTAGCCTCCGTAATCTTCGATCTAGATGGCGTGCTTGCCGACTCCGAGCCGTGGTGGAGTGAAATCGACGCGGAGTTGCTCGCCGAGTACGGCGTGCCATATCGCGGCGAATATCACCAGAACGTGGTCGGGGTGAGCTACCGCCTCGCAGTTGAGTTTTACAAGAAGGCATTTGGCCTATC